>JAEFAM010000003.1 GCA_016287565.1 Clostridia bacterium
GTTAAAGTCCCCCGTTAAGCCCCTGCTTGCAGACCCCCCCGCCAATCAGTATAATAACCTAAGAAGGCAAGAAGGGGGCCGAGAATATGAGAAACGAATTGTCCGACATACCGAGGAGCGAATATCCGAGGCCGCAGTTTGACCGCGGCGAAAAGAGCTGGATCAACCTGAACGGAAAATGGGAATTCGAGATCGACCACGGCAACAGCGGGGTCAGCAGGAGATTGTACGCGGCCGAGGCGAAATACGGAAGCGAGATCGTCGTGCCTTTTTGCCCGGAAAGCAAGTTGTCCGGCGTCGAATATAAGGATTTTATGCGGTGCGTCTGGTACAGGCGCAGAGTGGAGTTGCCCGAGGGCTGGGATCTGGAGAAGGGCCGCGTGCTGCTAAACTTCGGCGCGGTGGATTATTTTGCCCAGGTGTGGATCAACGACGAGTACGCAGGCGCTCACAAGGGTGGATACGTGTCGTTTCAGCTTGACGTGACCGGGCAGATCCGCAAAATTGTCGCTGAAAACGGCGGAAAAAACGTGGAATTCAGGCTGACGGTCAGGGCGGAGGACGACACGCGGTCGGTTTTCCAGCCTTCCGGCAAGCAAAGTTTCGATTTTTATTCCGCCGGCTGCCATTACACGCGCACCACCGGCATCTGGCAGACGGTCTGGATGGAGTACGTTCCGAGGCACTATATAAGGCAGATGTTCCTGACCCCCGACGTAAAAAACGAAAAGTTGTCCGTCCGTCTGCGGCCCGGGCGCTATTTTGCCCCCGGATCCCAGATCAGATTGACGGTGAAGGACAACGGGCAGATCTTAAGGTCGTTGACCGCCGCCGCCACCTACGGAGAGACGGAGATCGACGTGCCCATGCCCGGGGCAACGCTCTGGGAGCCCGGAAAACCGTATCTTTACGACCTGGAGATCGAATTGACGGCTCCCGGCGAGCTGACGGACCGGGTCAACGCGTATTTTGGTATGCGAAGCGTGGAAGTTACGCCGAAATGCATCCTCATAAACGGCAGGCCCGTGTTCCAGCGCCTGATCCTTGATCAGGGATTCTACCCCGACGGCATTTATACGGCCCCCGACGACAGCGAACTGCGCGCGGACGTGGAGCGGTCGATGGCCTACGGGTTCAACGGCGCCCGGCTGCACCAGAAGGTGGTCGAGCAGCGCTTCCTATATTGGGCGGACAAGCTGGGCTACCTGTGCTGGGGCGAACACGCCAACTGGGGCTATGACGTCTGCAACCCCGCGACCCTCGGCGCCTACGTCAACGAGTGGAGCGAGATCGTTGAGCGCGATTATTCAAGTCCTTCTATAGTGGGCTGGTGCCCGTTCAACGAAACGCCCAAGGGCGACGACACCATCGGGACGATCTACTGCCTGACGAAGCGGCTGGATCCCACGAGGCCGGTCATCGACACCAGCGGCTGGTACCACCATCTGGCGCCGGACAACGGCCCGGGCACGGACGTTTTTGATTTTCACGACTACGACCAGCAGGCGTCGTCGCTTGCGGACAAGATCAGGTCCTGCGCGGGCGGCGGCGCAGGCAACGGCTCGGACAACATCGCGGGAGATGGCGGCGTCAACGTCGTGCCTCCGTACGCTCCCGTCACCGACCGGTCCGTGTGGCGTCCCGACACGCCCTATTTCTGCAGCGAATTCGGCGGCATTCTGTGGGCAAAGTCCGACGAGGCCGGCTGGGGCTACGGCGTGGGTCCGGCAACCGAAGATGAGTTCATCGAGCGGTTTGGCTCGCTTGTGACAATGCTTTTGAACGACCCTGGCGTGTGTGCTTTTTGCTACACGCAGCTGACGGACGTTGAGCAGGAGAAGAACGGGCTGTATACTTATAAGAGGGAGCCCAAGTTCCCTTACGAGGCGCTTCGGCAATTCGTTGTGGCAAAGGCCGCGATCGAGGGCTGAGAATTTTAGTGCTGCATTGGTGCAACGGGGGACAGACCCCGGTTGCCGGGGGTTGCCTGGTGCCGTGGCCGGCTTCGCACCTTGAGCAGAACGTCTGCTCTTGGTTGACATATTGCCTTTGCCTTTAAGCCCTATAGAAGGAAGGATTTTTTACAGATGCTTACGAGTAAAAGAAGAGCGGAATTGAGAGCGGAAGCGAATAAGATTCCTGCGATCATCCAGATCGGGAAAATCGGGATCGAAGAGAATCTTGTGAAACAGGTTGACGACGCGCTTGAGAGCAGGGAACTTATCAAGATCAAGGCGCTGGATACCGCGCCTTCAGATGCAGGTGAAATTGCCGGGGAACTGGCGGCGTTGACAGGTGCGGACGTCGTTCAGATAGTCGGCAGAACCATAGTTTTGTGGAGAAAAAGCACAAAGCAGGATAAAAACAAAAAGTGAGCGCAGGGGGACGTGCAACCGGGGTCTGTGCAACCGGGGTCTGTCCCCCGTTGCACGCCCCGTTGCACCACTTTCGATGCGAGGCTTTCAGGAGGAAAAAGGGATGCTGAGGAATAATAAAGATGTTGCCCCGCTCAGAGGCGTCAGATATTTTCTGCTCGATATGGACGGGACGATCTATCTTGACACGACGTTGTTTGACGGAACACTGGATTTTCTGGATATTCTCAAAAAACAGAGAAAAAGGGCGATTTATATCACCAATAATTCGTCAAAAAATACGAAAGAGTATATCAAAAAGCTTCATAATATCGGGATAGAAACGACGGAAGAAGACTTTTGCACGTCGGCGCATGCGCTGGTGTACAATCTCAAGAAAGTGTTGCCCGGGGCGAGGATCTATCTTGTGGGGACGCCTCCGCTTGCAGAATACCTCGAGGAAAACGGATTTGTCCTGGTTGACGATTACACGGAGGATCCCGAGGCGCGGCCGGATTTTGTTGTCCTAGGATTCGATACGACTGTGACTTATGAGAAGCTGCGGATCGCCTGCGACTATCTTCGCGACGAGGTGGAGTTCTGGGCGACTCACCCGGATATGGTTTGTCCAATGCGTCCGGGGCATCCCGTTCCGGATGCGGGCGCGTTTTTGTTGCTCTTTAAGGGGGCAACGGGACGCGAGCCGTCGTTCGTTGCGGGCAAGCCCAATCCTTGCATGATTCAGATGGTCATGGACAAGTACGGTCTGCGGCCGGAGGAGGTCGCCGTCGTGGGCGACAGGCTTAACACGGATATTTTGTCCGCTGTCAATGCCGGTGTGATCTCGGTTTGCGTGTTGACCGGGGAATCGCAGCTCGAAGATATTGACGCTGCGCCGCCGGAGGGGAGACCGGATTACGTTTTTGACAGCATAAAAGACCTTTATCTGCTTCTTGCCGGCGACGAGACGACCGGAGATTCGTTCTCGGGCTGTGGAGGAAACGGGTTATTGCCGGGAAATATTTGTAATAATATGTGAGTGCCCGAAAAATTCTCGAAAACATTCGTAAATTTTCAAAAAATGCATTAAATTTTCGAAAAACTACGAAAATTGTGCAAAATTGTCATAAATTTAAATGAATCGCAGGAAACATCGGGAAATATTACGTAACCGTAGGAAATAATGATAAAATTTCGTGAATTCGGCGCTTCATCGCCGGAGGAAAGCCAAAGAGAAAAAGACAACAGAGCCTTGGCAAGAAAAGCGGCTGCCGAAGGCATCGTATTGCTGAAAAATGACGGCGTTCTTCCCCTCGCTCCTTGCGCGATCGGCCTTTACGGCGCGGGAAGCTGCTTTACCGTAAAAGGAGGCACAGGCAGCGGAGACGTGCGCGAACGGTACAGCGTTTCGGCGGAGGAAGGACTGAAAAACGCCGGTTTTTCGTTTCCAAATCCTGCGTGGATCGACCGCTTGAAAGCAAAATATCAGGAAGACGTCGCCGAGTGGCGGGATAAAGTCGAGCAATCCATAAGATGGTACGGCCCGCTTCGCACCGCAAAAATGTTTTCCGAGGTCAGGAAATATCCAAAGCCCGAGCCTGTCTGTTTGCCGCTGACGCCTGATGACCTGACCGGCGAGACTGACACTGCGTTGTACGTGATCTCGCGGCAGGCGGGCGAGGGGAAGGACCGACGCGATTGCCCCGGCGATTACGAATTGTCCGAAACCGAAAAAGAAAACCTGAAAATATTGTCCGGCCGCTTCAAAAAACTGGTGCTCGTCGTCAACAGCGGAAGCGTAGTCGACCTTTCTATTATGGATGAGGTCAGAATCGACGCGGTCCTGTTTATTGGGCAGGGCGGAATGGAGGGCGGCAACGCGCTCGCCGACGTGTTGACAGGCAAAGTCTGCCCTTCGGGGCGGCTGACTGACACCTGGGCGCGCAGCTACGGCGATTATCCTTCGTCCGGCACTGTCGGCGGCAACGACGGCGACCCGGACAACGACGATTATGCCGAGGGCATTTATGTGGGTTACCGCTGGTTCGAGAAGAACGGCGTGGCGCCGCGGTTTCCTTTCGGGTTCGGGTTGAGCTATACCGCATTCAAGAAAGAGGTGTGCGCTGTCGACTCCGAAAAAGTGGTGGTGCGCGTCAAAAATACCGGTGATTTTGCCGGAAAAGAAGCAGTCCTGGTCTTCATCTCCAAGCCTGAAGGCCGGTTTGACCACGAAAAACGCGCTCTGGCCGCCTTCGCTAAAACTCAGATCCTCGATCCGGGCGGATCCCAGACCCTCGAGATCCGCTTTGACCTTGAAAATATCGCTGTTTTTGACGAAACGCGCAGCGTTTTCTGCCTTGAACTCGGACAATATGCCGTTTATTTGGAAAACGAGGTCTGCGGCAGTTTCGCTCTGGACCGCGAGATCGTTTTTTATCCCGGGCGCGGAGCGGCGGACGGGGACCTGGTCAACGGGGGTCTGTCCCCCGTTGCAGGCGTTGCACCTGCCCCGGAAAACGGGGGTCTGTCCCCCGTTGCGCCACCAGTTGCAGAGAGCCTTTCGAGGCTGAGCGCAAAGGAAAAATGCATGCTTGTCACGGGCGGCGGGTATCCGGTAAGGGCGTACAATCACGTTCTGGGGGCGGCGGGGCACACGTGCACGAAGCTTTTAAAAAAGAAAGGCATACCGAATATCGTGTTGTCCGACGGGCCGGCCGGGCTGAACGTGTTGCCGGACGTTGGGGTGAGCAGGGGAGGGTTCCCGCTGCTGCCGGGGGGATTGCCCGAGGAATGGCGCTGGGGATGGCTGCGGCGTACCGAAAAACTGATAATATTTCTATCCCGCGGCGGGAAAAGGATTTTCCGGTTTATGACGGCGTGGCCCTGCGAGACGGTGCTGGCGCAGACGTGGGATGAGAAGCTGCTGGAGGAAGTCGGCGGCGCCATCGGGGCCGAAGCGAAGGAGATCGGCGTGTCGGTGTGGCTGGGGCCGGGGCTGAACATCCATCGCGACCCCTTGTGCGGGCGGAATTTCGAATATTTTTCCGAAGATCCGGTGGTCTCGGGCAAGATGGCGGCGGCTTTGACCAGGGGAGTTCAGTCGGTGGGCGGCGTGGGCGCGTCGGTCAAGCATTTCTGCTGCAATAATCAGGAGGACAACCGCACTACTGTCTCGGCCAACGTCGGGCTGCGCGCTCTTCGCGAAATTTACTTGCGCGGGTTCCGGATCGCCGTCAACGAAGGACGCCCGTGGACGGTCATGTCGAGCTACAACCGGGTCAACGGCCTGCACGTCTGCAACTCGAAGGAGCTTGTTACGGGGATCCTCAGGGACGAGTGGGGGTTCGACGGGCTGGTGATGACCGACTGGTGGGCAACAAACAAATGCTCAGTGCCCGAGTCCATCAACGCGGGCAACGATCTCATCATGCCTGGCAATCAGCGTGTCCTCAGGGCGTTGAAGAAGGCTCTGAAGGGCGGCGCGCTCGATCGAGAGGCTCTTGACCGCGCCGCCGGAAAAGTACTTGAGCTGATTTTTAAGGGGCTTTATACAGAGGAAACGGAAAAACTTAAGGCGCAACGGGGGACAGACCCCGGTTTCGCTCTTGCGTCCGGTGCCTCGAAAGATACATAATATACTATAGTGGAGCGAGAGCGAAGCCGGGACTGCGAAACGGGCGGCGGGCAAACGCAAAAAGGCCTGAAACCCGTACCTGTCCCCCGTTTCGCAGCCGGTTGCGCGGCCCGGATACGAGGGCCTGCAGCCGGGCGCGCAACCGGGGTCTGTCCCCAGTTGCAGCAGTTGCAGGCAGCTCAAGGGAGGAGAAAACAGAGATGAAAAAAAGACAGCCAAAGCAGATAGCGTTGTTGTTGACAGTGGCGCTGTTGACGGTCATTGCCTTCGGATGCTCGGTGGCAAACGAGCCCAACGAGCCTACCCAGGCGCACACGGACGAAGTTGTGGCGCTGCCCACCGAGACACCGGACGATCAGGCCAGCGAACAGCCGGCATTGACCGACGAACCGGCAGTAACGGACGCGCCAACCGCCGCCCCGACTCCCACCCAGAAGCCGGGCAGGGATCCGGATTCGGCCGTTGACGTGACCTTCGGCGCCGACGACGTGCTGAAATATTTCACCGGCGGCAACTTCGTGAAAGCGGAGCTCATCGACGACGCCGACTACGGCAGGACCGTCCGGCTGGTCACCACCCAGAAATCCGGCGACCCGTTCATCTCATTCAACTATAAGAGCTACATGACCGCCCACAAATTGACCCCGGCCAGCGCCAGCGAATACAAGGTCGTGATCCTGAAGATCAGGCAGGAGAACTGCTCCAGCACCCAAACAGAGATCTTCTATTACGCCGGAAATATGTACGGCGCCGCGGGCGGATACAGCAAGACCAGCGCTTTCGACAATTCCGATCCCGACTGGCAGTACATCATTTTCGACCTCAGCGCCTCCAACGGCTGGAGCGGCACCATCAACGGATTCCGCTTCGACTACATGTTTACCGCCAACGCGGCGGGAGAGGGCTTCGTGCTCGGCGAGCTGATCCTTGTCAAGAGCATGGACGACGTTTCCCCGTACATCGGAGGCACCGGAGAAGACCTCCACGCATTGTCCGCCGCGGATCAGAAGAGGGCAGAACAGCTCATCAACGGCGCCACGGACGCTGCCCCGGCTGTCTCCAACACGAAGCAGACCGCGGCCCACGAGGACAGCGACATCGATCTTTGGTTCAACCACTCTTACGTGAAGACGCCGGAGGGCTCCACCAAGTCCAGCGGCATGTACACTTACCAGGTCCGCCTGGCCAAGAACGAGATCGAAGGCGTCCAGCTGCTGCTGGCTTCCAAGAAGGCCAAGAGCGGCCTCACGCTGGAATTGACCCCCTTCACCGACAGCAACGGCAACACCCTTAAAGCGGTGGTGTGCGAAGGCTATTATTTCGACGACGTGGAAGGACAGTCCATCGTTGACCCGATCCCCGAGCTGGAAGGCGCTTTCGACCTGAAATCCGGCAAGAGCAAGACGTTCCTCATTAAAGTTTACACCGAGAAGACCACGAAGCCCGGTCAATACTCTGCCACCGTTTCGGTGAAGGACGGCAGCGGCAACGAGGTCAAAAAGGCGCTCGTCTACGCCTACGTATGGAATTTCGCGCTGCCCGACGCTTCCAACTGCAAGATCCAGGCCGACCTTTCCTGGTGGAACATCTACTCCGCCAACCCGCCCTGGACTTATGCCGGTGACGACGGTGTCGGCTACGCCCGTTACTACGAGTTCCTGCTGGAGAACAAGGTCAACGCGTACAATCTGCCTTATATGGATTCCAACAAGGACAACGCGAACCCGTTCCCGGATCCCAAGGTTAACAAGTACCTGAACGATCCGAGGGTCCAGTGCTTCAACCCCGTGGGCTACGGCACCGACCACGTGACCCAGGCCCGCGTGCAGAACGCGTACAACTACCTGTCCCAGAACCCCGAGTGGCTGAAAAAAGCATATTTCTATCCCGTTGACGAGCCCCAGAACCAGGGGATGCTTGACAACCTGATCAGCCTCGGCAACTTGATCAAGAGCATCTGGGGCACCAGGTACAAACTCATTGCCCCGATGCACCTGAACGGCGCCCTCGACTCCAAATCCACCTCCGACTTCTTCAGCTACGTGTCCGGCGTCGTCAACGTCTGGTGCCCCAAGACCTACTTCTTCAACACGCTGGCCGACTACAAGAACGACCCGAAGCTGATGTTCCAGTACTACACGGCAATGCTCGAGAAGAATCTTGGCACTTTCGCTGACCGCATGGCGGCCGAGCAGGCCGGCGGCGACGAGGTGTGGTGGTACGTGACCCGCTTCCCGCATCACCCCGAGATCACGCTTTCCATCTCCGACCCCGAGGTCGAGCACAGACTACTGTTCTGGCAGCAGAAACTGTACAACGTCGACGGCTTCCTGTACTACATGGTCAACGACTGGTGGCTCGACACTATCTGGGGTTCCAAGCATGAGACCAACAACGCGTACCCGTACAACGTCTACGGCAACGGCGTGTTGGTGTACAACGGCTTCAAGGACGCCAACGGCGATCCCTACATCAGCCGCGAGCATTACGACGAGGTGGCGGACAAGTCCTTCTACGCCTACCCGGTTGGTTCGCTTCGCCTCGAGTCCGTCCGCGACGGCGCCGAGGATTACGACTACTTCACCCTCCTCGATCAACTGTACGGCGAAGGCACCTCCGACCTCATCATCAAGCAGATCACCACGTCGCTGGGCAATTACAGCGACGACGACGCGCTGTTTAATTCGCTGAGGATCGCCGTGGGCAACCTCATCGCGGCGAAGAACTGACCCTTGCAACGGGGGTGCAACGGGGGACAGACCCCGGTTTCACAGGGACTCGGGCAGGTCCTGGACTGAGTCCGGAACGGGGGACAGGTACCCGTTCCGGAGCGTTTTGAACCCCTCCGGAGACCGGGAACAGAGACCGAAACTTTTGCCGAAACGGGAACCTGTCCCCCGTTCTATCCCGTTCCACAGCCCGGTTCCAGATTTTAGGAGAATGATGAATGATCAATCCGACGCATGATTATCTAAAAGGTTTCCGAAACTTGACTTACGTCAACGAACCGCTGGTGCAGTTTAAAAAGAGTTTGCCGGAGAAAAAGATCGCGGTGCTGGGGTTTGGCGTCAGCAACCGCGCGCTTTTGAGGTTTTTGACGGACAACGGAGCGAAAAACGTCTTCCTTTTTGATATGAAGACGGACGGAGAGACGGTCGGCGAGGCTGAACAAATGAAAGCCGCCGGCAGGATCGCCGGGTACCGGTTTGGAGAAGGATACATGGAAG
Organism: Clostridia bacterium; assembly: GCA_016287565.1. GTDB lineage: Bacteria > Bacillota > Clostridia > UBA1212 > UBA1255 > UBA1255. The sequence continues at coordinate 9,216 of JAEFAM010000003.1, forward strand.
AGCTGCCGGAGGGCGGCTTCGACCTGATCTTCAGATCGCCGATCATGCGGCCGGACGAAGCGCATATTGACGCGGCGGTGCGGGCGGGAGCAAGGCTCACGTCGGAAATGGAAATTTTTATGGAGCATTGCCCCTGCCGGATCTTTGCAATAACCGGCAGCGACGGCAAGACCACCACCACGACGTTGACCGCGCTGCTTCTGGAGGAGCATTTCAGCCATTTTAACGAACGCAGCAGGGCGGAGGACCGGGTCTGTGTCTGGCTTGGCGGCAACATAGGGACACCGCTTATTGACCGGCTTGACGATATCGGCCCCGAGGACCGTGTGGTTTTGGAACTTTCCAGTTTTCAGCTGATGCAGATGAGCGTTTCTGCCGACGTTTCGGCAATCACCAACATTACCCCCAACCACCTTAACGTGCACAAAGATTACAGGGAGTATATTGACTGCAAGCGGGCGGTTTTCGAGAAGCCGCTTCACGGAGCGCTGTTTTACGCTAAAAACCCGGCAGAAGTGTCAGACGATGCCAATTTCCCGAGATTTCCTGAAGGTCCGGTGGGAGATAACGCCAAAAAACGTGTGGTTTTAAACGCCGGCAATGACGTCAGTCTGGCAATTATTAACGATCTTGCATCCTGCGGCTGGAAAAATGGCCGCGAACGAGTCGTAGTCGACACGTTTTCCGCCAGGAAAAGTCGGGAAATACCCCTTTATACCCCTCACAATGGGTCGACGGCGTTTTTTGAGCCCGCAGAAGGAGACGACGGCGGTCAATCAGGCAAGATAGTGATCGATTCGTTCTGCAACGGCTGCGGATCCGGAGGCTGCACGGGTCAGCGCTTTGAACTGGACCGGGCTTCTTTCTTGCTCCCCGGAAAGCACAATATCGAAAATCTGATGACGGCCGCTCTGCTCACCCGGGACGAGGTTTCGGCGGAGGACGTGGCTGCGGTGGCGTCAACGTTCGGCGGCGTCGAGCACCGGCTCGAAAAAGTCCGTGAACTTGACGGCGTCACCTATATAAACAGTTCGATCGACAGCAGCCCCGAGCGCACCATCAACGCGCTTTCCGTATTCAGCTCCAGAAATATCGTGATGATCGCCGGCGGAAAAGACAAAAATCTCGACTACGGGCCGATCGGTCCGGCGATCGTTTCAAAAGTCCGCGTCCTGATCCTTACCGGTCCCACCGCGGAAAAAATCGCAGCCGCGGTCGCTTCTGCTCCCGGCGGTGACGCCGTCAAGATCATCCGGGTCAACACTTACGAAGAAGCCGTCAGCGCCGCCCGGGTCAACGCGTTGCCAGGCAACATAGTTCTTCTTTCTCCGGCCAGCACCAGTTTCGATATGTTTAAGAACTTCGAGGAGCGTGGCAACACGTTCAAGCGCCTCGTCAACGGGCTTTGATGGATCCTGCGGAGCGCGAGCCTTTTGAAACCGGGGACAGGTACGGGTTTCCGCCGGCGGAAGAGGGGCAATGAGCGCAGCGGAAATCCGTGGGGAACGGGGGACAGGCACCGGTTTGCGGCGCCTGTTTTTTTGTTCCCAAACCGGTGCCCGCCCGGAGACTGCTGCGCCGGGAACGGGGAGAGACCCGTACCTGTCCCCCGTTTCGCGGCCCCCGTTCCGGCCCGTTTCGGCTTGCTACGGCCTGTTGCCTTGGCCTGCCTCGGCCGCAGCCCCACCTTAATAAGGCGCCCCCGGGCGCCTGGCCCGGTTCATCGGCGCCCGGGCGGCCGAAACGGGCACCTGTCCCCCGTTCCCAAAGGCTTGAAAAACCCGCCGGAGCGTGGTATATTAACAATTGCCATATATTTCGCAGCCGGCGGGCTGCGGATCATTTACAACATTTTTTATTTCAGGAGGGTTCATATGAAGAAAGTATTGCTACTTTTGTTAACGGTTGCTATGCTCTTCTCGCTGGCGGCGCTCGGCGCGGCCGCGGCCGATGACGACCCGGCGCTTTTGATCACGGCGAGCCAGCTCGGTTCTGCCGGAAACGCTTACTTCAACGAAGTCGGGCACGAGCTGCTCGAAGAAGACGGCGCCACGTTTGTGCGATTCACAGCCAAAGCGGCAGATCCCTGGGTCTTGATCCAGCCGACGCCCACGACGGACGTTGCCAACAAGTACGCCGCGATCAAATACCGCACCACGGTCAACAACACCACCGCGTCTCTGTATGCGAAGGTCGCGGAGCCGCACGTTGACGTTGCGCTCAACGGCGACGGAGAGTGGCACATTGCCGTTGTCGACATTTCGAACGGAGGGACCAACGACAAATGGGTCGGCGAGTTCAACCGCCTAGATCCGCTCAACGTTGACAGCGGAAGCGCGGATTACGCGTGGATAGCGCTGTTTGCCGACGAGGCGAAGGCCGCCGCCTACACAGGGCCGAAGGTCGAACTCGTAAGAGTAAACAGCTATAACAATCCGGGCGGCATAGGAGTCTGGGTCGGAAAGAGCGGGTCCCACAACCCGAAAGCCGCGGTAGCTTTCAATGCCGCCTCGGGTTTTGCCAGCATCGGTCTGCCGATCTACTGGGCCAGCAACGGAAGCAACGCGCCTTACATCACGCTCAACGTTAATCTTTATGCATACGACACGGATATCGCCACGTCGCTTGCCGGAACTCCGGTCTTTACAAAGACGCTTAACCCCACCAAAGACGAATCTGCAGGAGTAGAGATCGATCTCGGCAAGATATTCTCCGCAGGCGAATACGTGCTTGCCTTTGAGGCCGCTTCGGACCAGGGATATTTCGTACTTCCCGACGGAGCTTCCGCATATTCCAGCGTAAGGATGCAGTTCACTCCTTCGAGCTTCGGGTTCTACGTAAATTTCGTAAAAGCGGACGTTGATTCCTACTTTGACAGACTTTCCACCTGCGAAGGCCAGATCGAAGTCATCGAAGGCAATCTCTGCCCCAGAGGCGGCGACGCCATCGATCTTCTTGGAAGCGGCGATTTCGGCATCAGATTAAACGTTGACGCCGATCACGTTCTCAAGTCCGTGACAGGCCTCGCAAGCCCGACCTGGAACAATAACGGAGACGGCAGCAATGCCGAGGCGAAGATCTACGCCTGGAATACCGATTACGAGACCTCCGTTGCCGGAGAAGTCCTTGCCACCGCATCGGTGCTCAACCACAAGGACAATCAGAACCTTGTGTTCAACTTCGACAATAAAGTCAACGGCGACCTGCTTATCGTCATTTCCGCCACCGGCGAAAACAAAGTCGGATTCTGGTGCAGCGGCGACAAGGGCGCTGCCACCACCGTGTTCCTCAAAGGAGCCGAAACGAACCATTGCCCCGGCACCAACTACGCAGTGGAGGCCGTAGGACAGACCATGACGTCCCTCGACCGCGTATATATCGACTATGACGCCCTCAGCTTCACCGAGCCCGACTACGCCGGCACAGACGTCATCACCATCAAAAAAGGCCAGACCATCAACATCCTCGGCTGGGCCGCCAACTCCATGGCTTCCCTTAAGAGAGTCTACTGGACTCTTGACGGCGTCGAGAAAGCCTGCTCCGATAATTACAGGCCCAGAGGCGATCTGTCCGCTCACACCGGTTACAGCGCCGCTTATCTCGGCAATTCCGGATTCGGCCTCGATGACAATCTGATGGAACTTACGGACATCAATAAAGTTGCCAAGAAGACCACCGCCCAGGTGCAGATCATTGCCGAATTCGAGAACGGCGTCAGCTGCGTCCTGAAGGAATTTACGCTTGTCGTCAAGGGCGACGTTCAGCAGAGCATTGACGCGGTCGCCGTCAACGAGGATGCATATCCTGTTTCCACCAACTATAACGAAGCTACCGATATCACCATCAACGTGGGCGATAAGGTCAACATCCTCGGCTGGGTCGCCAAATACGGCGCCAACGTCGAGAAGATTGTCTGGCAGTACATCGCCGCGGAAGGCGTCGCTTTCGACGATGAAGGCGTTGAGATCGTTACGATGGAGTGCTCCGACACCTACAGGGAAAGAGAAGCCATCGCAGATATCATCGGCGTTCCCGCACAGTATCTCGGCAATTCCGGATTCGGCCATGACGAAGATCTGATGGAACTCGTGGGCATCGGCAATCTCGATCCCGGAGTCTATACCGTCAGGATCCGCGCCGTCTTCGACGACGGAACGGAAGGCAAAGTCAAGGCCAAATTCACGCTGAGAGTCCAGGAAGTGCCCGTGGCTACCGTTATCGTTGACGGAACCGAGACCAAAGTGCAGCCCGACGCGGTTGCCGGAGTCACCCTCACTTCCGAAGACGGCAAGCTTGTCGTAACCTCCGCTGCCGACGCGGCCGATCCCTGGGTATCCATTCCTCTGGACAATATCGACGCCGGCGTTTACACGTCCTTCACCGTCAAGTATTCCATTGACGGAGCTATGCATGCCAACAACGTTTACCTGCGCGACACCGCCGTGAATCCCGGTTATTCCGGAGTTGCCGGCACCTGGGCAGGCCCCGGTATGGACGGCGCTACGGAGAAGACCTTCTCCATCCGCACCCAGTTCACTACCATGCTAGGCACTAAACTGACCGGTATCCGCTTCCCCGGCGCGGCCGCGGGCGGCAAACTGGTCATCGAGTCCATTACCTTCAACAAGAGTGAAGAGTTCACTTACGGCGACGTCATCGATTTCGACGATGCGGACGCTTACGGAATGTCCTTCGACGGCTTCTGGTGGAGCGGCGGCAATCTGGGCGCCGGCCGCGCTATGATCGATTACTTCGGCAATCCTTCCGGCGCGATGCACGCCGATCATTTCGGGTACAACGGCACCTCTACCGGCTACAACGGCTGGGTGGCTTTCAAGCAGAAGGTTGTGGCTTTCGGTTACATGATCAACGGCGAGATCGTTCTCGACAAGGCGTTTATCATGGCGAACGAGCCTACGCTTGCTCCTACCGTTGACGCGTGGGACGGCTGGGCCGGATCCGGCGAGACCGTTCAGCGCTACTACATCGTTGTCCCGTTCAACGGACTCAGCGGTGTGAACGACATCATGGCCGTGGCTCTGCTTGAGGACGGCACCGTTGTCAAGCTGAACAGCAAGGCGATCCACGACAGGGATACCGAAGTTTATATGCTGTTCAACGACGCCTACGATTTCTTCGATGCCAACGATTCGCTTTCTACCGGCTGGTGGACGAATCCCTTCAACAAGACCACTACCGCTACTATCACCTTCACTGCGGACGGCTGGTTCAACGGCTTCGAGACCTTCATCTACGCGTCCAACGCTGCGGCTCCCGTTCACGTCACAATGACCGACGCTGAGGGCAACGTGGTGCTTGAGAAAGATTTCACCATGGCGGGCAACTTCCTCTACACGTTCTTCGAGCCCGATGCTGCCTACGCTCCCGGCGAGTACACGCTGGTGTTCGACGGCTGCAACATCTCCGACGATATCGAGACCTGGTTCGTGCTCGGTTCCGGCAACGCCACCGAGGGCAAGCGGATCTCTGCTACCGGCAGTACCGACGCGGCGTCCACGCTGGCTTCTCCGTTCTTCAGACTGATCAAGACGTCTGAGCCCGAGACCGAGGCAGTGCTTGAGGCTGAGATCTCTGACGGCAAGATCGTCATCAACGTGACCGGCAAGTTCGGTGAGAAGGATTGGATCGGCGTTTACAAGAGCGGCGAGACTCCCGGTGACACGGCTTCCATCCTTTACTTCTACGTTGACGCTGAGGGCGGAACGTACACCCTGCCTGTTGACGGCCAGGTGGTCAATCGTCCTGACGAACTGTTCGACGCAGAGGGCAACCTCATCGCCGGCGACTACGTAGTGTACCTGTTTGCCAATGACGGCTATGAGCTGGTCAACGGCACTGAGGGTGTCGAACTGACAGTCGAGGAGGTCGTTCCTCCGACGACCGGCGGTCCTGACAACCCGCAGACCGGCGACGCGGCAATGTTCGCGTTTGCTGCCATCGCCGTGGTTGCTCTTGGAGCGGCCGTGGTGCTGAGGAAGAAGAGGGTCAAAGCTTGAGTATTTGACTGTTTTAAGTGTTGAGTCGAATGGCTTAAGTGTTAAGTGACTGAAGCGAGGGGGACCAGGCAGCGATGCCTTGTCCCCCTCGTTTTTTTGCGCCTGGGGCTGCGCAGCGAACCGGGGGACACAGCGCGGCGAACCGAGCGAACCGGGGACAGGTACCTGTATTTGCGGCGCGAAAGCTGCCGGACCGAGCCGCAAATACAGGTGCGGAACGAGGGACAGGCACCCGGTCGTAAGCATTCCATTCTTGTGGTCCGATTCGCCCGCCGGGTGCCCGCCCCCGCTCCGGCCTGTTTCACCTTTTTAGGGACGTTAGCCTTGCGCCACTGGCAGGTGAAACAGGCACCTGTCCCCGGTTCGCCGCGCTTTTTTCACTTGACAAATGATCTCGGTTGAGGCAAGATTGACCCATCCAATCAATCTGATTTCAACAAAGTAGTTGACGCGGTAGCCGTTGAAAATGAGATGATATCTTGTTGACAGGAGGTGGCCGCCATGCCGCGCGTTGCCCGAAAAATGAGTTCCACCGGCACTTACCACGTTATGATCCGTGGAAACAATCGACAGAAAATCTTTTTAAATTGGCGTGATAACAAGGCGTTTTTCGACATTTTGCGACGAATTAAGGCAAAATTCGGATTTAAGATCTATGCGTACGCCCTTATGGTCAACCACGTTCACCTTCTTGTTAACGAGCCGGAGCTTGGGCTCGTCAGCGCATTTATGCACGACCTGGAAACGGCCTACGTCAATTGGTTCAACGCTGTCCACCGTCGGTGCGGGCATCTGTTCCAGGGCCGCTTCAAGAGCGTGCCTGTAGAGGATAACGCTTATTTTGCGAACGTCCTCCGCTATATCCATCAAAATCCGGTCAAGTCCGGCTTATGCCTTCGTCCGGAAGATTATGAGTACAGCAGTTACCGTGATTATTTGAGGGACGATCCAACTATCGTTGACGCCGGAGACGTGTTCGAAGTGATCGACCGCGCACAATTTGAGGGCTTTAATAACGCGGAAATTTCCGGAAGCGACCTGAAATTCCTCAAAATGAATGAATTTGTCCCACCGCGCATTCCTGACGAGCTCGCTCCCGAGGCAATGCGGTCAATCTCTCAGTGTATCGATGCCGCTCAACTTAGGGGCCTGGGTCTTGACAAGATCTTCTTGATCCTGAAGAAATTTCGCAAGCGTGGTCTGTCCTATCGGCAGATCGCCGAGTTTTTGCTTTGTTCAAAAAGTACCGCTTTTAAGTTGGCCAATTCATTTTCATCCTGATCTGCTGCTTTTCGACGTTCTTCGACGTTTTCCGACTTTTTTCGACACTTTTCGACGTTTTTAGACTCTCTTTTTCGACGTCGTTCGACATTTTCCGACATTTTCCGACGTTTTTCGACGATCTTCGACGTTTCCCCAATTCCACTTCAAACCGAAAGGAAAAACAACCAGAACGGAGGACCCGATATATGTTTGCTGCAGCAGAACGGGGGACAGGTACCACAGAACGGGGGACAGGTACCAGTTTGCGGGTACTATTTTTGTTTTTGTGAATATGTATTCGTAAACACTCATTTGTGCGATTCCGGCGCGTAACAATTAAAAGAGTCTAAAGTTCGAATTCGGATAAAAGAGGTTTGATTGAAGGCCTTATAGAGACATTTTTGGTTTTTCCACATGTTTCTACATGCCAGGCAATCCGGAAGTCTCGCTGCCGAGGACACGCACCCGTGAGAATGCATACCTGTCCCCAGTTCTCTGTCCCCAGTTCTGACGGTTTCAGGCAGACTTGTTTAAGGAAGCGCAATCTGTTATAATTCCACCGCAGTCAGACCTTGCAAAGGCAGGGAGGTAGAATGGAATTGACCGGAATCTCAACGGATATTGATGCAAAAGACAAAAAAGGCACAAAAAACCCCATAGAAAAACTCAATAAAGATAAATGCGAAGCGTGTGTTGCCGGAACAGCGGCCGGAACGGCGGCGGAAAACGGAGCCGTAGCGGAGGACCCGAGGGCCGCGTTGACGCGGGCGAAGCGGATCGTTATTAAGATCGGGACGTCGTCGCTCGTTTATCCCAGCGGAAAAATGAACCTCCGCAGGATCGAAAAGCTTGCCCGGGTCGTGTCCGACCTGAAAAACGAGGGGCGGGAGGTCATCCTGGTCACTTCGGGCGCGATCGCGGTGGGCACGGAGGTCCTTAAACTCGGCGAGCGGCCGTCTACTGTCTCGGGCCGGCAGGCAGCGGCGGCGGTGGGGCAGGTGCACCTTATGCAGGTCTACAGCCGGTTGATGGCGGAGTACGGCTACTCGGTGGCCCAGATCCTGTTGACGCGTGGGACGATCGATATGCCCGAGGCGCGACAGAACGCGGTCAACACCTTTACGGGGCTTCTGGAGATGGGCGTGTTGCCGGTAGTCAATGAAAACGACACCATCGCGGTGGACGAGATCAAATTCGGCGACAATGACGCGCTTTCCTGCGTCGTTGCCCGCATCGTCAACGCCGATCTGCTTGTGATCCTGACGGATATTGACGGTTATTATAAGAACAACCCGCACGAGCGGCCCGACGCGGAGATGTACCACACGGTCACGGATCTGTCGGAGGCGATCGAGGAGGCCGCGGGCGGCTCGGGGAGCAAGCTCGGGACCGGCGGAATGCTTACTAAGGTCCATGCGGCAAGACTGGCTGCCGCGGACGGCATCTGCGCGGTCATCGCCAACGGCCGGGATCCGAATGTGATCCATCAATTGCTCGACGGCAACGACGTTGGCACCCTTTTCGTGCCGAACGTGCTGAAGCTCGGTTGAGCGCATTCGTTTTTTCTCTTTCAATTACCCTTTTAAGCATTTAAGTGTTGCGCAAACATTACAGATGAGGATATGGTGAAAACGAGAAATCTTAGTAGTTAAGCGAAAGAACGGGGGACAGGTACCCGTTCTGAGGTGAGCATCTACCTGCTACTAAGAAGCTGAACAGCTGTTCCGGGAACCACAAGAACTTGTTCCATTCGCTGACCTCGGATGTCCGATTCCACAGAGAACGATTCAGGCACAAACGAAAGACGCAAATCTGAAACGCAAAAACACGTACCTGTCCCCCGTTCCACCCCCGTTCCACGGGAACGATGCAAAGGAGGCCGAAGAGCCAAGATGTCAAATTCCACAATTGAAATCCAGAACTACCTAAAAAAGCTCGGCGAAGCAGCCGTGCGGGCAGAGCGAACGCTGGCGCGGGCGTCGACCGCCCAGAAAAACCGGGCGCTGTTGACGGCGGCCAGGATGATGAAGGAGAAGGAAAGCGAGATAATCGCTGCCAACGGGGTCGACGTTGACGCGGCGGCCGCGAAGGGCATGTCCGTCTCCATGCAGGACCGCCTCCGCCTGACCGGAAAGCGGATCGACGACATCGCGGAAGGGCTGAGGCAGGTCGCGGCGTTGCCCGATCCGGTGGGCGATGTCCTTGACGGCGGCACGAGGCCGAACGGGCTGCGGATCGTGAAGACGCGGGTCCCGCTGGGAGTCCTGGGCATTATTTACGAGGCCAGGCCGAACGTTACGGCGGACGCGGCGGCGTTGTGCGTTAAATCGGGCAACGCCTGCATCCTGCGCGGCGGAAAAGAAGCGATCAATTCCAACGAAATTATTGCCCGGGTGTTCCGGGACGCGCTGGCGGAGGCGGATTTGCCCGAGGATTGCGTCCGGCTGATCACTGACACGTCGCGGGAGACGGCCACGGAATTCATGAAACTCGACGGTTACGTTGACGTGCTGATCCCGAGGGGCGGCGCGGGCCTCATTCAGGCGGTCCTGACTCAGGCAACGGTGCCGGTCATCCAGACGGGAACGGGCAATTGCCACGTCTACGTCGACAGGGCCGCGGACCTGCAGATGGCAACGAAGATTGTGATCAACGCCAAGACCCAGCGCCCCAGCGTGTGCAACGCCATGGAAACGCTGCTGATCCATGCGGCGGTGGCCGAACGCTTCCTTCCGGAAATTGCCGCCGAACTTTTAAGTCGAGGCGTCGAACTTCGCGTGTGCGGCAAGTGCGCGTCGATCCTCGCCGCTTCCGGGTACGTGCAGACCTCCGACGGATCTGCTGCGGGTCAATTCAAGCTTGCCGACGAGTCCGACTGGGCGACCGAGTACGACGACCTGATCCTTGCGGTCAAGATCGTCGACACCCTCGAGGAGGCCATCGACCACGTGTCCCGCTATACGACCCACCATTCCGAGGCGATAGTCACTTCCGACTACAACGCCGCCACCGATTTCCAGCTTTCCATCGACGCCGCCTGCGTGTACGTCAACGCCTCCACCCGCTTTACCGACGGGTTCGAGTTCGGTCTCGGCGCGGAGATCGGCATCAGCAACCAGAAGCTTCACACCCGCGGGCCGATGGGGTTGAAGGAGCTGACAACTATTAAGTATTTGATCAACGGCAACGGCCAGGTGCGGGGCTGAAAGTGCCGCAGAACGGGGGACAGGTACCTGTTCGCGATTCGCTTTTTGCTCAGGACGGAGCTAAAAACAGATGCCGGAACAGGGGATTTCGTCTTTGAGAACACGTACCTGTCCCCCATTCTGCGGTCGGTCCGGAGCGCGTATCTTAAAAGGAGGAGATTTTATTATGAATGACGAAAAAAACGTTTTGACGGAACAGGCGGAGCAGAAGGACGCTTTTGACCCGGCAGGCGGCGCGATAAACGTCTGCGATCGGATTGACCACACCGCGCTGAAACCGGTCGCGACCGAAGAGGACATTGTTAAATTGTGCCGCGAGGCGGTAGAGTACGGATTCGCCAGCGTTTGCGTGAACACGTTTTACCTGCCGCTTTGCCGCAAATTGCTGAAAGAAAAAGACGAGACCGGAGTTAACTGTTGTGTCGTCATCGGGTTCCCGCTCGGCGCCTGCGCCACGGAAGCCAAGATTTTCGAAACGCTGTACGCCGTCCGCGAAGGAGCTGACGAGATCGATATGGTGATCAACGTCGGCGCTATAAAGGCCGGGCAAGACGAGGTTGCCGCCGGCGACATCCGCGGGGTCCGGGAGGCTTGCCGCGGCAAGATCCTGAAAGTCATCATCGAGACGGGTCTGCTCACCGACGAGGAAAAAGTTCGGGCAACGACCGTCGCTGCGTTGTCAGGCGCCGATTTCGTCAAGACCTGCACCGGCTTCTCCGCGGGCGCGGCAACGACGGCCGACGTCTCGCTCATACGCGCCACCCTCGACAGCCTTGAAAGCGCAGGGTCAACCCCTCACGTCAAGATCAAGGCTTCCGGCGGCATACGTACCTATGAGGACGCACTGTCAATGATTTTCGCCGGTGCTGACAGGTTAGGCGCCAGTGCCGGGGTCAAGATCGCCCAGGAACAGGCGCAGCAGAACGGGGGACAGGTACCCGTTTGAGAGGCCCAGGTACCCGGTTGAGAGGCTGAAGCAGGGCGGAAACAGGAATAAAACAGGATAAGAAACGGGGGACAGGTATTCGTTTTTTGGTGAAAGCGATACCATCCCTTTTTTTGTTGCTCTCTCAGGGAAGGGGTTTGAGCGGGCGAAAAATACGTTCGAACAGGTACCTGTCCCCCGTTCTGGGGAGACCTCGAACAGGTACCTGTCCCCCGTTCGAGGCGGTTCCGAGGCGGTTCCGCGGGCGTTCCGGCGCCACTTGCCAGGACCGCCGGGTCCGTGCTATAATAAATCCGTCTGTTCCAGACATGCTTTGACAGTATTAACAAAGGAGCGCTGAAATATGGTTTACAGAGCGGCAGCGGCCACTTGCCCGGGTAAAAAGAAGAGCTACAACAGCAACAATTTCTACCTCAATTCAAAATATATAACCGAAGAATACTGTGCGTCGCAGGTGCTGTTGACGCAGAAAAAAGACCAGAAGGGGCTTCAGATCTACGCGGTCAGCGAGGGATACGGCGCGGACGTTTACCAGGACGAGGCGTCGCTCATTGCCGTGAAAAATCTGTTCAAATATCACAGCAAAAAGGTTGACGAGCTGACGTCGCTGAGGCAGGCGGGTCAATCGACGGCTAACGTTGATATGGCGGCGTTCGTGAGCGCGTACATCCAGTCGACGAACAATGCGGTTAAGGCGCGGGTCAACGCGGTGGGCGACAAGGCCAGGAACCTTCAGTCCACGCTGGCGCTGGTCTGCATCAAGGGCAAAAAGGTCGTCACGGCCAACCTGGGCGACACGAGAATCTACCACTACCGCGCGGGAGTCCTCCGCCAGATCTCCGAGGACCACACCCAGGCCCAGAAAATGGTCGAGCTGAACCTGTTGACGCCCGAGCGCGCCGCCGCCCACCCCAAGCGCCACAAGCTCACCCAGTATTTTGGCGTGCACAACGCCGAAAACCCGCTGATGCCCGCCATCTTCGAGATGAAATCCGAGCCCGGCGACGTATACCTGATCTGCAGCCGCGCCTTCTACGAAAACATCACCCACGACGAGATGCAGAGCACTATAAAGAGCTGCGACACGGTAGCCGAGATCGTCGACCGCCTGATGTCGACCGTAGCCGAAAGCGGCTTCTCCGAGGACACCACGCTGGTGGCAATCCAGGCGTTGCCCGGCGACGCCGAGATGGCCGGGACAACATCCGGCGCATCCGAAGCGGCAGGCGCGTCGCGGACAACCACGGGCACGGGCGCGGGCGCAGTGGCCGCCGCCGCGGGAGCAGCCGTTGCCGCAGGAGCTGGAGCCGCAGCAGGCGCTGCCGCCCTGGCCTCCAAAGAAGGGACCGAAGCCGCCGCGAAGGCGGAAGAGGCCGCCGAAAAAGCAGCAGAGACCGCAGAAAACGCTGTCGGCGCAGTTGCCGGGGCCGCCGCAGGAACAGCTGCCGAAGCCGCCGGCGATGCCGCAAAAGAGATCGACCGCGCCGGAACGCTGTTCGACGAAGAATTAAACAAGGCCGCGGAAACGGCGGGAGAGGCCGCTTCCGGCCTGACCGACGCCGCGGAAGCCAAAATAAAAGAAGCCGAAGAAAACGCGGAAGAAATTGTCCGCGACGCCGAAAAAACAGCTGACGAAGCCGCCGGCAAGACTGCCGACAAAGCTAAGTCTGGAACTGCCGGCGCCGTCGCAGCAGGGGCGGCTGTTGCCGCAGGAGCCGCCGTCGCAGCCTCGGCAGCCGCTGCCGCGGGTGCAAAGCGTGCAAACGACTTCGAAGTTGACGCCGCTGAGAACGTCAGGGCGGCTGGAGACGAAACCAGATCACTGAGCAGCGAGATCGACGATTTCTTCAGAGACGAGAGAGGCGAGGGCGCGAAAGAAAGCGCATCCGCCGGAGACAGCTTCTTCGACTTCTCCTTCGCCGACGATATTGACGCGGATGCCGGGGACGGAGACGTTAAGCTTGCCGGCAAGACCGGATCCGGGCGCGAAAAAGCTGCGGGAAACGATTTTGACAGCATGTTCGCTCCCACGGCCGCCGGAGCAAGGAACCAGAGTTCCGATCCCGGCGTAAGGCGCACCGCGTCCCGCTCAGACGCCGCGTCCAGAGCCACCCAGACCAGGAGCTCCGAGAAAAACGGATTGTTCGTGCACGACGAGCATAAAGAGGGAGAGACGCTTGACCCCAACGACGGCATCGAAGAAAAGAAGAGCGGCGGATTCATCGGCCGCATCAAGAACTTCCTGGGCATCGGCGGCGGAGACGGAGGCGACACCCAGATCTGGCCCGCAGTCGTCGTATTCCTGCTTTGCATCGTCATAATAGTACTGTTCGTGGTGCTGGGCGTCAAATTCTACAAGAACTCCAAGAAGGCCGATCCCACCGTGGCTCCCGTGGTCAATACCGCCACGCCGGACGCAGGCGAGACGCCTTTCGAGACGGAACCCGCGATCACTCCCGTTCCGCCTACGGACGCTACTCAGGGCCCCGCTACGGACGTTCCGGCAACCGACGTGCCCGGCACCGAAGTGCCTACGGCCACCGCCGTTCCCGCCACTCAGGTTCCGGCAACTGCCACACCTACGCCCACTAACCGCGTGACGCCCGTACCCACCGAAGTTCCTACTGAAGTACCGACCGAAGTGCCTACCGAGGTTCCCACTGAAGTACCTACCGACGTACCTACCGACGTGCCTACCGACGTACCCACCGACGTACCTACCGACGTACCCACCGACGTACCTACCGACGTACCTACTGATGTCCCCACGACTGAGCCGACGACCGAGCCCACGACCGAGCCCACGACTGAGCCCACGACCGAGCCCACGACCGAGCCGACCACAGAGCCCACGACCGAGCCAACCACAGAGCCCACGACCGAGCCGACCACTGAACCCACAGCCGAGCCCACTGCTGAGCCTACGGCCGAGCCCACCGACGAACCCACTGCGGAGCCCACCGACGAGCCCGAGCCCACTTCCACCGACAGCGGATCCGAGCCTACGGACGACGGAGCAGGCGAAAACAACGGAGGCTGATCACTGAACTCAGGGCCAGCGCAGCTTCAAAAGCAGCGGCGAAAGCGGCTCTCAGAAAACGGTCTCACGAAAGACAAAAGACGAGATCTACAGAAACAATAACGCGGTGAAATGAGGCCAGCACCTTGTTTCACCCGTTTTAATTAAGTTAAGCAGTACGGAAAACAGGATCGCCCAAACAGCGACCCGAACGCGAACCTGAAGCGAGCCGAACGCGAGCCAAAGGCACCAAAAAGGCAGCAAAAGGCTGCCAGAGAAAGGGAAAGTAATATGGAAAACAACGGTTGCCGCTGTCGAGCCGAAGGCAGCGATCTGAATCTGCTGGAGCCGGTGCTTCAGGAATACGCCGGAGTCCCCGGCAGTCTGATCACGATCCTGCAGCACGCCCAGGAGATATACGGATATCTTCCCACGGACGTAATGTGGCACGTCGCCGAACGCACCGGCGTAAAACCCGCCAAAGTCCTGGGCGTTGCCACTTTTTATACTCAGTTCCGGTTCAAACCCGTGGGCAGGTATCTCATAATGCTCTGCCAGGGCACCGCCTGCCACGTCAACGGCTCGGAGCTTGTCCTTGCCGCCGTTAAAGACGAGCTGGGGATCGAAGACGGAGGCACCACCGACGACGGGCTGTTCTCGCTGAAGACGGTCGCCTGCCTGGGCTGCTGCTCCCTCTCGCCGGTAATGATGGTCAACGAAGACACTTACGGCACCCTCACCCCCGACAAGGCGGTCAGGATCATCAGGGAACTGCGCGACGCCGCGAAGAGCGGCGATCCTTCAGGAAAGTGAGGCGCGGCAATGAGTGAACTCAGATATATCATAAAAGTCGGAGAAGGCAGCTGCGGCATCGCCGCCGGAGCCGGAAAAGTATACACCGCCATCGAAAAAGAATTGACCGCCCGGAACTGCGCCCCGAAAGCGCGCCTGACCATCACCGGCTGCATCGGAATGTGCTATCTCGAGCCCATCGTTGACGTATACGCCGGCAACGCCAGGACCACCTACGTGCGCGCCGACGCAAAATTTGCCGGACTGCTTGCCGTCGCCGTCGAGAGCGGCAATTTCGACGCACCTGCGTTGACTGCATACGCGATCAAAGACGAAGACAAGGCGTTCCTGGCCAAACAGACCCGTATCGCCCTCAGGCACTGCGGCAACATCGATCCCGAAAGCATCCAGGAATACGTTGACGCCGACGGCTACAAGGCCATCCGCAAAGTGCTTTTAGGCATGACGCCCGAACAAGTCATCGACACCATAAAAGTATCCGGCCTGGCAGGCCGCGGAGGCGCCGGTTTCCCCACCTGGTTCAAGTGGAACGCCGCCAGATCCGCCGTCAGCGAGACCGGCCGCAAATACCTGATCTGCAACGCCGACGAAGGAGACCCGGGCGCGTTCATGGACCGGGCGGTCATAGAAAGCGATCCCCACAACCTCATAGAAGGCATGCTGATCGGCGCGTACGCCATCGGAGCTTCCGAAGCGGTAGTATACGTCCGTGCCGAATATCCCCTTGCCATCGTCAGGCTTAAAAAGGCCATCGCACAGGCAGAAGAAGCGGGATACCTGGGAGACGATATCCTCGGTTCCGGATTCTCCTGCAGAGTGCGCATCAAGGCAGGCGCCGGAGCGTTCGTCTGCGGCGAAGAAACTGCCCTTATAGAGTCCCTGGAAGGCCAGCGCGGCATGCCCCGCCTGAAGCCTCCTTTCCCTGCCCAGAAAGGCTACTGGCAGCAGCCCTCCAACATCAACAACGTAGAGACCTTCGCCAACGTCCCCTGGATCCTCCTTAACGGCGGAGAAGCCTTCGCGGCCCTGGGCACCGAAGACAGCAAAGGCACCAAGGTGTTCGCCCTCACGGGCAAGATCCGCCGCGGCGGCCTCGTTGAGATCCCCATGGGCAAGACGCTCAGGGACGTCATTTTCGACATCGGCGGCGGCATCCGCGACGGCAGAGAGTTCAAGGCGGTCCAGATGGGCGGCCCCTCCGGCGGCTGCATACCGGCCGAACTGCTTGACACGGTGATCGACTATAAGAAGTTGTCCGCCACCGGCGCCATAATGGGTTCCGGAGGCATGGTGGTAATGGACGATTCCACATGTATGGTGGAGATGGCAAGATTCTTCCTTGACTTCACCACGAAAGAGTCCTGCGGCAAGTGCATTCATTGCCGCCTGGGCACGAAGCGCATGCTGGAGATCCTCACCCGCATAGTCAACGGCGAGGGCCGCGAAGGCGACGTGGAGCTGCTGGAGGAGATGTGCCGCACCATTAAGGACGGAGCGCTCTGCGGACTGGGCCAGACGGCGCCCAACCCGGTGCTCACCACCATAAGGTATTTCAGGAACGAATACGATGCCCACATAAAAGAAAAGCGTTGTCCCGCCCACGCCTGCAAGGGGCTGGTGAGCTACGCCATCGATCCTGAAAAATGCCGCGGCTGCACGGCCTGCGCCAGAAAGTGTCCCGTGGGAGCCATCGGCGGAAAAGTGAAAGAACCCCACGCTATCGACGCGGAAAAGTGCATAAAATGCGGAAGCTGCTACGAGACGTGCCGTTTCGGCGCGGTAGTGCGCAATTGACGGGGAGGCGAAGAAAATGAGTATTGAATTCAGGATCAACGATATTACCGTAAACGCCGAACCCGGCGAAATGATCGTCAACGTTGCCGCCAGATACGGTATCGAGATACCCACGCTCTGCCACGACCCGAAGATCAAGTCTTACGGCGCCTGCGGAATGTGCGTGATCGAAGCGAAGGCAGGGGGCAAACTGCTCCGTTCCTGCTCCACAGAAGTCAATGAGCGCACCGCCGGCATGGAATACTATACCGACACCCCCAGGACTATACAGGCAAGAAAGCTTGCCCTGGAGCTCCTGATGTCTGACCACACCGGCGACTGCCGTCCTCCCTGCATGGAAGCCTGCCCCGCCGAAACCGACTGCCAGGGCTACGTGGGCCTCATCGCCAACGGCCTGAACAGGGACGCCCTTGCCGTCATAATGGACAAGATCCCGCTGCCCGCTTCCATCGGCCGAGTCTGCCCCCATCCCTGCGAGAAAAAATGCCGCCGCGGTCAACTTGACAAGCCGGTCTCCATAGCCAGCCTCAAGCGTTTTGCTGCGGATATGAACCTGCTCAGGCCCGACGCCGTGGAAACGACCCTGAAGCCCGCCGCCGAAAAGACGGGCAGGAAAGTCGCCGTCATCGGAGGAGGCCCCGCGGGACTGACCGCCGCCAGCTGCCTGGCAAAGAAAGGCCACGACGTGACGGTATATGAAGGCATGCCCAAAGCCGGCGGAATGCTGCGCTACGGCATCCCCGAGTACCGCCTTCCTAAAGAGGTGCTCGACAGCGAGATCGCCATCCTTAAAAACCTGGGCATCGACATCAGATGCGGCGTCCGCGTGGGATCCGGCAGGGCAATGGCAAAGGCCAATCCCGGCGCGGAGGAGATCTCCTTCGAGCAGCTTCGGGCGGACAACGACGCGGTGGTGGTTGCCATCGGCGCCTGGGTCAGCAGCAAGATGCGCGTACCGGGAGAGGACCTTAAAGGCGTGATAGGCGGAATAGATTTCCTGAGGGACGTTGCCCTGGAGAACCGCCCCGACATAGGCCGCAGCGTGGCGGTCTGCGGCGGCGGCAATACCGCCATGGACGCCTGCCGCACGGCGGTGAGGCTTGGCGCGGAAAACGTGTATACGATATACCGCCGCACCAGGGCGGAGATGCCTGCTGAGGATATAGAGATCACCGAGGCAGAGGAAGAGGGCGTGGTGTTCAAGTTCCTCTGCAACCCCGCCGAGTTCATAGGCGGCGAAGACGGGCGCGTCAGGACCGTGAAGGCCCAGGTCATGGAGCTGGGGGAGCCGGACGCTTCCGGCAGAAGGTCTCCGGTGCCCGTGGAAGGAAAGTTTGAATATATTGACGTGGACACGGTCATAATGGCCATCGGACAGGGCGTTGACCCGGCGGGCATCGACGGCGCGGAGCTTACCCGGAAGAACACTTTCGTGGCGGACGAGAACACGTTCGAAACGAATCTGCCCGGCGTGTTTGCATGCGGTGACGACACCAACAAGGGCCCCGGGATCGCGGTGGCAGCCATCGCGGAGGCGCAGAAAGCAGCAAAAGCCGTCGACGAATATCTCGCCACGGGAGCAGTTGACCGGGACAATGCCGCTAAGAAGCCTTTCCTGTCCCGCCGCGTTCTTTCCGATCAGCGCGTGAAGGAGCTGTATGCCCACCGCCTGGCCGAACCTTCGGAGCGGGTGGCAATGACGGAAGACAGTGCGGAGCTGCGCCGTAACACCTTTAAAGAGTATATGAAGGGCTACACTCCCGAGGAGGCGAAGGCTGAGGCTTCCCGCTGCCTGGAGTGCGGCTGCATGGATTATTTCGAGTGCAAATTGGCAAAATATGCGGGTCAATACGATATCCACCCCGAGCGGCTGGCCGGTTTCCGCCACGACCGCAACATGCGCGTGGAGAGCAAATATTTCGTGCGCGATACGGACAAGTGCATCCTGTGCGGCCTTTGCGCCAGGGCCTGCGAGCAGATCACCGGCAAGACCATTCTGGGCCTCGTTGGCCGCGGTTTCGATACTATAGTGCAGCCTGAGATGGGCCTGCCTCTTTCCGAAACGGACTGCCTGTCCTGCGGCCTTTGCGTCAGCGTCTGCCCCACGGGCGCCCTTACGGAGAAAACGGCCCTGTCGAAGCAGGTGCCTGTGAAGGAAGAGTTCGCTTCATCCACCTGCCGCATGTGTCCCGCCCGCTGCCGCATGACCGCGGCCCATTGCGGAAGGACTGTGACAAGAGTGCTGCCTGAGAAGGGCGAGAAGGGTCACGTATTGTGCGCGCTGGGACGGTTCGAGCAGCCCAAACTTGTGAAAGTGGGCAGAACCGGCGGGGAGAGGCCCGTGGGAAAGATCAGGGAACTGATCCGCGGACAGGGCGATCCCGAAGCCAGAGTGGCCATATTGCTTTCGCCGGTGTTGTCCGACGAGCGGCTGGCAAGGGTGACGGAATTCGGCCGAAAGATCCCCAATCTGGTATTTATTGCCGCGGAAGATACGGAAACGGTGCCGGAAGCTTTCGAGGAGAGCCGCCGGTTTGCCATCAGGCATAATTACGCGGGCGATCCGGAGCTGGCCGAGAAGCTGGTCCGGGACAATTCTTTCGGCGTCAGCGGCGGCAAGCTCCGGGCTCTGGGCGTTTCGAAGCTCAGCGCGGAGCAGAAGGCGCTGCTGGCGGAGGGCGGCGTTGACGTGCTGATAACGTTCGGCGTCTACGATATGCCTGAAGTTGCCGCGAACGTCAAGATCGTGAGGAAAAAGGCCAGGATCTGAGCAGTGAACGGTCAAGGAGCGGCGCGGATCGAGTTGACGCGCTTCACCTGAACGTTAACGCTCTATCGCGGGGGAGGTGACGGCCGTGATGAAGAATATATTGACCCACGTCAAGGGCACGGGCACGTGTCTGCTGAGCTATTTCATGGCCGTCGTCCTGTCCTGGGCGGCGTATCCGCTGATCATGATCGTGCTGATCGGTTACATCGATCCGGATATCTGCCTCAGCGTCTGGTCGCTGATCGTCACCCTGGTCTATTTTGTGATCGCCTACCAGCTGATGCACGGGTTCGGGGAGAAGGACAGCAAGCCTTACAGGTTCGCCAGGTACAGTCTCAAAGGGCTGGTGTGCGCAGCGCTCTGCTACGCAGTGGTTACGGCCCTGGGTTTCCTGGTGATCTTCCTGGCCAACAAATACGTGGTGGTCCATCACCCTAAATTCGTCATCGAGACGCTCAACGGGTACCTCCGGATGGGTGTTTATATGCCTTTTTACTGGCTCATGCGGCTGATGGAGGGTCCGAAAGGCGAGATCTGTCCGATCCCGTCCGTCACCTATCTTCGGGCAACACTGGCCGGGCTTTTGCTGCTGCCCTCCGGGGCTTTCGGCTACTGGATGGGCTTTACAGGCAGGCGCATTTTTAAGGGCAACGTCAAGAGCCCGTTCCTCAGGCGGCTGTTTTATTCGACGCCTAAGAAGAAATGACGGGCGAGGACAACGTGTATAAGCCGGGAGAAGTGGAAACGGTGGACAGTGTGGATAAAGTGGAAAACGTGGAAAAAGCCGGGTCTCCGGAGGCGGCGCTGCCCCGGGAAGGCGAGGCAGCGGATAAGTTCGTGAAGGAGACGGTGGAGTCCTGCCGTCTGTTTACGCTGCCTCCTGATGCGCAGAAATATTATTCGAAGGATCGGCGGGATCAATGGAACGACGACAGCGACGAGGTCATGCTGCTGCTCCAGTTTTTCCAGAACTGCCTCGCCTCCGGCGACAGCAAGGGCGTTGCCCTGGCCAGACGCGCCTTCGGTCAACTGGCCGAAAACGACGACGACGCGTTGTCCGAATCCATCTGCTTCGTTCTGCTGACCTGGCTGGGCGAAGAGGAACTGGCCGCCCTGTTCGACCCGGACAACCAGCCCTGGTACCGCAGGTATAAGCTGGCCGTGGTGGCCGGGTCCGGCTCCGCGCTGTATGACGGCAGCGCTCAGGCCGCCGGCACCGTCAACGGCGTCAACGACTCTAAGCGCGAGCGGATCTTTAACGTGCTGAAGCGGACCCTGAAGGACCGCCTGAAGACGCTGGACCCCGTCTCCGGGGAGCTCTTTAACGAGGCGCTCATCCTGGCGGAGTTCCGTGACGACCGCGCCATCCCGCTGCTGCGGCGCTACGCCGGGTCGCTGCGGGACGCCCTCAGAGCCACCCGCCGTCCCGCCTCGCCCGGCGCCGATCCCGATGATCCCGCCGCCGGCAATCTCGACATGATCGTCTGGGAGATCAAGAATCTCGGCGGCGACGTCTCGGACATGAGGGCGTAAAGTAAAAAGGTATGAGACTTTAGAGACAAATAAGTTTTTAAACAATTGGAATTTTAAGGACAACACGATCATAAAGGTCAAGCGCCTCTTCCGGCTAAGGAGGGGCGCTTGTTCTTTTTCCTGAGCACGGAACGGGGGACAGGTACCTGTTTTTTTGAGCACCGAACGGGGGACAGGTACCTGTTTTTCGCCCGCCGGGCGACTCCTGGAACGGGGGACAGGTACCTGTTTTCACCTGCCTAAAGGCCTTTGGAGAAGGAGACAGGTACCGGGTCTCGCTCCCCATGGCGGACCCTGGAACAGGGGGTCAGGTACCCGCTTCGAGCCGTGGGGATCAGTGCGAACGGGTACCTGTCCCCCGTTCTGCCCCCGTTCCAGCCCCGTTCCTGCGATAAAAATTTATTGAAAAACAATAAAAACATATTGACAAACGATTTTAAGGTGCTATAATGGCCTCGAAAGCCAAAACGAAGGCCGCAAAGGCCGGGGAGGATAATATGCTGAAGATCAACAGAAAACTGTCCGTTTACATCTCGATCGTATTGACCGCGATCATGTTCGTTGCCACTGTCGTGCTGGCGTTCTACATGCCCACACTACTGAAGTATCTGCTCAGCCTCCCGAATTCCGCCGGAGAGCAGCTGGACCTGGCGCCCTTCCAGAAGACCGTCGTTTACGTTGCCGCATACGCCGTGCTGGCCCTGATGGCGGCCGGGCTGGGAATGCTGTTTGCCCTGCTGCTTCTGGTGCAGAAGAAAAAAGTTTTCACGGTCCCGGCGGTGGAACTGATCCGGTACATCTCCTGGTGCCTGATCTTCATGGGCATCATTATGGTGGCGTTGACCTTCTGCTCAGCCATCGCGCTCTGCGTAGGCGCAGCGGTCATATTCGTGGGATTGACGGTCAGGGTGGTAAAAAACGTGATCGAAGAGGCGGTCTGCCTCAAAGAAGAAAACGACCTCACGGTCTGAGGAGGGCGGCATATGATCGTAATCAATATTGACGTTATGATGGCGAAACGCAAGATGTCCCTGGGCGAACTCTCCGAAAAAGTGGGGATCACCCTTGCCAACCTCTCCATCCTGAAGAACAACAAAGCCAAAGCCGTGCGCTTCTCCACGCTCGACGCCATATGCCGTGCGCTGGACTGCGACGTCAACGATATCATCGAATACAGAAAGGATGAATAAAATGGATAATTCTTTCAATTTCGGTACGGGCAACGGCACCGGTAACGTTAGCTGCGACGTTGCCGGACAACAGCGTGAGAATACTTCGGCCATAACTCAGCCCGCCGCGGGGGAAGCGGCGCCCTTCCGGGGCCAGAGCCGCCCCGCAAAAGAGCCCAGGACCTTTTCTGCGAAAGAAAAAGCGATGGCCTGGCTGGCGGTCCTGCTGGGCTACCTCTTCTGCCGCACCTTCTGGGTCTGGCAGAAACCCGCCATAGGCCTGATCTTCACGTTCTGCCTGTTCGGCTTCGGCCTCGTCTTCTTAGGCATACAAAATAGAAAGCCCAGAAGCTGGTTCTACCTGGTCTCCGCCCTTGTCCTGTCCACCGCGCTCTTCTTCTCCGCCAGCCCCGTGCTGCTGTTCTTCGTGTTCGGCTACGTCTGCCTCGCGTTCCTGATGTTCTGCCAGACCGGATCCGAAACGGCACTTGAAAACCGGGCCGGGCAGCTGTACGTATTCGAGACGGTCAAGGCCGTTTTCGTCTCGCCATTCAAGAGTTTCGGCGCATCCTTCAACGCCATCGGCACCGACAACGGCGGCAAAAAGCTGGGCAAGACGCTGCTGATCATCCTGGCGGGCCTCGGCATCGCCATCATTCCCACGATCATCGTTTTGAGGCTGCTGTCTTTCGACGGCAATTTCACCGGCATCCTCGGCAGGATCAGCACCACGCTCTTCGACAAGATCTTTTCGCACGTCTGGTCCCTGCTGTTCGGCCTGCCCATCGGCATGTACGTTTACGGAGCGCTCTACACCTCCGCACATCCCAGGCCCGACTCTTTTAACGCAGAGACCTGCACCGACGCGGAAAACAAAATGAAATTCGCCCCTGCGCTGGTGGGAGCGGTTGCCATTGCCCCGCTGCTCTTCCTGTATTTCGTATTCATTGCCGCCCAGTGGGACTACTACCGCGCAATATTCGAATCTTCATTGCCCGCCGCCTACACCTTCGCCGAATTTGCCCGTAACGGCTTCTTCCGGCTGTGCCTTGTGGCCGCCATCAACGTGGTGGTGCTGGTGGCGCTGCGCGTCTTCTCCAGAAAGACAAAAAGCGGCAGGATCTCGCCGGTGGTCAAGGTATACACGGTCATATTGTCGCTGGTCACCGTGATCATTTCCTGCACCGCAATCTCTCAGATGATCATGTACGTCTCCCAGTACGGATTGACCAGGCTGCGCCTCTACACCCTATGGTTCATGGCCGTGCTGGTGCTGCTGTTCCTCGTGATCATCCTCAAGCAGCTTATCGAGAAGCTTCCTTTTGCCGCCGCGGCGCTCACGGTATTCGTGGTCTGCTTCGGGCTGCTGGCCGTGCCCGACACCGACGCATATATCGCCAGGCACAACTACGACTGCTATCTTTCGGGCAGGACCCAGGAGCTTGACACGGAATATCTGGGGAAACTGTCGCCTTCTTCGGTCCCGGTGCTTTGCGAGATCGTCAAGAACGGAGCGGTTCCCGGCGACGTCCGCAGTTCCGCGCTTTTCGAACTGGGCCGGTACGCCGCCGAAGCCGGGCGCCCTCAGAACCTTCCGGAACTGCTGGCCGAGAGGGCGTACGACGGGCTGGACATCGACACGCGCCTGAAGGCGGCGAGGTCCTACGACAATCTTTATCCCCGCAACTACAAGTCCTGCCAGACTCAGTATTTAGGCAGCGACGGCACGTATTACGATCTGTACGTAAGCGCCTATGCGGAGCAGGAACGGGCCGTCATCACGGACAATCCCTCTTACGTCGTTCTCAGCAGCAGGCAGATGATCGACGAGGTGAAGCGGAGGCTCGACAATTACGCCGCCGCCTGCGCTTCTGCGGGGAAGGACAATATCGTTCCGTTTTCGTCGGTGGACCTGGGGGACGCAGGGCGCTTCTACATCGCGCCCCGTGGCGGTGTTGCCACGGAAGACCGCCTGGACGCTCACGTGCTTTACCTGTACGACACGGCCTCGGGCCAGCTCGTTGTCCTGTATATGTTCTGAACGGGATCCTGAAACGATCCGGAATTGCCGATGAAGCCCGGAAGCGCGGAGAAGGGGAAACTAATCTGTTGACCGCCGCCTTCCGAGCTTTCTGTATTCGCTGGCGCTGGTGCCCGTGATGCTTCTAAACAGCCTGGCAAAATAAAACTGGTCCCGGATCCCCACTTTTGACGCGATCTCGGCGATGGGCGTGTCGGTGTCCAGCAGCAGCTCCTGGGAGTGCCTGATGCGAATGTTGTTGAGGTACCTCACAGGCGTGTCCCCGAGCAAATCCCTGAACCGGGCGTACATGGCCGAGCGGGAGCAGCACATCATTTTGCACAGATCCGCCGCCGAGACCTCTCCCGCGTAATTGTTTTCCATATAATTCTGAAGCCGCGCCGCCAG
The DNA here is from genome assembly GCA_016287565.1 of Clostridia bacterium. Classification (GTDB taxonomy): domain Bacteria; phylum Bacillota; class Clostridia; order UBA1212; family UBA1255; genus UBA1255. The sequence goes on from JAEFAM010000003.1 coordinate 34,174, forward strand.
GTCGTTTTTCACCTCGGTCGGGCCCGCCACGGACAACAGTATCTCCACCACCTCCGAGAGGTACGGCATCCTGGACGGAAGGTCCTCTTTCTCCTTCGCCCGGGCAAGCAGCTCCGCGATCCTTTCGTTATAGTTCGCCGGCAACAGCAGCGGGAACGAAAACAGTTCCTCCAGCCTGTGCTTTTTATTGATCTCCACGTCGAAAAACACCCATTGCGCCGTCATGGTCCCGTCGGGCCCGGGCAATTCATTTATCTGCTGCGTGGCGTTGGCCGGGGCAATAAACACCCCTCCTTCGCCCGTTTCTGCCGTTCCCTTGTTTTCCACCGATATGCGGTACGACCCGTAAACGCTCTGCACCACCGAGAGCGTGGGCAATGATTTTACGATGGTTATTTCGGGGTGCACCCGGGATCTTTCGAACCCGCCCACGATCACGTTGCTTATGCAGATCGAATTGACGTCCATTTTTGATCCTCCTTTATAGTGGAACGCCGCGGAACTTCCGCCGAACGGGGGACAGGTAGGCGTTTTTCGTCCGGAACCGGTACCTGTCCCCCGTTTCGCCGGGGCGCTTTGGGCCTGAAACGGGTACCTGTCCCCCGTTCGGCAGGGTACCTGTCCCCCGTTCTATTGCCCACTAATTATACATAGACCCTGGACAAAAGTACAATTTTTTTGTACTATACTATATTGAAAATCGGCAATTTCAATGGCATAGTAAAATAAAAATACAAATACAGGCGCAAGCCACTGATCCGAACGTAAAAAAAGGAGAAGACTGCTATGAAAAACGGCAACATTTCACAAAACAGTTTTGCCCGAACCGGAAAAACCACACGGGCCGCAAAGACCGCGCTGGTCGCGCTCATCGTCTGCGCAGTATTGTGCAACCTCTTCTGCAATATAGGCATTGCCGCCTCGGGCGCCGAAAACGTGCTCAGTTACTGGCCCCTCGACGGCAGCGCCGAGGACGCCTCGGGAAGGCTTGCCCTGTCGGGCAGCAACCCCGCGTTCGAACAGGGGGTACACGACAAGGCCCTTGACCTGGTCAACGGCACGGCGGTCCGTTCCCAGAAGCTCGCCTGCAACACGGTACGGGGCTTCACCATGGGCGCCTGGTTCAGCCTTGACGCGGAAGCCACCGAATGGAACATCATCATGTCAAAGGGCAACACCGGCGACGCGGGCGCGGACCGCTTCCAGATCCACATCGGCCACGCTTCCGAGGAGGCCGGCGGCGGTTATCTCCTGGCTTACGTCCCTGCGGTGGGCGGCATAATGTCCACCGAAAACGACGGCCAGTTCGTGCCTTTCGACACCTGGACCTTCGCCACCCTCACGTACGACGGCATGACGCTCAAAATGTATGTCAACGGCGAGCTGGCGCTCGAGAGAGAAGCGCCCGGAAAGCTGGGCGAGAGCATCGGCACCTACAACACCGTCACCGTTGGCGCCCTCAACCACGACCCGTCGTCGCTGCAGTTCCGCGGCCTCATTGACGACGCGTTCTACGCCAACTACACCATGACCGCAGAAGACGTGAAGGCGGCTTACGACGACGCAGGCAATCTCAAGGCCTGGGCAGACGGGACCAAGCCCATCGTGCCCGCCGAAATGGCGTCGGACAAAGATCCCGTTGACCCCACCGCCGATCCAGGCACCGAAGCCACTCCCGATCCCGGGACCCAGTCCGGCGGAGACGGCATCATCCTGTTCTGGCCCTTCGAGCGCTCCACCGTGGACGTGTCGCACTTCAGGCTGAACATCGACTCCGAGGGCGATGCCGACAGTTACGTTGACGGAAAAGCGGGCAAGGGCCTGGCGTCCGAATTTACGCTGCTCTCCGGCGACCTCCCCGACGAGCTCGATATGCAAGAATTCACGGTGGCGCTCTGGGTCAAGTGGTCCGAGAACAGCCACGGCACTTACGCCGTCCTCTTTGCCGCCGCGGGCAAGGAGACGAACCACCACTTCGAACTGTATTACACCGTTGACGGAGACGACGGCGAGCTGGCCTTCTACGCCACCTCCACCGGCTGGAACGTAGAACACATCGCCCCCGTCGCCAGAGACGAATATTTCCACGTGGCGGCCGTCAACGGCGCTAACGGTTTCAAACTTTTCCTGAACGGCGAACTTGTCTACTCGTCTCCCAGGATCATGGCGATGCCCGGCTTCGGCAGCGCGGATGACATATTCTCCATCTGCGGCCTTGTCGACCGGACCCTCACCTGCGCGGGAGAGTACGACGAGCTGCTGGTGGCAAATTACGCACTGGACGAGGAACTGGTAAAGAAGCTCTATTCCGACCCGGAGGCCGCCCAGGCAGACGTGCTCAAACTGGTGGAGGCCAACTACCCCGAAGGTTACGAGCCTCCCACGGCCGTTCCCGAACCCACCGCCACGCCTACCGCCGCTCCCACCGAGGAACCCACACCCGTCAATGAAGATCCCACGGACAACGGCTCCGAGACCGCCGCGCCCACCGCTGCGGAACGCACTCCCGTTCCCGGCAAGACGCCCGGCACGGACAACAAGTCCACCGACAGCTCTTCCAAAGCCCCCGTCGGCCTCATAATCGCCATCGCTTCCGGCGTGCTGATCGCCGCCTGCGTCATTGCCGCCGTGCTGATAATGAAGAAGAAAAAATAAGCCGTCCGGCGTTTCCGGATCGACAAAACGGAGAACGAAAATGAAACGTAATAATTGCCCCAGCCAATCCAGAAAACGCTTCGTACGGCCCGTTGCCCTGGTACTCACCGCAGGCCTGCTGCTGTCGCTGCTGCCCGTATCCGTATTTGCCCGCAGCATGGCGGAGGCGGAGCGCAAGAGCTATATGCAGACCGACTCGCCCATGGACGGGGAGCCGGAACTGATCACGCTCTCCAAAGGCAGCGGAGAAGCGGCGGGAGCAGGCGCCACGACGGGATTCTCGTTGACCCTTGACGGATCGGACTGGCTCCTCACAGACAAGGGCAGGGACAACTGGTCCGGCGCATACACCGTGTCCGTCCCTTCCAGCATCAGCGGCGCGCTGTTCAAGGCAGGCGTCATAGGCGATCCCACTGTGGGGCGCAACGACGCGGCTGCCAAAGAACTGGGGACCAGGGACTGGTACTACAAAAAAGTGTTCAGCTATTCCGGCAGCGGCAAAAACGTTTTTCTCTGCTTCGACGGCGTGGCTGACAGGATGGAAGTGTTCCTGAACGGCAAAAAAGTGGGAGAGCACCAGGGAATGTTCGGCGGCCCGTATATCGACGTTTCCGGCCAGATCAAAAAAGGGGACAACGAGCTGATCGTCCGGCTGCTGCCCGTCCTGAACTACACCAAGACCGTGGTGTTCAACTGCTCCTACGCCTGGCATTACGCGGATCTGCCTCCAATCGGCATATGGAACTCCGTACGCGTGGAAGACCGGACCGCTGCCGAACTTGACGATCCCTTCATCACCACCGTATCCCACGAGACCGGCACCCTCGATATGTGCGTAGATATCACCGATGGCTCGGGAACCGGCGCCAGGATCGGCGGCACGCTTTATTGCACCATAAAGCCCAAAAATTTCAAGGGAGAGGCATATTCTTTCACATACGTTCTGCCGGAGGCGGAAGCCGGGGGCGACAGGAGGATCAGGCTGCGCTTCGACCTGCCCGAATTCAAACTGTGGTGGCCCAACGGATACGGAGAGCAGAATCTGTACACGCTGGAAACGCTTTTCGTTGACGGCGCGGGAGGCAGGTCCTACGAATGCTCCGATTTCGGAGTGAGGACGCTGGAACTTATTGCCACCGGCCGGAAAGAAGCCGCAAATATGTACAACCGCACCGCCGTTTTCAACGGCAAGACCGTGTTCCTGAAGGGCGCGGACTGGTGCACCATTGACGCGGTGATGAATTTCACCAGGGAAGATTACGACCGGATACTGTGCAGGGCGAAGGACCAGGGGCTCAACGTGTTCCGCTCCTGGGGCGGCGGCATGTGCGAGACCGACGACTTTTACGATCTGTGCGACGAATACGGCCTGTGCGTCTACCAGGAATGGCCCTGCTGCTGGGACAGCCAGAAGACTCAGCCCAAAGACGTGCTTTACGAGACCGTCATCCTCAACACCAAGCGTATCCGCAACCGGGCCAGCCTGCTGGTGTACGGCGGCGGCAATGAAGGCGAGGCCGTTGTCAGCGACAAGGTAATCAACCAGATCGGCACTCTGACCTACCAGTACGACGGCACCAGGGATTTCTGGCGTCAGGACGGCGGCGTGGGAGCGTACGGCATCACTCACGACCACATCCACTGGGGCGGCGAGACTCCGGAGCATTACGCGGAAGTTTATTATAATTCCACCAACAACCTCCATGAATACGGCCTTGACTCCATGATGAACCTGGAGTCCATCGCCAAGTTCGCTGCCAAAGAGGAGATGCAGCAGTGGCCCATCGATCCCTCCGGGACCATCGCCTATCACACGGCAACGTTCAACGGCATGAAGGGCTGGCAGCAGACTCCCTACGGATACGATATCGACACGTTCATTCATTACGCTTCCCAGTTCGTGGAAGTGACCGGCCTGGAGAGCCTCGTGCTCGGTTCCCAGATCGCCCAGACTATGGCGGATTATCCCGCGGCGCTGAATTCCCGCATCAATTTCCCCAGCCAGTCTATGGTCATGGTGTACAAGTTCAACGACGTGTACCCCGGAGCTTCCTGGAGCGTGGTGGATTATTACGGCGCCCCCAAGATGGCCTACTGGTTCCTGCAGGACGCTTACGCGCCTCTCACCGCCGGGGTCAAGACGGACCGTTACGATACGTACAACAAGAGCGACCGCTCTCTGTCGCTGCCCGTGTACGTGCTTGACGACGCCGACACGCTGAAAGGGGCTTCGTGGGAGGTCAACGTCACGGCGTACGACGGCAGGCTGGAGACCGTCAAGTCCGTTTCCTATAACGGCAGCGGCTCCGTTGACATGAATATGCAGGTGGGTCTGTTCACGCTCACCGAGGCTCAGACTGACACCGCGCCGCTGTTCATCGTCACCACACTGTACAAAAACGGGACTCTTGCCGCCCGCAATTACATTTTTATGAATTCCGGCAAGGATCCCGGCTGCCTCTTCGCCATTCCCGCTGCGAAGGTGGATTACACCGTCAGCGGCAATACGGTCACCTTTAAGAACGTCAGTTCCGTTCCCGCCGTCGCGCTTCAGTTCGACGTGGGCAGCGCCTCCGACACGTTCCGCCCCTCCGACAACTACTTCTGGCTTGACGCCGGGGAGACGTACTCCGTCACCGTCAACGACGCTTCCGTCATCAAAGGCCTCAAGGGCTTCAACCTGGCGGACGCTTCCGACACCACCGCTCCCGCCGCGCCCAAAAACGTGAAGGCCAGGTCCGATTCTTTCGAGTCTCTTACCGTCAGCTGGGACAAGCCCAAGGACGCTTCCGACGTACGCTATTACGAGATCTACCTGAACGGATCCCTGTTCGCCTCGGCCAAAGGGACCGTGACGGAATATACCATCGAAGGGCTGGCGGAGCTGTCCGAATACGACGTGGAGGTCGCGGCCGTTGACGGAGGCATGAACCGCTCCGGCCTGAGCAAGACCGTTACCGCCAAAACGAAAGCCGACAGGACCGCGCCCAGGGCCAAGAAGCTGGTCATCACCGGGCCCGATTCCGCCCGGGTGGTGTTCAGCCGCAAAGTTGACCCCGCGTCCGCCGTGAATACCGAGTATTACGTGCTGAATCTGGACGGAAAAGTGGTTGCCGCGGTACCCGATCCCGACGGCGTCAGCGTTGACCTGACCTTCGAGGGCGTCGGCGGCAATTTCAAGGACCGCACCCTTACCGTGATGGGTGTGCGCGACACTTCCGCCAGCGCCAATCCCGCCGAGCGCAATATGTTCATGCTTGACGGAATGACCGTGGGCTACTGGTCCTTCGACAGCGAGACGGGAGATGTGCCCGGAACGCTCACCGACCAGTCCGGCTTCCACGAGACTGAAGGCATCGCGGAGGGCGCCTCCTATGTAGACGGCGTCTCCGGCACCGGTATCAAGCCGGTCAAGAACAATATAGTCCTGACCCAGACGGACCTGACGCTGGCCAACACCGTGATCTCTTTCTGGTACAACGGCGGCGTGTACAGCGGCTTTAACGTGCTGCTCAGCAAGGGCCAGAAGGTGGACGGCCACTTCGAGATCTATTGCAACGAGGGTGACCTCAAGCTGTATTGCGTGGATATCTGCGACAGCTCCTTCGGTGTGAACATGCGCAACTATTCAGGCGAGTGGATCCATATGTGCTTCGCCTGGGACGACGGCAGCCTTGTGTGCTGGATCAACGGTGAGCGCGCGGGCAAAGTCAAGCTGTCCCGCGACATAACGGATGCCAATTTCCCGCTGGTGCTGGGTTCGCTTCCCGGCGGCCAGTTCACGGTCGACGGGGCGTTCGACGAATTTACGCTCGTGCAGCTCACGGAAGGCGCTGACGGCAGCGTCAACGACGCGGAGGAAGTGGTCCAGGCGCTTTACAAGGGCAATTACCTCCGGGAGATCCGGTTCGAGAAGGCGGACTACCGCATTCGGCCGGACGGTTCCGCGAAACTGAACGTGATCCGGGTCAACGTATCCGGCGACCTGCCTCTGACTTTCACCAGCTCCGACGAGACCGTTGCCGCGGTGGATGCCGAGGGCAATATCACCGCCCTCGCCGAGGGGACCGCCCTGATAACCCTGCGCACCGAGGACGGCCGCTACGTCGACCGCTGCCTGGTGGAAGTTGGCGACTTCGCCGATGAGGAAGAGGTCAGGAAGACCGGACCCGATGCCATGCTCATCGCCGGCATCTGCCTCGCCGTGGTGGCGGTGGCCGCCGTCGCTGTCGTGCTGGTGCTGGCAATGAAGCGCAGAAAGCAAACCTGAAACGGGGGACAGGTACGGGTTTCACGTCGCCGAACGGGGGACAGGTTGGCGTTCGCGGGGAGTGATATTCAGCTTCGCTGAGTGATATTCGTCCTGTCGGACGAGTGATATTCGACTTCGTCGAGTGATAAGGAACGAGGGACAGGTACGGGTTTCGGAAGTGCAGAAAGCTCCGAAACCCGTACCTGTCCCCCGTTCGGCGGTTGCAAAAAGCCCGGCGGTTGTGCGATAATAAACCCACCGGAAGGGAACAGACCGATTCGACTAAAAAGGAGAAACGAACGATGGGAAAAACGGGACAGGCGTTGACAGGGGTGCTGAAAAAAATATTGAACGGCGTTGCGGCAGGCATTGTCATCTCCATCGGCTGCGCGGTCTTCCTGGCCTGCGAGAACCGGTACGTGGGCAGCGTGATGTTCTCCGTGGCGCTGTTGACCATCTGCCTGCGCGGATATGCGCTGTACACCGGAAAGATCGGATTCATACCTGAAAAACACGGAAAAGAAGAATTGTCCGTACTGCTGCTGGGGCTGCTGGGCAACACCGTCGGCATCGCGGCGGGAGGTTATGCGCTGGGGTTTGCGGTTCCGGCGCTGAAGACCGCGGCCATCGAGCTCTGCGCCAACAAACTGAACGTCCAGACGTTCCCGCAGACGCTGATCCGCGCTGCCTTCTGCGGAATATTGATGTACATCGCCGTCTGCATCTACCGGGACAACCGCAAGATCGTGGGCATACTGTTCTGCATCCCCGTCTTCATCCTGAGCGGCTTCGAGCACTCCATTGCCGACATCGGCTACTTCGCCTGTGCAAATACGGTGAGCTGGCCCGCCTTCGGATTCATCTGGACCGTCATTCTGGGCAATTCGCTGGGCTCCATGCTGCTACCTGTCATCACCGGAGCGTTCCGGAAGGGGAGCGGCGACAAGGGCTGAGCTTTCGGTCGTTCTGAAAGGGTCAACGACAGAAGGCCGGTCACAGGCCGGAAAGAAAAAGGCGATAACAAACGATCGACAAAAAACGGCTGACGCGCTGCCAGCCGTTTTTTCATACAATTATTATGCCGCACAATAAAACATTCGGAAAACCGGCTTACTTGACGAACCGCCCCTCGAACAATATCACGCCGTCGCTGTTCTCAAGGAAGAACGTGAACGGCTCGTCGACCACCACTTCCTTGTACTTGACCGGCCCCGCCATTCCGTCCTTCGTCATCACCGCCGTCACCGCCGCAGCCTCGATGCCGTCTTTATTGACGATGAACCTGACCTTCTGAATGATGTCGCTTATGGAAACACCGTGGTCTATCATAGCGGAAAAGTCGGCCGCCCCGGAGAGGATCAACTTCGCCCCCGCTTCGTTCAGGAAATGTTCCAGCTCGTGGTCGTTCCAGGAACTTTCGATCTCAAACGCAGGCATCGACAGCCGCACACGCTCGCTTTTGACCTGCGCCTTCTTCTCCGCCAGCCCCTCGGTGCTGCCCATGACCACCGTGTACTTCAGGCCCCGAAGCAGCGGGACGACAACGATGGTGGTGTCCTTGTCTTTATAGTATCCCATGCTGTCGGAAGCGCCGATGGCGTCCTTCTGCGACACCGTCCCGTCAAAAGCGGTAAAACTGATGGGGGCAACGTCCGAAAATTCCGTCGACCAGGAGTCCTTCAGGTAGAGCGCGTTCATCAATATGACGGCCAGATCCGCCGTGTCGTAGTCGTCCGGCAGCAGTTTCGGGATCAGCCAGTACGTCTTCCTGTTCGCCCATTCGTTGACGGCCCGGACAACGTTTCCCTCGTTGAACCCGTAATATTCCGCCCCGTACCGGGCAATTGCGTTCTTGTACGCCTCTTTGAAATCTTCCGCGATATTGTCCCGCTTCCACACGGAATTGGCAATTTCAAGCTTTATGACGTCCTGCCCGTATTCTTCCGCCAGCACCTTGTTGGTGTCCGCGACGGAAGACACAAACTCGTTGAACCTGTTCAGATACCCCGGCAGATCGTCGATGCCCAGAGAGTTGAGCGCCGCTTCGAACTCCGTTTTGGTCTCCCCGGCGCAGCCCTCGTACAACAGCCCCAGCGCGAACAGGAACGAAAGCGGGGACACCGCGAAATTGTCGTCCGGCTTGTACTCGCCCACGTACTTCAGCAGCGCTGTTTCGAACGTTTGCCCGGAAAGGTCCATGCTGACAGGCTGTCCCGGTAGGGGAGTCGTCACGCTCACGCCGGGCGTCGCGGCGTTTTGTTTTGCGGAACATCCGGCAAAGACGGTCAATGCCATCGCCAGCGTCAACAATAAAGATACGGTTCGTTTCATTTTCATGCTCCTTCACTCGCGCCTCGCCGCGAATATCACTCAGCGAAGCTGAATATCACTCGTCCGTCAGGACGAATATCACTCCCCGGAACGGGGGACAGGTACATATTCCGGGTCCCTTCCTTATTAGGGGGTAAGCGAAGCCGTTTAGACGGGTAAGAATTTTGTTTTTCCAAAATTCGTGCCGTCAAACGGTTCGCAAAACGGGGGACAGGTACCCGTTCCGGTTATTTCTTAGTGCCCAGCAGGCCGCGCAGGATGGAACCCACGCTGCCCCGGAGAACGGAATTCAAAGCGGAAGTCGCCGCCCTCTTGCCGATGGTCGAAATGCTGGACGTAGAACCGCCGGTAACGGAATTGACCAGGTTGGAGCCCAGCGAATTGACCACGGAATTGGTGGCGCTGGTAACGGCCTTCTTCGCCGTCTTGGACGCGGCAGACGTTTTCTTCTTGGAAGCGGTCTTGCCCGTTTTACCGGTTTTGCCCGTTTTGCCGGAAGTCTTTCCGGAAGTCTTGCCGTTGCTCCCGGTCCCGCCTGTATTGCCGCCCGCCTCAGCTTCCGCAGATTCCGCGGCTTCCGCAGCCTCGGCCTCGGCAGCCTCCGCCGCTTCCTGCTCGGCCTTCAGCTTCCGCTTCGCCGCCTGGATCACCTCATATGCCGATTCCCGGTCGATGGCGCCCCTGTAGACCGCGTCGAGCTCGTCGTTCTTGATAAGTTCACGGACAACGTTTTCGTCCGCGGCCCCCATCAGGCTCTGCGGCGGCAATATTTTCGCGTTTTCAACGATCGACGGCACGCCCTTCTCGTCAAGAAAGCTCACCAGCGCCTCACCGGTGCCCAGCGCCATCATTGCCTGCTCAGTGTCGAACTCCGGATTGACCCGGAACGCCTTCGCCGCCGCCCTGACCGCCTTCTGCTCCGCCGGAGTGTACGCCCTGAGCCCGTGCTGCACACGGTTCGACAATTGCGCCAGCACCTCGTCCGGAACGTCCGAAGGCGACTGCGTCACGAAATACACGCCGATGCCCTTCGAACGGATCAGCTTAACGATCTGCACGATCTTCTGCACCAGCGCCTTCGGCGCGTCGTTAAACAGCAGGTGCGCCTCGTCAAAGAAGAAGATCATCGCCGGCTTCTCCGGATCACCGACTTCCGGCATCTTTTCAAACAGTTCGGACAACATCCACAGCAAAAACGTGGCGTACACCGTAGGGCTGTTGATCAGCCGCGAACTGGCAAGGATGTTCATATATCCCCGACCGTTCTCGTCGACCTTCATCCAGTCCTCGATGTCCAGATCCGGCTCACCGAAAACGATGTTGCCCCCCTGGTCCTCGAAACTCAGCAGCGCCCGCTGGATCGCCCCGATGCTCGCCGTAGAAACGTTGCCGTACTCCAGCGTAAACTCCGCCCGGTTGTCCCCGACGTACTGCACCATGGCCCGCAGGTCTTTGAGGTCAATAAGCAGCAGCCCGTGCTCGTCCGCCACTTTAAAGACCACGTTCAGCACGCCGCTCTGCACGTCGGTCAATCCCAGCAGCCGGGACAACAGCGTCGGCCCCATGTCCGTCACCGTCACCCTCACCGGCGTGCCTTTCTCGCCGAAAATGTCCCAGAACCGCACCGGATACGGCTTGTACTCCCAGTTCTCGATCCCGAACCGGGCAATTCGTTTCTGCATATCTTCCGTGTCCGCGCCCTGCAACGTCATTCCCGTGAGGTCGCCCTTCACGTCGCTGAAAAAGACCGGCACGCCCATATCCGAAAACGACTCCGCCAGCACCTTCATGGTGATGGTCTTGCCCGTACCCGTGGCCCCGGCGATCAGCCCGTGCCTGTTGGCCATCCGCGGCAACAAATATATTTCTTTGTCTGATTTTGCGACCCAGATCTTTCCGTCTTTGATCATGTTCAAAACTCCTTTTTATCTTCGAGCCCCCCTGGAACGGGGGACAGGTACCTGTTTCTTGCTTTCCCCTATTATGTCATAAAAGGCGGCGCTTTTTCAACCGGCCCGAAGCGGCTCGCCGAACGGGGGACAGGTTGGCGTTCCGCGAGCGAAATTGCTCGTTAACACTCGCAACTAAATTTGCTCTGCGGGCAAGCGATATCGGTTGCTCTCTTCAAAGTCAAATCTAAGTTGTGTTGCTCTAGGCGAATTTGTATTTATCCTTCACTCGCGTGTCAGCGCGAATATCGCTCGTCCGCAGGACGAATATCACTGTGAGCACCGGAGACCAGTTTGGGCAAAAAAGCGGTGCGAACGCTAACCTGTCCCCCGTTCGGGGCGCTCCATATAAACCGGTTGAAAAATCACCGGCTGTAGATTATAATTGAGCGTGGCTGAGTTGCCCGGTTTCATCTGCTGCCCGGGAAGAAAGCTTACCAACATTTGAATTACGGTGTTATTTTTATGAACGATAAAAGACTTGCCGCGGGATCAGACCGTGATATGACCGACAGCGCAAACGGCGCAAACGATGCAAACGGCGCAAATAGCGGCACGGTAAAAAACGCGAAAGAAGAAGGATCTACGTCCTCCGCAAAGAGCGTCCGGAAGGCTTCTGCAAAAACTTCCATCCGCTGGCAGCTTGTAATCTACGACCTCATTCTCTTCCTTGTCCTTGCCACAGCCTGGACCCTGTTCCTCCTGAGAAAATTCGTTGCCGAACCCAGGACGTCGTTCTCCCACGTTTTGATATCCCTGGGCATCACCGCGGTGCTGATATTTGGCTCGCGCCTGATTGCCCGCGTATACCGCCAGATCTGGAGATACGGCGGAGTCCAGTCCTACCTCAGGCTCTGTATTGCCGACGGCATCGCCTTTATAGTGTACGTTATCGGCCGCCTCTTCATCCCGCATCGCGAAGTTGCTATAATGTGGACGCTGTCCCTTGTGAGCGTTGACCTGCTCTTCGCCCTCTTCATGAGGATGAGCTACAGATTTGTCTACAAAAATTACAACTTTTCCTCAAAACTGGGCCGCTTTTACGTAGCTTTGCTCAGGATCTTCACGTTAAGCAAAATTTCAAAAGAGATCGACCGGGACCGCGCCAGCGTGGAAGTATCCCGCAAGATCAAAATAATGATCGTTGGGGCGGGGGACACCGGCGTCGGCCTGGCATCGGAGCTTCAGAACGGCGGCGAATCGCCCTATTACCCGGCGCTGTTCGTGGATATCAGCGCTGAAAAGATAGGCCGCGAGATAGCCGGCATTCGCGTCATCGGCGACGACGAAGTCACCCCCGAAAAACTGGAGGCGTACGGCATCCAGGAGATCGTGTTCGCCCTGCCGCACCTGGGCGACGAAGGCTTCACCGAGCTCTACAACAAATATTACGAATACGGCATGAAGATCAAATCCTACGACTATCCCATGATGCAGGATTCCGAAAAGGGCAACGGCAAGCGCGTCGTCCGCGACATCGACGTGGAAGAGCTGCTTTTCCGGCGTCAATCGCTGGTTGCCGACGGATCCACCGCGTCCTACTACAAGGGCAAGACCGTCCTGATCACCGGCGGAGGCGGGTCAATCGGCTCCGAACTTTGCCGCAGACTGGCAGCCATGGGCGCCGGACACATCATCATCCTCGACATTTATGAAAACGGCGCATACGATATCCAGCAGGAGCTGAAAATGCAATACGGCAGCGCCCTCGAACTGAGCGTGGAGATCACCTCCGTGTGCTGCGCCGATGACCTTGACAGGGTGTTCGCCAAATACAGGCCCGACGTGGTGCTGCACGCCGCCGCCCACAAGCACGTTCCCCTTATGGAAAACAATTGCGTGGAAGCCGTCCGCAACAACGTCTTCGGCACGCTCAACACCGTGCTGGCCAGCGAAAAATACAATGTGGAGCGGTTCATAATGATCTCCACGGACAAGGCCGTCAATCCCACCAACGTCATGGGCGCCACCAAGCGCATGTGCGAACGCATCGTACTGACCCACGGCCGCATGGGGGGCAGCACCAAATTCAGCGCCACCCGCTTCGGCAACGTCCTGGGCTCCAACGGCTCCGTCATCCCGCTGTTCCGCCGCCAGATCGCCGGCGGCGGTCCCGTGACCATCACCGACAAGCGCATCGTCCGCTATTTTATGACCATCCCCGAGGCCGCCCAGCTGGTCCTGTGCTCCGGAGCCACCGCAAACAACGGCGAACTCTTCGTCCTTGATATGGGCCGCCCCGTAAAGATCCTCGACCTGGCCGTAAATATGATCAAACTCAGCGGATACGTGCCCGGCAGAGACATCGAGATCGTTGAGACCGGCCTCCGCCCCGGCGAAAAGCTGTACGAAGAGCTCCTGATCAAAAACGAAAACCTCCTCAAGACCGACAACGAAAAGATATTCATCGAGCAGGATACTCCCATATCTCCCGAAGAGCTGGATGCCCGCCTGGATGCCCTCAGAAAGGCCGTGGACGAAGGCAGCGAGGACAACGTCCGCGCCGTCCTCAAGTCCGTGGTCGAGACTTTCCGCGACCCCGACGAGGTCAATTCCTGCATCGATTCCGTGGCGGAGATCGACGCCGCCAACAAAGCGGACTGACGTTTTTGCAGCGATAAGCGCGGCAATTTAAGCTCGCCGCTTCCGTACCGGCGACAACGCTTTAAAGAACAGGGATCAGCCCTGTTCTTTTTTTGTTTCGTTTTTGTCCTTCGCCCCGCCGCTGAGGGCCTTATAAGATTGACACGGACTCCCCGATAAAGTATAATGATAAAATGTTGGAGTGTGGCCAACGGAGGAACGCGACGGCTTCCGCCCGAAGCATGGGCACAGGCGATCGCCGCGCGGGAAATATCGGGAGAAATGACCCGGACGACGGGCGCCGCAGGCATAAAAAGACGGCGCCGAGCGCGTTGTCCGGACGGCGAAGCCCGGCCTGAAAAAACGGGCCGGAAAGGCCGGAACCATGCTTCCGGGACGAGACCGGGAGGGTCGATAAATGTGCTACGTAATATATACCGGCGTTGGCCGGGAAAAAACGGTGCAGCTGCTCATTGCCCGGGTCGTACCTCGGGACCTTTACACACGCTGCTTCTTCACGTACCGGCATATGTGCAAGAAGATCGGCGGCAAGTGGGCCGACATCTACGAATGGCTCATCCCCGGCTATCTCTTCGTCATAACGGACAGGATAAACGACTTTTATCAGGCCCTGAGAACGCTTCCCCGATACGGCGCCTACGCCAGGCTCCTTGGCAGAGACGGGCGGCTCGTAAGCCCCTCCGAGATCTCCTACACCTTCGAACCTCTGGCAGAGGAAGAAGAGCGTTGGCTCCGCTCCCTCATAGGCGACCGCTGGTTCGACGCCCCCTCCGGCGATGACTTTTCAGACGCGCCGTTGACCGCCGGATCGACGGATGCCGAAGAAGAGGAACAGGAAGGTCCCGTGCCCCGGAACGCGGTGGTGGAACTGTCCGCCATCGGTTTTGACGAAAACGACCGGGTCCGGATCCTTTCAGGCCCCCTGATGACCTTCAGCGGCCGGGTGCGCAAACTCGATCTGCACCGCCGCATTGCCATCGTAGAAGTCGATTTCATGGGCAAACCTCAGCTTTTGCACCTTGGCTTCGAGATACTCATTCGCGAATAAAAACGTCCGCGGCTCCGTTGCCGCCGGACAATGAACGGAAAGTGACTTATGACTGAAAAAGATATGGATAAAGCGGCTCCGAAAGGCAAGAAACGCACGATAAGCTTCAGCCCTCCCGATATTACGGAACTGGAGATAGCCGAAGTTGCCGAAGCGCTCCGCAGCGGCTGGATCACCACCGGCCCACGGACGAAGCTTTTGGAACGGCGCCTTGCCGCATATATAGAAACGGGCAGGACGGATATCGACTGCTCCTCCGAAGAAGGAGTCGCCGTATACGGAAACCGCGTGGTCTGCCTTAACTCCGCCACCGCCGCGGAAGAGATGAACCTCCGAATTTTCGGCATCGGCCCCGGGGACGAAGTGATCGTGCCTGCGTATACGTACACGGCCACCGCGTCTGCAGCCATACATTGCGGCGCTTCGGTGATATTCGCTGATATTTTGAAAGACGGAGATCCCGCCACCCGCATGCCCGAGATGGACTACGGCGCCCTGGAAGCGCTGGTGGGACCCAGGACCAAAGCCATCGTGGCGGTGGATCTGGGGGGCATCGTGTGCGACTACGAGCGCATATTCGAGATCGCCGAAAAAAAGCGCAGCCTGTTCACGCCGAAAGAGGACGACGGAACGTTCCTGGGCAGCCTGAACAGCAGGATACAGAAAGCCATCGGCCGAGTTGCCGTGGTTGCCGACTGCGCCCATTCGCTGGGAGCGTGGCGGACGTTCAGAGGCGAGAAGATATATTGCGGCGCCATTGCCGACTTCTCCAGCTTTTCGTTCCACGCCGTAAAAAACTTTACCACCGCCGAAGGCGGCGCGTCAACCTGGCTGCCCGTTGACGGGATCGGCAACGACGAGATATACAAAACCTACCAGCTCCTGTCGCTCCACGGCCAGAACAAAGACGCCCTGGCCAAGACGAAACTGGGGTCCTGGGAGTATGACATAATAGGCCCCTGGTACAAATGCAATATGACCGACGTGGTGGCGGCAATAGGGCTTCGCCAGCTGGACCGCTATCCCGGGCTGCTTGCCAGGCGCTCCGAGATCATCAAACGGTACGACGCGGCCTGCGACAGGCTGGGCATCAGCCATCTGGTCCACCGCACGGACAACGTACAGAGTTCGAACCACCTTTACCTGATCCGCGTGCCCGGCATCGACGAAGCAGGGCGCAGCAGGATAATAGAAAAGCTGGCGGAAAGCGGCGTGGCAGCCAACGTCCACTACAAGCCTCTGCCTATGATGACTGCCTACGGCAAAGATTGCGGCGGGTACCCCAACTCGTACGACTACTACCGCAACCTGATCTCCCTTCCGCTCCACACGCTCCTGTCCGACGAAGACGTGGAATACGTCTGCGAAACGCTGGAGTCCGCGGTGAGCGAAGTCAGGAGCGTTTATGCTTAAAAAGTGGGAAAAGCTCCCGGATTGCATGAGGGTCCCGGAAGTCCGGCCTTATTGGGAGGCGCTCCGTAAAAAGCGGTTCCAGCTGCTTATAAAACGCATATTCGACCTTGCCTGCGCCTTGATCCTTTTCGTTCTGCTCCTGCTCCCGATGGCGGTCATAGCGATACTCATCAAGGCGGACAGCAAAGGAACGGTCCTGTACCGCCAGGAGCGGGTCACCGCCTGGGGCAAACACTTCAGGATACACAAATTCCGCACCATGGTCTCAGGCGCCGACAGGCTGGGCTCGGCGGTCACCGTGGGCAACGACAGCCGCATCACGAAGATCGGCTCCGGGCTCAGGCGATTCCGGCTCGACGAGCTGCCCCAGCTCATCGACGTGATAAAAGGGGATATGTCCTTCGTCGGCACCAGGCCCGAAGCGGTAAAATACGTGGAACGGTATCTGCCGGAGTACAACGCCACCCTGCTTATGCCCGCAGGCATCACCTCCGAAGCCAGCATCCGGTACAAAGACGAGGACAAACTGCTTGACGCCGCGGAAGACGTGGACAATGTTTACGTAGAGCAGGTATTGCCCGCGAAAATGAAATGGAATCTTGACAGCGTGAAGAATTTCAACTTCTTCAAAGACATACTAACGATGATCCGCACCGTGTTTGCCGTGCTGGGTAAAAAATACAGCTGACGGCGCAGCCTTGCGGGCGAAGGGAATTCTTATATGGGTGAAAGACCTTTAATAGCTTTACTTACGAACAACGACGACGACGTGTACTGCTTCCGCCTGGAACTGGTGCGCGCCATACTTGACGCAGGCTACCGGATGCTCATATCCTGCCCCGACGGGCCCAAATTCGAGGCTCTCGAAGAATACGGGCTCCGCAAAGATCAGGAGTTCCTTTACGACGATCCGCCCATCGACCGCAGAGGCACCAGCGTGGTCAACGACGGCAAACTGTTCATGCATTACCGCTCGCTGTTCAAGAAATACAGGCCTTCGGTGGTGCTCACGTATACCGCCAAGCCCAACGTGTACGCCAGCATCGTTGCCCGGCAGCTCCGCATCCCGGTGATCAACAACGTCACCGGCCTGGGATCCGTATTGAACGAATCCGGCGTGAAAAAGGCGCTCATTATGAAGCTCTTTAAGAAGGCCTACTCCGGCTCCGCCTGCATAATGTTCCAGAACAGCACCAATATGGAGCTGGCAAAGGAACTGGGCTGGATCAAGGGAGACTATAAGCTCATACCCGGCTCCGGCGTTGCCCTTGAACGTTTCCCCGTACAGGATTATCCCGAAGGCGGCAACGGCGTCGACGGCGAGCCGGTGGTGTTCAACTATATCGGCAGAGTGCTGAAGGAAAAGGGCGTTGACGATTACATCGAGGCCGCCCGCAGGATAAAAGCGGAATATCCCGGCACCGAATTCAACGTGCTGGGCTTCGTGGAACCTACCGAAAGCCATTACGAGACCGAACTGGAAGAACTGGGAAAACAGGGGATCGTCCTGTACAGAGGCTCCCAGAAAGACGTAAGGCCCTGGATCAGCCGCGCCCACGCCATCATCCATCCCAGCACCTACGGCGAGGGAATGAGCAACGTGCTGCTTGAAAACGCCGCCAGCGGCCGCTTTATAATCACCACGGACAATCCCGGCTGCCGCGAGACCGTGGACGACGGCGTCAGCGGGCTCGTTTACCACGGCGGCAATGCCGACGAGCTTGTGGCGGCGGTCAAAGAGTTTCTCAGACTGCCCAACGAAGAAAGAAAACAGATGGGACTGGCCGGCAGGCAGAAAATGGAACGGGAATTCAGCCGCGAGATCGTTATAAACGCCTACCTCGGCAAGATCAGGGAACTTGCTCCCGCCCAGGACGTGGAAGCCCGGAATAGCGCCGCGGTATAAGGGATCGCACTATGAGAGAGAAGTATTACACGAACCGGCCAATCATAGGATCCGAGATCATACTGACCATATACATCGCCCTGAAGCCCCTGTACGTCTTCAAATCCGGAAGCGTGCAGATCGCGGACCTTTTCCTGGTGCTCGGTTTCATATGGCTTTTCTGGAGATGCCGCGGCAGGATAGTCTTCCGGCCCCATACCGCCGGCTGGGCCAGAAGCCTCCTTATATTCACGATATATACTGCGTTTATCAACGGCATGTGGTTCGTGTACATGGCTCTGAAAAAGGGCACGATAAGCACGTCTTTCCTGTCCAGCATCCTGTTCTACGCGTTCAACTTCTTCGCCGTGATAGTGTGCGTGATGATCGTCAACGAATGCGGCGTTGAGAAGGCGATAGAGGGCGCTATGCACGGCTGCCTGATCGCCTCCCTGGTGATACTGCTGGGCATAATCCTCAGATCCAGCTCCCAGTTCCGCAACACCTCCTTCTTCAACAACCCCAACCAGCTGGGCTTCTTCGCCATCATTATGTTGACGTTCCTGTGCTTCTTCGCCAAGCGGGTCAACAAGTATGAGGCCCTGATCATACTGCTGATATCTTCCTACGCCCTGATGATGTCTCTTTCAAAAGCAGGCTTCATCAGCGCCGTGGCAATGGGATTCTTCTTCTTTATCAGCCAGAAAGACAGGACGGTAAAGCAGATCATATTCAAAGGCGGAGCCATCCTTCTTCTGGGCGCCGTGGTCTATATGATCCTGTACAGCGACGCCTCGTTCATTACGAACATATCGATCGTACGGTCCCTCAGGCGCCGCGTGCTCAACCTGATGAACGAAAACGATTCCTCGCTGATGAACGGCCGCGCCTACGGCCGCGTGCTGGAGATGGGTATCAACGCTCTGTGGGGAATGGGAGAAGGCGCCTTCGGCCGCTTCTCGGTCATGAAAGGATACGAGATCCACTCCACGTATATGAACATCATAGTTTCCTACGGGGCGATAGGCACCGCGCTCTCCGTGCTGGTCTTTATGAAGCCGCTCAGGAACAAAGGGTACACTTTCCGGAACCTGTGCTGCATGAGCGGCACCATACTGTACTGCATCTCCCACAACGGCATCAGAAACACGCTCATATGGATATTGTTCTGCATCCTGATCTCCGTTAAAGACCGGCAGGCAAGGGCGGAGCTGCGCCTTGCCGAAACACAGACGAGCCTTGACCTTGCCGCGTGATCCTTAAAAATGGACAGTTACGTCGTTAAAACCGAATCAAATATAGTTTCCGCCGCCGGAAAGCCCGGGAGGAAAGAATGGGTGGATCTGCTTCGCGCCCTCGCCATGCTTTTCGTCATATACGGCCATCTGCTGGCAGGGTTTGGTCATACCGAATATTTCATCATTACGAGCCCTATAAAGATACCGCTCTTTTTCGCCGTTACCGGGTACGTTTTCAACGGCCGCGGCGGCAACGTCAGGGAATTCTTCGTCAATCTTTTCAAAAAACTGGTGATACCCTTCCTGTTCTTCACCGCCGTCCTTATGCCGTTCAAGCTCCTGGCGGCGTACAAGGGATTGATCGACCATTCCGTAAAAGAGGTGCTGATCAGCTTCGTGACGGGCAACGAACTCTGGTATCTGCCCTGCTGCATCATTGCCGAGATACTGTTCTTCTTCGTCCTTAAACTGTTCAAAAAAGAGCCGGCCGTCGTGTGCGCCTGCGTAGGCCTTGCCGCGCTGAGCTTCCTGCTTTGCCGTGTGGAGCAGCTGGATCTTTTTAACTTCAACACCGCTTTTACGGCCCAGCTTTTCATTCTCGTGGGTTACCTCTTCAGGTGTCACGAGGAACTGTTCCGGAAATTAAGGGCGATAGTCATTCCCGCGGGAATCGCGCTGTACGCCGGGCTCTGCGTGCTCAGCTTTTTAGTATTTCCCGGGAAAAGCATTGACGTCCATAATAATTACTACTACAACCTGCCTCTGAACCTGGGAATGACGGTGATCGGCCTGTTCGCGCTTTTTGCCCTGGCGTCGCTTATCCGGGTGAAGATACTGCCGTTGTCCTTCGTGGGACGCAACACGCTGGTTTACTACACGGTGCACGAATACGCGGTAGGAGGCATCGGACTGGCGTTGACACTGCTTCATATAAAGGACAGCGGCTCTTATTTGTTCGAACTGGTCATACTTTTGATCACCTGCGGCCTGTGCGCGCTGGCGGCGCTGTTCATAAACAGATTTTTGCCCTTCGCTGTGGGCAAAAAATACAAAAAGAAGGAGAGCGCTCCTCCCGCCGCCGATGCCCTTCCGGAGGAAAGCGCTCCGGCCGATAAGGACGGCGATACCGCAGGACCGGATCGGGCGGACCAGTCAATAAACGTTGAAAGAAAGCAGAACGATGGGACAGAAAGATCAGATAACTAAGACAGACCAGAACGGTCAGATAAATAAGGCCGGCAGCAGGCCGAAGACGAGCTTTAAAGACCGGCTGAAGGCCGCGGCTTCGAAGAACAGGTTTCTTTCAGGCCTCTGGTACACAGGAAGAAGAAGGCACAATTCGAGAGGACTGCGCCGCTTCGGCAAACTGCCCGTCGAGCCCGGGACCGTGCTCTTCAACAATTTCTACGGCCGCGGATACGCCTGCAATCCCCGGGTCATAGCCGAAAGGCTTCATCAGCTCGCTCCTGAGGCGAAACTGCGCTGGATCTGCAAGTCTGACGCCGATGCCGCCACTCTGCCCGGTTTCATCGAGCCCGTGTCTTTCGGCGGCAGCGATTATTACAAGGCGCTTTCGACCTCCTCCGTTTGGGTGTTCAACGAACTGCTCCACGACGGATTGGAAAAACGCAAAGACCAGTTCTACGTGCAGACCTACCACGGCGAGCGCGGGTTCAAAAAAGTCGGATACGACGCCATGGACAATGAAGCGTACAAGAAAAAGACCGCCAAGCGCCAGATCTGCGAAGAGGGCAACTGCGACCTGTTCCTGGCAGGGTCCCAGTACGCCGTCCGGTTCATACGCAGCGCCTTCAGGTATACCGGAGAGATATTGACCGACGGCACGCCCAGGGACGACTGCCTGTTCGATCCGGATCCGGCCAGGGTCGCGGAAGTGCGCGGTAAGCTGGGCCTTGAAGAGGGCGTTAAAGTGCTGATGTACGCGCCGACTTTCCGGGACACCGCCACGGTGGAAGGCCAGGTGGGCAGCGACATTGACCTGAACGACGTGCTCCGCGTTCTGGGGGAGAAGACCGGAGAGAAATGGGTCTGCCTGATGAGAGCCCACGGAGGCAGGGCGTTGACCCTCACTTCCGCCGCAGAAACCACCGGATTTATCGACGTGACACGTTACCCCGATATGGCCGATCTGCTGCTGGTGACTGATTTGCTGATAACCGACTATTCATCCGCCGGAGGAGATTTCGCCATCACGGGAAGACCCGTGCTTCTGTACCAGGACGACATAGAGAATTACACGAACAAAGACAGAAGCATGTATTTCAAGATGGAGGATTCTCCGTACTGGGTGGCCCATAACAGGGAAGAGGCAGTGGAACTTATCAACGGGATCACGCCTGAAGCGGCCAGGGAAAACGACGAGGCCATTTTGAAGTTCTACGAGACCACCGAAACGGGCCATGCCACGGAATCGGTGTGCCGCAGAATAATGGATTTCTGGGGCTGAGTCAATGCCGCCGCTGCCGGAATACGGATACGCGGCGTGATACAAAGGAGACGTGGAATTTATTTTGAAAGTCAGTGAAGAATTTTTAAAAGAAGAAGTCAGATGCGACTATACCGTGACCACCGAATTTAAAAAGCTCTGGGCGGTACAGATGGACATTCTGGAGCGCTTTGCCCAGGTCTGCGAGAAGCACGGACTCAGATATTTCGCCGCGGGCGGAACTCTGCTGGGCGCCATACGCCATAAAGGGTACATTCCCTGGGACGACGACATCGACGTCCAGATGCTGGAAGAAGATTATTACAAATTGTGCGAGATAGCTCCCGAGGAATTCCAGGAGCCTTTCTTTTTCCAGAGCTGGCAGACAGAAAAAGACGCCAGGCCTTATTTCTCCCGGCTGCGCAGATCCGACACGAAGGCCTGCACCAGGGAAGAGATGGAGATCGACCCGGACCGCAACAAGGGAGTCTTTATAGACATCTTCGCCATGTCGGGCGTTCCGGACAACCGGCTGGCATACGGCTTCAAGATGTTCCGGCTGAAGTTTTTAAGGCAGATCATCAACGGCAACAAATTTGACCGCCTGATGAAGCGCGCTTCCGGAAAGCAGAAGCTCAAATACCGGCTGGATCCCCGAAGGATCACATGGTCCGTGCTGAAACATTTCGTCTCGTTCAGGAAATTGTCCGACCACTACGTGAAGGTCTCGAGAGGGAAGCCGAAAAACACGCTCGTTGCCGCCTCCGCCTTCCGGCCCGGCGACAAGAAGCTCACCTGGAAGCGGGAAGATTATGCGGAGTGCATCGACCTGCCCTTCGAATATACCACTATAAAGGGCCCGGGCAATTACGATTCCGTTCTCAGGCAGCAGTACGGAGACTATATGACTCCCAAGAAAGGCGGAGCATATCATTCCGATCTCATTTTTAATACAGACGGCGTTTTTGAAAAATAGAAAGGCGGCACAGTTATGGCAGAAAAAATCAAAAAGAAACGTTACGTAAAAGATAAGCGCGCGCTGGACAACATGGATCATTCTCTTGAGGAGATCCACGCTCTGCTCCTGGAAAAAGCGAAAGAATTTCACCGGGTATGCACCGAGAACGGCATCGAGTACAGCGTGCTGGGCGGATCGGCTCTCGGCGCGGTGCGTCACCACGGATTCATCCCCTGGGACGACGACTACGACGTGATCATGACACGTGACAATTACAACAAGCTCCTGGAAAACCGGGACAAGTTCAAGGGCTTTTATCTGGAGCGCTACACATATATTTACCACCTCTTAAAAGAAAATATGGTGCGCGATTTCGCGGGCTTCGACATCTTCGTATTCGACAAGGTCCCCTCGGACAAAAATAAAGAGAAGAAAAAGATGTTCCGGATCAAGACGCTCCAGGGCATGTTCCATCACAAGCTGCACCTTAAGAGATATAAGTCCTTCGGCGACAAGGTCAAAGTCTTCGGCACCTTCTGCCTCGGCAAGATCCTGCCCACCGGCTTCAAGATGAAGCGGTACGACAAGGTCTCGGTCATAGGCAACGACGATCCTGACGCCCGTTACGTCAGTTTCACCAACGGCCTCTACCGCGACCTGGGCAGAAGATACGACGTCCATATTCTGGACGAAGTCATGAACGTTCCTTTCGAAGACACTGAAGTCAGTATCATGAAGCGGTACGACGAGTATCTGACGGAATATTACGGAGACTATATGACGCCTCCCTCCGAAGAGGAGATCGCCCAGAGGACGTTCAAGGTCGCTGTCAACAACAAGGTCACCACTATCAAGGGCACCACCCACAATTGGTGATTATTTTAAAAAAATCAACAAACAGGCGTTGATTTTGCTTTTGCAGAGTTGTATAATCTCCTTGCAATGTTGATTTTTAGCGTTCACAGTTCGCAAACGGTCAACATAAGAAAGGAGAAATCATGTTAAAGGAAAATTGGAAAGGAATACTGGGTGAATTCCTGGGTTCCGCTTTTATCAGTTTCTGGGGTCTGGGATTCGTTGTCCCCTTTGCGGTGACGGGATATCTCACCAATATGTATGAATTTGCCGTATGGTTCGGCATCGCTTTCGCCATCACAGTCGTCGCTTTCGCGCCTATTTCCGGTGTTCACGTTAACCCCGGCGTTTCGATGGCATGGGCCACCTTCGGCGGATTTAAATGGAAACTTGTGCCTTTCTATATTGTTGCGCAGATCCTCGGCTGGGGCGCAGGTATCGTTCCTATCTACCTGATCTACGGCAACCGTATGGACGAATGGGCTCAGGCAACGGGCGGCAATCCGGCCACTCTGTTCTACTGCTCTTCTCCCACGGGCCACGTTCTCTCCGGTGCCTTCCTTGAAGTTGCCATGACGATGATGCTTACCTTCGCCATTTTCGTACTTCTCGACAAGCGCATTCCCAACAAACCCTCGCCTGCTCTGTTCCCCATTGCCATCGGCGCTATCATTTCTCTTGATATCGCCTTCGGCGGCGGATATTCCGGAGCCTGCATCAACACGGCCCGCGACCTCGGTCCCCGTATCGTCGGCTACATCTACGGTTCTATCAAAGGATACGACGTCTCCACGATCTTCGGCGACGGTCAGTGGCTCATGTACATCATTGCTCCCTGCGTAGGCGCTCTGCTTGGCGGCGTGCTCCACTACTTCGTCATCATCAAACTTCTGCCCAAGAAGAAAGAAGAGGCCGCTGAGGCTGAAGTTAAGGCAGAGGCTGCTGAAGAAGAGTAAGAGCTCATCTCGGAAAGGAAAGAAGTATGGTTGTTGGCATTTTACTGGCAGGCGGAGTAGGACAGCGCATGGGCGCTTCCGTACCGAAGCAGTTCCTTGAAGTTAACGGCAGGCCGATCATTTATTACCCGCTGGACGTGATGGAGAAACACCCCATGATCGACGCGGTAGAGATCGTGTGCGTCGAGAGCTTTATCGACAATATGTGGGAGATCGTTAAGCGCTACGGTTTCAAAAAGGTACGCTGGATCACCCCCGGCGGCGCCAGCTGCCAGGAATCCACCTGGAACGGCCTCAAGAATCTCAAGGGCAAGATCGCGGATGACGACATCATCCTGATCCATATGTCCTCTTATCCTCTGGCCAGCGCCGAGATCATGACCGGCTGCATCGAATCCGCCATCGAAAACGGCAACGGCTGTACTTCCAGACCTATCCTTTATTCCGTATACTTCACCTCCGACCGCAAGACCACCACGGAGCAGATCGACAGGGACAAACTTATGCTCTGCACCGTGCCCTACGCTTTCAGGTTCGGCGAATGCTCCGAGCTGTACGACAGGGCTTTCGCGGAGGGCAAGGGCGTAAAGGGCAACGTCTTTACCAACACGCTTTACTGCGATTACGGCAAGACCATCTACTTTACGAAGGATTCTGAAACGAATATGAAGGTGACCACACCGGAAGACATACGCCTGATGGAGACCTTTATGAAGGTCATCGAAGAAAAAGGCGAAGTCAAATTTTGAAAGGAAAAAGAAAATGGCAAAATATTTAATTGGTATCGATGAAGGTACGACAGGCACCAAGGTCTGTATATTTGACACGGAAGGCCATCTTGTGGCATCCGCTTACGAAGAGTACCCCTCTTACTATCCGAGACCCGGATACGTGGAGCAGGACGTGGCCCAGATCACCGACGCGTTTTTCAGAGTCTGCCACAAGGCCGTCGACAAGGCCAACGTGGATCCTAAAGACATTCTGGCAGTCAGCCTTTCTTCTCAGGGCGCCGCTATGGTGCTGCTGGACGAGAACGGCAACGTTGTCCGCAACCGCATGATCGGCTGGCAGGACCTGCGCAATATCGAAGTCCATGACGAGATCCGCGCCAGGATCTCCGACGAAGAGCATTACGCTATCGAAGGTTCCTGCATCGGCGGCTTCAACACCGGCGTGCTCGTATGGCTTCAGAAGAACGAGCCCGAGACCTGGAAAAAGGTCCGCCGCGTGTGCACTAACCAGGACTATTTCCTTCACCTCCTCGGAGCGGAAGGATATCCCTGCGACATCGCTTCCACGCACCGCATCTCCATGCTGGACGTGAACAAGAGCGAGTGGAGCGAAAGACTCAGGAAAGTTTACGGCTGCGAGAACGTGGAGCTTCCCGAAGTCGTTACCGAGCCCGGTAAAGTAGTAGGCGAGATCAATGCCGAGATCGCCGAGAAGACCGGATTCCCCGTGGGCTGCAAGATCTGCGTCGGCGCTCAGGACGTCAACTGCTCCTCCTACGGCGTAGGCGGAACCACCGACGACGTTGCCACCATGGTAGTCGGCACCTTCGGCGGAAGCTACGTTGTCGTAGAGAAGCCCGTACGCGATCCCAACCGCACGATCCTCGTCAAAGGCAATCAGGGCATGGGCAACTGGCAGCTCGAGGCTTTCTCTCACACCGCCGCCTCCGCTTTCCGCTGGTTCAGAGACAAGCTCTGCCCGCTGGAAGTCGCCACCTCTAAACTTATGGGCGTAGATCCGTACAGCCTTATGACCGAGATCGCCGAGAAGTCCGTTCCCGGATCCAACGGCGTTACCGCTCTTACCTGCCTGCAGGGATCTCACGGCCGCAAGGTCAACGAGGCCACCAGAGGAACCTTCCTCGGCATCACCCTCGGAACCGAAAAAGCCGATCTGGCTCATGCCGTCCTTGAAGGTATCTGCTACGAGATGTACGACATTCTGCTTATGCAGGAAGCTTTCGGCAAACCGGTCCGCGCGGTCCGTCTTTCCGGCGGCGTGACCAAGAGCCCCATGTGGTGCCAGATGTTTGCAGACATCATGAACCGCACCATCGAGCTCTGCGAGAGCCCTGAAGCAGGCGCCCTCGGAGCCGCCATGTATGCCGGCGTAGGCATCGGCGTGTTCAAGGACTGCATCGACGCAGCCGACAAGTGCATCCGCGTCAAGGAAGCATACGTTCCTAATCCCGAGAACGTTGCTGCTTACAAGAAAGCCTTCGAGCGCTGGAACGACGCGTTCGACGCTCTCAACGGCACTTTCTACAAATAATAACCGGGTCAACGGTATCTGCATCGAAAGGCGGCATTCATATTGCCGCCTTTTAGTGCAATACCTGAAGAACGATATTGCCGCTTCCTGAAGCGGGAAACGGCCAAAAAACTGATAAAGGAGGTAAGGGACGTGGGTATTGCCGACAATATCAAAAGACGCAGACTTGAACTTAATATTTCACAGCAGGAACTGGCAGACGCCATGGGGTACAGGTCGCGTTCCACCATTGCCAAGATAGAAGCCGGAGAGAACGAAGTCCCTGCTTCCAAACTGGTGAAACTGGCAAGGGTGCTGGACACCACCGTCGACTTTCTGCGCACGGGCGTCAACGGAGAAGACAGCTACCGGTCCGATCCTTCCGGACTGCCTATGCAGAACAAGACCGCGGTCATAATACTGGCCG
The DNA here is from genome assembly GCA_016287565.1 of Clostridia bacterium. Taxonomy (GTDB): domain Bacteria; phylum Bacillota; class Clostridia; order UBA1212; family UBA1255; genus UBA1255. The sequence continues at coordinate 61,453 of JAEFAM010000003.1, forward strand.
GCGGAAAATCCACCCGGAATATGCAGAACATCCCCAACCAGTTCATTAACGTTCTGGGGAAGCCCGTGATCGTTTACTGCATGGAGGCTTACCAGCGCCATCCCGCCGTTGACGATATATACGTGGTGTGCTTAAAAGACTGGGAAAGCATCCTGGAAGCATATTCCAAACAGTACAATATCGACAAACTCAGAGGCGTTATCACAGCCGGAGAGACCGGCATCCTGTCCGTAAGGAAGGGCATCGAGGCGATACAGGACAAGTACGACGGCAACGACGTGGTGATCTTCCAGGAGTCCACCAGGCCGCTCGTCACGGAGGAAATGATATCCAAACTGCTGGGCGCCTGCATCAGAAACGGCAGCGCGGTGACCTGCGAGCCTATGAAGGACAACATACAGTTCAGGCTCAGCAGCGACGAGCCGGAGCTCAGCAGGCACAGCGAATATCTTAACCGGTACCGGGTGGTAACGGTGGAATCGCCCGAAGCCTACCGCTTTTCCACGGTAAAGGAAGTTTTCGAAACGGCAGACAGGAAAGGGCACAGATTCGACGAGACCTGTTTTGCCATGCTTATGAACGATCTGGGGTTCGAACTTCGCTTCTACGAAGGGAACCATTACAATATAAAAGTCATACGCCAGGAAGATATAGCTATCCTGAGCGCTCTTATAAAGAACAGGATGTAATCCGTTGAAAATATACATATTGCGCCACGGAGAGACCGCGCTGAACCAGAAAGGCGTCATGCAGGGATGGCTGGACGAGCCGCTTAACGAAAGCGGACGTTTTCTTGCGGCGGTGACCGGGCAAAAGTTGAAAGGCATAAGATTCAGGCGCTGTTTTTCCAGTCCGCTTGTCCGGGCGAAAGAGACCGCGGAGATCGTTCTCAGAGAAAGCGGCAACGACGTTCCGGTGGAACTCGATCCGCGCATCAGGGAGATCAGTTTCGGCTCTCTTGAGGGGCAGCAGCTGGAAAGGGAAGCGGCAATGCGTTTCTTTACCGATCCGTTCAGTTACGGGAGATTTCCCGGGGGAGAGGGAGTCAGAGACGTGTGCGAAAGGACCTGGGATTTCATTTCGGGCCTTATGAAGCTGGACGACGGAGGCGACTATCTCGTTTCCACCCACGGCTGCGCGCTTCGGGCAATGCTGAACCGGTTCTACGACGATCCGCTCGATTACTGGCACGGGCACGTGCCTTACAACTGCGTGGTCAATATAATCGAGGCCCATGGAGGCAGCGGCAAACTCGTTGCCGACGACATAATATATTACGACAGGAAATACTGTGTTGACCGGTACGCGCTGGACGGCAAATAAAGGCCGCGGGCGTTGCCGGAACTTTTTTATTGCCGGAGCATTTTCCGGCCTAGAGGTAGACTTTGGAAAACAAATCGATTGGCAGCAGAATATTTAAAGGCGCCGTAGTGATCGTGCTCGTAGGTATCCTTGCCAAGATCGCATCCTTCTTCGCGGAGGCGATCCTGGCGGCTATCTTCGGTACGTCTTCACAGAGCGACGCTTACTATATGGTATCCAGCGTTCAGGCGGTGGTATATCCCATGCTGAGCGTCGGTATCTGGAAGGTGTTTCTGCCTCTCTACAAGGGACATATCGCGAGAGGGGAGCGGGATCTGGCGGACGCGCTGACCAACAAGGCGCTGACGTTCTTCATCATCGTATCCTCCGTCGTCGTCATCCTCCTGGTGATATTCGCGCCCTTCGTGGTGACTCTCGTGGCTCCCGGCTTTACCGGAGATACCAGGACGCTGTGCATAAAACTGGTGCGCATATCCGCGCCTATGTATATCTTCATCATATCGTCCGCGATCTACGCTTCTCTGCTCCAGTGCCACAACCGGTTCCTGGGAAGCCAGATAAGGGAAGTCATTTCTCACATTCCCACCATCATCGCGGCGGTACTGTTCTATAAACACTTCGGCATAGAAGCCATGGCATGGGCCCTGGTGGTGGCCGGAGTGCTCAGGCTTCTCATAGAGCTGCCCTTCGTCAACTGGAACTACCGGTACAGGCCGGACGTCAAATTCAACAGCGCCGAGTTCAAACTGATGCTGAAAAGGATGCCCGCGGCACTGGTCTCCGCCGGCGTCGGACGTATCAATACGCTGGTGGACAAGGCCATGGCGTCGCTGCTTCCCACCGGAACCGTGTCGGGCCTTAATTACGGCTACAAACTGATGAGCGTATTCAGCGGCCTGCTGTCCTCAGCCATTGCCACCGCTATGTATCCGCAGATGATCGAACTGATCACGCTGAACAAAAAAGACGCGCTGGGCAAACTCATCGTCCGTATAATAAACATTTTCTGCGTTCTTATGATACCCATCACCCTGGCCTGCGTGGTCTTCCGCACCGAACTGGTGGCTGCTGTGTACCAGAGAGGCGCCTTCGACGCAAGCAGTACCGCCCTTACGGCCAGTGTTTTCGCAATCTACTGTCTGTGCCTTTTCACCGCGGCATCCAACACGGTACTGAGCAATATCTTCTACGGCCACGGCGATACGAAAACGGCAATGTTCATCAGCCTCGCGCACCTCGGCATCAACATCGTGCTGAATATCGTCTTTATCCGCCTCTGGGGCGTCAACGGCCTGGCGCTGGCTACGTCGCTCTCCTCCATCCTGACCTTCGTCATCCGCCTGATCGCGTCGAGGAAGTACGTAAAGCTTTCGTTGCGCGCCATGTTCCGGACCGGGCTCAAGGTGCTTCTGGCCTCCGTCATTTCAGTGATGATCCCCAGGGTCATATTCTGGTTCTTCCCGGCCAATATCTACCTGACGCTGATCGTTTCCGCCGTTGACGGCATCGCCGTATACCTGGTGATGGTCAGGCTGCTCAAACTCAACGAGCTGGACGACGTGCTTACTCTGGTGAAACGCGTCTTTAAGAGAGAATGATACAACTCCTGCTGTTTTCGATATTTGCCGCAGCCGCGCTGATAGTTGCCGTGCATCTGTCTCCGCGGAAGGAGATCGTTTTCCCGGTGGCGGCGATATACGCCGCCGCGCTGTTTTATTTCGTGTGCGTAAGGGGCGCCAGAAGCGGCCTGGGCGGCGTCAACACCACGTTTCCGTTCCCTTTCTGGACCGCTTTCGTAGACATCCATTACGGTCTTACCACGAACCGGTCGATGCTGAACCTGATCCTGTTCATTCCATTCGGCTATCTGTTGCCTAAACTCTACAACGTGATCACATGGCTTCCCAGGCCTGCGGTCAATGGTAAAAGCGTACGGGTATTGGCTTCCGGAAGCCGGGAGATGTCCGGCTGGACAGTGGTGCTCCTGGGATTCGCCGCGTCCTTTTCCGTGGAGCTCAGCCAGTTCCTGTTCCGGTTCGGCGTATTCGAACCTGACGACCTTATCAAGAACACTCTGGGTGCCGCGGTGGGTTTTTATATCTACTGCAAACTGGCATATTAAGTAAAGAAAAAACAACGCAAACGGGTCTTGCAATGGCACTTAACACAGATCAAAAATACGTACTGTTCCTTTTGAGAAGAGCTTTCGGGATCTCCGGCAACGGCGAGGCGCCCGAGCCGGAAAACGTTAAGGAAACGGTCAATATGATCAGGCGCAGCGGCATACTGCTTACCGTATATCCCGCCGTAAAGGCCCTTGCCGCAGAAGGCAGAGCGCAGGAGGCCGCCATCGAGCAGCTTTTGAGGGACAAATATATGGCGTCTCTCAGGCAGGCCGTGCTTCAGGACTACGAGGGCAGGCAGGTGATCGGCGCACTGAACGAAGCAGGCATTGACTGCGTGCCTCTTAAGGGCTGGGAGCTCCGGGAGCTGTATCCCGAGAGAACGATGCGGCAGATGGCAGATCTGGATATCATTGTCCGCGACTACAAATATTCGACGCTTAAGAAGATATTCGAAAAGCTGGGATTTGCCGCGGAAAGCGAATCGTCCTGGAAACACGACAGCTTTAAAAAGAACGAAGTGCACGTAGAGATGCACAAGCGCCTGACCGACGACAGCGGCGAGATACGAGACTGGGAAAAGGGCATGTGGTCCCGGGCGGTCTGCGCAGGCGAACCGCACGTTTTCCGTATGTCTCCCGAGGATTTCTACGTGTTCCATTTCGTGCACCTGCACAAGGACTTTATGAACGGAAGCCTGGGGCTCCGCAGGCTGGCGGACACCTGGCTGCTCGATAAGACAGGCGCTCCGGCTGACGGCGCAAGAGAGACGCTTACGAGATTCGGCATGTGGACGTTCCACGAAAGAATGGTTGCCGCCGCTCGCGCCGCCATGGGGGAGGCCGAAGCGGATGAAGACAGCGAAATATTGCTGGAGCACGCCTTTTCCAGCGGCATTTTCGGGAACGATAAAAGCTATAAAGCTGGAAGGATCGCCGCCATGAGCGACGGCTCCATGAAGTCGGGAAAGCTCAGGTCATTTTTCGCCGCCGTGTTTCTTCCGTACGGCCGGATGAAGGCGCAGTTCCCGGTGCTGGAGAAATGGCCGGTGCTGCTGCCTTTCTGCTGGATAAAGAGGATATTCGGTTTTCTCGGAAAGAATTTTAAAAGCAGCAAAGAAAAACTCGACTACAGCAATATCAGCCAGGAGGATTACGAAGCCATGCGGGCGGTGTTCAAGGCAGGCGGAGTGATCTCCGGCGAGGACAAATAAAGGAGCCGCGCAGGGCGGCGCAACGGACAACGATCCGGACGGAGGATCATTTAAATGCGATGCGAAGAAACATTTCGTGAATTATTCGGTAAATATGCGGACAATACTGCTTTCGCGCCATACAGGGTCTGCCCCATAGGAGCACACAGCGACCACAATCTCGGCAAGATCACCGGGTTTGCCATCGACAAGGGCATCCATCTGGCCTTCAGCCCCGCGGAAGACGGGACCGTGAAGCTCTGCAGCCTCCAGTTCGACGGGGAAGCGGAATGGAACGTGCGCGATATCCCGGTAAAGAAGGGAGACTGGGCCGATTACCTTAGAGGAGCCACCTGGGCGCTGGGCAAGGTCCACCGCCTTTCCACAGGCGTCCGGGGCGTGATCGAAGGCAGCCTGCCCATCGGAGGATTGTCCAGTTCCGCCGCCGTAATACTGGCCTTCCTCGACGCCCTGTGCCGCGTCAACGACGTGAGATTGACCCCGCAGGAGCTGATAGCCGTCGCTTTTGACGCGGAAAAGAATTTTGTCGGCGTCAACGTCGGCACCCTTGACCAGAGTTGCGAGGTCCTCAGCAAAAAAGGCCATATGCTCTATCTGGATTGCCGTGACAACAGCTTCGAGCTGATCCCCGTACATCCCCAGGCGAAACCTTTCGCCATCGCCATATTTTTCTCCGGGCTGGAGCACAGCCTGGCCGGATCCAAGTTCAATATGCGCGTTGACGAACTCAGGGCAGGCGTTTACGCCCTCAAGGCTTTCAGCTGCGCGGATTACGGAAAATTCGGAGAGACCAACGCCAGGGATCTGAGCTTCGAGACGTATCAGGCTTACAAAGACCGGCTGCCGGCTCCCTGGGCAAGGCGCTGCGAGCACTGGTACACCGAATTCCGGCGGGTGGAGGAAGGGGCGGAAGCCTGGCGCCGCGGCGATATTGAAAAATACGGAGCGCTTTCTTTCGAATCAGGCTGGTCCAGCATCCACAACTGGGAATCCGGAGCGCCGGAGCAGATCAAACTGTACGAGATAATGCGCGAGACCGACGGCATTTACGGCGGAAGATTCTCGGGAGCCGGTTTCAAGGGCTGCTGCATGGCGCTGATCGATCCGGCAAAAGCGGGATCCATACAGGAAAAAGTGGAGAGGGACTACATCGACGCGTACCCCGAAATGAAAGGCAGATACAGTTTCCATATGTGCGTCAGCGCGGACGGAATGGCAAATCAGAAGTAACGGCAACGTAACAGGAAGGAAAGACAGGACTGTCGATATGCAATGCGTTATCCTTGCGGCGGGTTACGCCACCCGGCTCTATCCGCTGACTGAAAATTTTCCCAAGCCTCTTTTAAAAGTGGGGGACAGGACGATACTCGACTGGCTGGTGGACGATATCGAGACCTCCGGCGTGGCGGAACGCTACGTGGTGGTGTCAAACCACAAATTTGCCGGTCATTTCGAAGCGTGGGCAAAGGAAAAGAAATTGCCCGTAACGGTGGTGGACGACGGCACCTGTTCCAACGAGACACGCCTGGGCGCCGTGAAAGACGTACAGCTGGCCGTTGACCGGCTGGGGATCGACGACGACCTGCTGGTGATAGCGGGGGACAACGTCCTCGACTTCAGCCTGGCTCATTTTATCCGTTACGCCGCAGATAAGGGGACTTCCTGCTGTATGAGATATTACGAGCCGGATCTGGGCAAACTGAAAAAGCGGGGCATCTCAGTGGTGGGAGAGGGAGACCTGCTGCTGGAGCTGGTGGAGAAATCCGAGGATCCCAAATCTCATTGGTGCACGCCGCCCTTCTATTACTATACGGCAGAAGACGTGAAAAAGATACCCGAGGCGCTGGCGGACGGCTGCGGCACCGACGCTCCCGGGAGCCTGGTGGCATGGATGTGCAGGCACAGCGTCATGCACAGTATGGAGATGCCCGGGAAACGGTACGATATAGGCGATATCGACAGTTACAAAAGAGTTCTGGAAACCTACGAAGGAATAAAAACGTAATTCAGGCGTATAACAGGCGTTTTAAACGGACAATGAACGGACAGCGAGAAAGATCGAAACTTACTTTTTCTTTTCATTGTCATTAACGTCAGAGGTAGTTGACGGCCGCCAATACTGACAGTTCTTCTTTAGGAGGCCTTATGATTAGCGTGATCGTTCCGGTCTACAAGACCGAAAAATATTTAAGACAGTGCGTCGACAGCATATTGTCGCAGTCGTACGGGGATATCGACCTCATCCTTATCGATGACGGATCTCCGGACGGCAGCGGGCAGATCTGCGACGAATACGCCCGGCAGGATACCAGAGTAAGAGTGTTCCACAACGATAATCTGGGCGTTGCCCGGACGAGGAATCTCGGCATCGAAAAAGCCCGGGAAGCCGGTTCGGATTATATCATTTTCGAAGACAGCGACGACTGGTGGAGCCCGGGCACGCTGGAAGCGCTTCATACCGCCGCCGTAGAAAATGATGCGGACATTGTCGTATGCGGCTGGGTCATCGAATTTAAAGATGCTTCATTTACCCGGGAACTTTTCGACGGCGTCTTCGACAGGATACAGGCCATGCAGAGCTTCCTGTGCCGCGAATTTACTTTGCTCCTTACGAACAAACTGTTCAGGGCCTCTCTGTGGGATGGCGTGTATTTCCCGGACGGCAAACGGTACGAAGACGTTTTCGTCGGCTACAAGCTGTTCGACAAGGCAAATACGGTGGCCTGCGTGAAGCATCCCGGCCATCATTACCGGCAGAGGGCCGAGAGCATCGTTCACGTGCGGACGATCCAGAATCAGATCGAATTCTGGCGTGCCGCGGCGGAAGTGTTTTATTTCTTCGAGAGATCCGAAGAATACAGCAAAAGCCGGGAGTGCCGCGACGTTTTGAGAGAATACTGCTCGGTACCTATCGACGCGGCCTGGACCTCCCGGGGCAAGGCGGTGAACGCCGAGAGGCGTGAGAAAAAGGAAGACTTGAAAAAGATGGCCGCCTTTGTCCGCAATAATTATCCCCGCAGCGCGCTCAAGGGCAGGTCGAAACGCAGGCGACTGGTGATGTTCCTTGCCCGGCGGGCGGGAAGGATCAATTACGCGCTGGCCGGACTGGTCAACAAACTGATCGGGCCCTTAAAGAAAGAATATCAGTTGTTTGATTAAGAAAGTTTGGCAGACGTTCGAGGCCGCCGGCCGAAAAGGAGAGACGTGAATGATAAGCGTAGTCGTTACAGCGTATAAAACGGAACAATATATTCATCAGGCGATGGACAGCGTCCTGAACCAGACGTACCGGGATATTGACGTCATTCTCGTAGACGACGGATCGCCCGACGGCTGCGGCAGGATCTGCGACGAGTACGCGGCAAAAGATCCGCGGATCAGAGTCTTTCACATCCAGAACTCGGGCTGCGCAGGCGCCAGAAATTTCGGTATCGCCAGGGCGCTGGAACGGGGCACTGAATACGTCATTCTCGCGGACACCGATGACTGGCTGGAGCCCGACATGCTGGAAAAACTGTACTCCGCCGCCTCCGCGCACCACGCCGATATTGCCATCTGCGGCTGGTCGACGGAGTTTCAGGACGCATCCTTCCCGCACCCCCTGACAGAAGGCGTTTATGATAAAGAGGAGGCAATGATCCGGTTTTTCAGCCGGGAATTCACGTTCATCATTCCCAACAAACTTATGCGCACATCCCTCTGGCAGGGCATCGAGCTTCCAAACGGAAAAAATTACGAAGACGTATATACCACGTACAAACTGTTCGACAGAGCCGGGACCGTCGCAGTGATCCCCGATCCGGCGTACCATTACCGTCAGCGAAGCGGCAGCATCGTGCATCTCGATTCGGTCAGGAACCGGGTCGAAGGCTGGCGGGCAAAGTCGCAGGTGCTGGCTTTCTTCGAGAAGAGCGCGCCGTACAATCAGAACGAAAACTGCCGCCGGGTCCTGGTGGAATACTGCTCCAACAACATCTACGAGGCCTGGACGCTCCGGGGCAAGAACGCCAGGGAGGAGCGCAGGCAGCTTATGCCTGAACTTAAGGAGATCGCCGCTTTCGTCCGTAAATATTACAAATACAGCGATCTGAAGGGCCGCGCCAAGCGCCGCAGGTGGGTCATGCTCCTCGCGCGCCGGGCCGCCAGGCCGAATTTCGCGCTGGCCGGAATCATCGACAAGATGTTCGGGCCGCTCCGCACTCAGCATATCATGTTCGACTGATCCGTTTTATCCGTTTCGGTCGGAGTCTTTTCGAAGCCGGGCTTCAGCAAAACGCTGCCCGGCTTCTTTTTTTTGCCATCGCCGAACGGGGGACAGGTACGCGTTCGCACCGCCATTTTCATCAAAAGCACTCTCCGGCGCTTACAGTGATATCGAAACCTTCGGCTTCGGTGATATTGCTCGCTAACACTCGCAGTGATATTCACCCTTCGGGTGAGTGATATTGTTCGCTATCGCTCACAGTTAAATTGAGATCATCCCGCTTTGAAATAAGATATTTATCCTTCACTCGCGTGTAAACGCGATCATCACTCGTCCGTCAGGACGAATATCACCCGGCGCAGCCGAATATCACTCGCGCGCCAGTGCGAATATCACCGTGATCACCGGAGAGCATCTCGTGCAAAAAAACGGCGCAAACGAAGGATGTTTTTCTCTCGCCGAAGCCGCAGGCTTCGATTTAGCTGCGCGCCATATCGCGCAATTTAGCCGGATCCGCAGGATCCGATTTCGCTCATCCGAAGGGTGAATTTAGCCTTGGAACGCCAACCTGTCCCCTGTTCCAACTTGAATTCATCCCTCTCCGTCTGTATAATGGCGTTGACAGGCGAGATGCCGGGTGAACGCCGGCCGCCACCTCGAAAAGGAGCATCGGCGATTTATGTTGTTGTCCGCCGCCCGTACGCAAGGCAAGACAGATAATAATACGGATCATATAGAAGATATGAATAAGACCGGAACGACGGCTGCACGCAAAATAAGGATCGCCGTGCCGGTCTGCCTCGTTGCCGCGCTGCTGGTGCTGTTGACGCTGCTGGACGGCTGCGGGCGAAGGCGTTACGAGGGGCCGTACGTGGAAGTGAACGGCGATTTCGGTGGCGTTGACGATCTGGGACGGGTGCTGCCGCTTTCGGGCGATGTTTCGGCGGCCCGGGACCGGAAGGTGGGTATTTTCTACTTCTTGTGGCAGGGCGAGCACGGCACTTCGGGCCCTTATGATAATTACAAGATAGTGCTGGAGCACCCGGAGGCCATAGAGTCGGAAGAAAACTGGTTTGCCGCCGGAGGAGGGAACAGGGGAGCGCACCACTTCTGGGGGGAGCCGCTTTTCGGGTATTACGTCTCTTCCGATACATGGGTGTTGTCCAGGCACGCGCAGATGCTGACGGACGCAGGTGTGGATTTCATCGTTTTCGACACCACCAACGGGCCGCTGTACCTTGACCGGGTGAAGCAGCTGATCGACGTCTGGTACGGCTACTACCTGCAGGGGTACGACGTGCCTAAACTGGCGTTCCTGACCAACAACAATTCTTCGGACAGCGTGAATTCCCTTTATTACGCGCTTTATGCCAACGAATACATGCATAAGATCTACCCGCGGCTGGACGAGCTCTGGTATTACTGGGACGGCAAGCCCATGATCGTGGCTTCGGAAACGGTCTTCGTTCCGCTGGAGATCGAGGATTATTTCACCGTCAAGGATACCGTATGGCCTACGTCGGGGCGCACGGACAACGGCTTCCCCTGGATGGAATTCTCCCGGCTCTATACGGACGACGCGGTCTACGGCAGGGGCGGGCGAAAGGAAGTCGTCAACGTTTCCACCGCCCAGCACAACGTTACGATCAATATGAGCTGCGCTGCCTGGTACGGCGGGGGAGACCACACCCGCAGCTACCACGACGGGGCGGTCGACCGGTCGCCTGACGCCATACTGTACGGGTACAACCTGGCCGAGCAGTGGGAATGGGCCATCGGCGTTGACCCCGAAATGGTATTCGTCACCGGCTGGAACGAGTGGGTGGCCCAGCGCCAGCCCGCTACCGCCGACAGGCCCGTAAATTTCGTGGACTGCGCGAACCCCGAGGCCAGCCGGGACATCGAGCCCATGAACGGCCTTTTGTGGGACAATTATTATATGGAACTGATCAAGTACGTCCGCATCTATAAAGGCTCCCACGGCCGCGTGGCCACCGGCGGCAATATCACCATCGACCTTGACGGGGGCTTCGATCAGTGGGCGGACGGCAGGATCACCGCGGTCTACACCGATTACGAAGGCGACGTTTTCGACAGGGACCACACCGGATTCGGGGGCATACTCTATACGGACGACACGGGCCGCAACGATTTCGTGGGTTTCAAGGTGTGCAGGGATAAAAAATACGTCTATTTCTACGCCGAGACCGCCGGAGACATAACTCCTTCCACCGACGACAACTGGATGACGCTCTTCATCGCCTCCGGTGCCTGGCGCGACAGCGAGGATCAGGACCGGTTCTGGTTCAGCGGCATCGATTTCGCGGTCAATCTCGAAAAGCCCGAGGGCAATACCGTTTTCGTGTCAAAGTATTCTGACGGCGGCTGGATCCGGGCGGGAGAAGGCGAGATGCGCGTTTCGGGCAATAAAATGATGATCCGCATTTCCAAGAAGCTCCTGGGCGTGGAGCAGGGCGCGGGCATCATTGACTTACAGTTCAAATGGGCAGATAATTATCAGTACGACGAGGACGGAACGCTGGATGTGTGGACGTTCTACCGGAACGGAGACAGCGCGCCCTTCGGCAGGCTCACCTACGTTTTCTCGGAAAGGCAGTGAGAAGTATGAACGAAGATATAAATAAAGAATTATCGGAAGGTACTTCCGTCATTGCCCGGGACGCGGCGGACGCGGCGGACGCGGTCGACATCGTCATAGCCGAAACCGGTGCGGATATCGCCGAAGCAGTTGACGAAAACGAAGCTGCGGGCGTCGAGACCGGCGGCGAGACCGGAGGCGCAGAACTATCCGTCAGCGACGAGATATCCGATGCGGGAGATTCCGGCAGCGTATTCAGGCGCATGGGCAGAAAATTGTCCGAAGGCACCTACCACACACTTTTCGGTCTGGGCCTCCTGCTCATCCTCTCCGCAAAGATCATATTCGATTTCGACGGGTTCAGGGGCTTCCTGGACAACGCCCTTAAAATGGTCGTATCCATCCTCGGATACCTGCTCATCGGCTTCGTGATCGCCTACGTGCTGAACGCCTACATACAATGGCTCTCGGCCCATCCCCTCAAAAAGATAAAGTCCCCGCGCAAAAAACGCGTCACCGGCATGATCATCGCCTATATCACACTGGCGCTGGTCATAACCTTCCTTATAGTCACCATCGTTCCCAAAGTGATCGAATCCGTGTCGAACCTGGCCAAAATGATCCCCGGAATGGCAGACAGAGTATACCAGTTCTACCTCGACATAGTAGAGCGCGGGAAATTCGACCTTCCCGCAGTGGTCACCGAGGGCATCGTCAACGGCATCAATTTAGTAAAAGACGCGCTTATGAAACTGCTGAGCAGCGACCTCATAACCAGCGCGCTGCCCAGAATATTGACGGCAACCGGTTCCGGGCTCTTCAATATACTTATGGGCCTGCTGGTCTCCGTCTATATGCTGCTCGAAAAGGACCGGGCGAAAGCCGCGGCAACCAGGATCACGTACGGGCTCTTCAAGAGATCCAGAGCCGACGTGGTGGTTGACGGCGGCCGGAAGATCGACATGATATTCAAACAGTATTTCGCGGGCAAGCTGCTCCAGGCCACCGTGATACTTCTGCTGTCCTACGTTGTCCTGCTGATCGGCGGCATCAACTATGCCATACTGTTCGCGGCGGTCATTGCCATCACCAATATGATCCCTTACATAGGGCCCTGGATCGGAGGCATATTTACTATATTGATAAGCCTGGTGCAGGATCCCTGGATGGGTCTCCGGGCCGTGGCCTGCGTGCTCATCATACAGATGATAGACAACTGGTTCATCACGCCTCAGGTGGTCGGGCACAAGATGGGCATAAGCCCGCTGCTGGTATTGATCGGCCTGGCCGTGGGCGGCAGCCTGTTCGGATTCATAGGCGTCCTGATCGGCGACGTCCTGGCGGCCATCGTGAAAGTGTTCTTCTACGACACGTTCATTGCCCGGCGGCTTAAAAAGAAGATAAGCAATAATGAATTGCCGGAGGATCTTTCCGTGCCCGGGGAAGGGGACGGCGGAGGCGGCGCGCCTGCTTTCGTCGTCAAGATCATCGACAAGGTCAAGCAGTTCTTTAAATTCATAGGGCGCAAGCTCAGGGAACTGTTCTCGAAAATATTCAAACGCTCCGGCAGGAAGCGTTCGGACAACGGCCTGGCGCAGGACGACGGCAAAACGCAGGACAACGGCACGGAAGGCCCGGGAGGCACGGACGGAACGACCGCCGGGTGACCGACGAAGAGAGCAAACGATATGGTAACTAAAAAGTACGTAAAAGACTACCGTCTGGAAAACCAGAAGAACAAAAAAGGAAAAGACGTGACGCGCCCCGTTTACGCCGGAAACTATTTCGTTTTCGAAAAGTCTCCCGAAGAAGTGAAACGCGCCAGGACCAGGCTCACCGTCTACGGCGCCCTGGCAGTAATCTGCTTCGTTGCCGGGCTCCTCTCATACGTAAACAAGGGCTTCTCCGCCCAGTATTATACGCTTTTCCCCTTCGCCTTCTGCGCGTTCCCGCTTCTGTACCTGGGCTTCGCCGTTTACGCCTTCTATGCTTTTAAAGGAAGAGCTACCAGGGAGCAGAAAGAAAAGATGATAGACCGGCTGGAAAAGAGCGGCCTGGTGACGGTGGTGCTGTCCGCCCTCTGTATGGTTGGACTGCTGATAGCCATGATCCTCAAGATAGCGGGGAAGGAGACCAGGCCGGTCACGGTCAACGATTTTATATTCATCGCGGCCGCCGTGCTGCTGCTCGTGATTTCGCTCCTGGTATTCGGTCTCAGAAAGGATCTTAAGATGATCCAGGAAGTCTCCGAAGAGGAAAATTCTGCCGCCGTGGAAGACCCCGCAGGCGGCGAAAGCGCCGGGATCGACGCCGTGAACGAAGCTTCAAGCGGGGAAGAAACGCCCGCCGGAGACTGAACCTGCGGAAAAAATCGTTGCCGCGGAAGACAAAATTCGGCGATATTGCCGCGCTTGGCAAAGAAAAAACAAATTAGCGCAAATTTTGCCTTTTTTTTCAAAAATAAATCATTTTTTTGTTGACAAGGTCTTGCTCATACTGTAAAATTGCGAAATGTATTTGGTAATCTCGGCAGAATTACCTGTTATGGTTAATTCAAAAGATTGCACGGATACAAAATTTCTATTGGAGGAATAAAGATGAAAAAACTGACAAAAGTTTTAGCCCTTTTGCTGGTGCTTTCTCTTGTGGTTGCTCTTTTTGCAAGCTGCAAAGTGAAGACAGATGATCCGAACGCCACGAAAGACCCCGGTGACAATACCGCTACCGAAGAGCCTTACATTGGCGCTGATACACTTGTAGTCGGCTATGCAAACTTCTCTGGAAAATTCAGCCCGTTCTTCGCGACGACTGCTTATGACCAGGATGTTGCCGGCATGACATCACTCGGCCTCATCTCTACCGACCGCGAGGGTAATGTTGTTTACAACGGCATCAACGGCGAAGTCAGGGCGTACAACGGCACAGACTATACCTACTATGGTATTTCTGACGTTACCGAGACCATCAATGACAACGGTACCGTTGACTACGTCATCAAGATGAAGGAAGGCGTAAAGTTCAGCGACGGTAAAGAAATGACCGCCGACGACGCCATCTTCTCTATGTACGTACTCAGCGACCCCACGTACAACGGATCTTCTTCTTTCAGCGCTCTTCCTATCGTTGGTATGGAAGATTACCTGGCCAACATGAAGACCCGCGGCTCTTTGATCGTTGCCGCAGGTCCTGAAGCTGTTGCCGAGGGCGTGACCAAAGAAGACACCGATTACTACTGGAACGCGTTCAATCAGGGCGGCGAGAATTTCGCTCAGTCCATCACTGATTACGTTATCGCCCAGTACCTTGACGCGTATGCCGCTCTGCTTGGCCAGGACGCCGATACTATCAAGGCTAACGATAACCTTAAGACCGCTTTCGGTATGGCTCTTTGGGGATTCGGCGATTACAATGAAGATGGTTCCTTCACTACCGCCTACCTTGAGAAGACTTTCGATATGACGTCTTCCTTCCCGACCAAGGCCGATTACTGGGCCGACATCCTTGCTCACTACGGTTACAACACCGCCGCTATCGACGCTGAGAAAGCTACCGACGGAATCGGTTCCTTCATCGACGCCGCTCTCGGTGACAAAGTTGACTACTATTCTGAAGGTGTCTCCACCGGTAATTCCGCGAGCTCCATTTCCGGTATCCAGAAGATCGACAATTACCAGATCAAGATCACGATGAGCGAATTCGACGCCACCGCTATCTACCAGATCGGTATCGCCGTCGCTCCTCTTCACTACTATGGCGACGCTTCCAAGTTTGACATTGCGAACAACTCCTTCGGTTTCACCAAAGGCGACCTTTCCTCTGTCAGAGCCAAGACCACCGCTCCTATGGGCGCAGGTCCCTACAAGTTCGTTGAGTACACCAACGGCGTAGTTACTTTCGAAAGAAATACCAACTACTTCCTTGGCACTCCCAAGATCACCTACATCAAGTTCCAGGAGACCCAGGACGCTGATAAGGTTCCCGGTGTTCAGGCCGGCACCTTCGACGTGACCGATCCTTCCTTCAACGATACCGCCGTCAACTCCATTAAGGGTTACAACTCCAACGGAGAACTCACCGGCAACGTCATCACCACCAGCACGGTCGACAACCTCGGCTACGGCTACATTGGTGCAAACGCTGACAACGTTAAGGTCGGCAACGACAAGTCCAGCGCCGCCTCCAAGGCTCTGCGCAGAGCTTTCGCTACCATGTTCGCTGTCAACAGAGAGAAGAACATTTACTCCTACTACCGTGAGAGAGCTGCTGTTATCCAGTATCCTATCTCCAATACTTCCTGGGCTGCTCCGAAACCCAACGATCACGGCTACGAGCTTGCTTTCTCCAAGGACGCTGCCGCCACCCAGATCTACACCGCTACGATGAGCGATGAAGAGAAGATCTCTGCTGCTCTTCAGGCTGCTATCGGCTTCTTCAAAGCTGCCGGTTACACCTGGGATGACGCCGCGAAGAAATTCACTGCCGCTCCCGAAGGCGCTAAGATGGAATACGAAGTGATCATTCCTGCAGACGGTGTTGGCGATCACCCCGCTTACGGTGTCGTTGCCGATGCTAAGGAGCAGCTTGCTACTATCGGTATCACCCTTACCATTAACGACCCCTCCGACTCCAACATCCTCTGGGATGCTCTCGACGCCGGAACTCAGGACTTCTGGGCTGCTGCCTGGGGCGCTGCCGTTGACCCTGATATGTATCAGGTTTACTACAGCCAGAACGTAGTCGGAATCGAAGGTTCCTCCGAGTCCAACCACTACAGGATCCAGGATTCCACTCTTGACCAGCTCATTATGGATGCCAGAAAGAGCGCTGACCATGCTTACAGAAAGTCTGTTTACAAGCAGTGCCTTGACATCATCATGGATTGGGCAGTAGAGATTCCTACGTACCAGAGACAGAACGCTATCATCTTCAGCACCGAGAGAGTTAACATCTCTACTCTTACTCCGGACATCACGACATTCTGGGGCTGGATGAATGACATCGAAAAACTCGAGATGAATCCTAAGGCTAACTGATAGTCTGAATTTCTCTCAAGGTTTCGGCAAGCGCCCCCTTAGGGCGCTTGCCGATTCGTATCAAAGGAGCACATTATGGGGAAGTTTATTGTAAAACGGTTACTGCTCTGTGTCGTGATTTTTTTCTTTGCGATGTTCCTTATCTATACGCTGATATACAACCTGCCCTCGAGCTACGTCGAGACGACCGCCAGAGAGCTGGCTGCCGCTACGGCCAAGCAGGGAGGCAAAACGTATCAGGAGTGGCTGGAACAGTTGAATGAAGAGTACGGTATGAACAAGGGCGTAGTCAAAGGTTATTTTACCTGGTTGAGCAACGCTCTGAGGGGCGATTTCGGTGACAGCTGGAAATGGAATATGAAGTGCACCGATAAATTCGCCGCGGTAATTTGGAACAGTTTCACACTTGGATTAATTTCATTTATTTTTGAGATCATAATTGCCATTCCATTGGGCGTAATAGCGGCGAAGAAGCAATACAGCATCACCGACTACACGGTCACCTGCGTATCGCTGATCGGTATCTCGCTGCCTACGTTCTTTGTTGCCACGGTATTGAAGCTGGTATTTTCCGTTAAGCTGGGGTGGTTCGACATCATCGGAATGCACAGCAGGGATTTCATTGCCCATATGGCAACCGGCTGGGAGAATTTTGCGGACCTTGCAAAACATTTCGTTCTCCCCGCAATCACGCTGATCATAGTAAGCATCGGCGGCCTTATGCGTTACACGCGTACGAACATGCTGGAAGTCCTGAACGCCGACTATATCAGAACGGCCAGGGCCAAAGGCCTTTCCGAAGCGAAAGTCGTAGGCTACCATGCTTTTAGAAATACATTGATTCCCGTAGTTACCATGCTCGGAGGAACGCTCCCCGGACTTTTCGCAGGCGCGATGATCACCGAGACCCTTTTTGCTATCGAAGGCATCGGATATATTTCTTATACCTCTATGGTAGGCGGAGATATTCCCTTTACGATGTTCTATCTTTCGCTCATGTCCGTACTGACGCTGCTGGGTAACCTTATTTCGGATATCCTCTACGCCGTCGTGGACCCCAGAGTCCGTGTGAATTGAGGTGACGAACGTGGCAGACGAAAAAAACAACAACGTAAACCTTCTTAACGAGAAGCTTAAACAGAGAGAACAGGAAGAACTCCGCAGCAAGGCCGGCGCCGATGAGAACGAGCCTATGAAGCTGGACGACGCGGCACGCGTTAAAGTCCTCAGCCCCACCAGACTCGTTATCAAGAGATTCCTGAGAAACAAGCTGGCCATAGTCGGTCTCGTTATCCTTGTCTCGCTGTTCGTGATGTGCTTCCTGGGACCCATTTTCTATCCCTACGGACAGACTCAGAAGTTCCAGACCACCACGAGGCTGAACCGGGATTACGCCAACTGCGGCGAACTTACCCAGTTCACCAAATACGTGATGGACGAAGCTTCCACGAAAGACGTCAATTACTACGTTGACACCTTCGTCAACATTATCGATGCCAAGGGCGTCATCGACGAGAACACCCGCAAGACCCTCAGCACGATCCGCGACGTCAATTATTATGAAGAAGGCGCCGAAGGCATCACCTTTGCCAGCGGCAACTACTTCTACGATATGAAGAAGCTTGGCGACAAGCTCTATATGCTGTACGTCACCGGCGGCCAGGTGGGAGAACTTGACCTTATGGGCGGCGTGGTCTCCGGCGACTTCACCGAAGAGCAGGCGAAGCAGTTCAGCGCTGCAGTGAGAGGAAAGAAAGACTCCGTCGTCGTTGACGGCGTGGAATACAGATTCATCTCCATAGCCGGTTCCAAGAACAAGGCAGTGCTGGCTCAGTACGCTGAACCCGCGGAAGGCATCCTTGCCACCAAACTCTGCTTTGACCGCCACGACCTCACCGTTCCGGAGGACAAGGGCCTTGAAGAAGCGGCTCTGCGCGCCCTTTACGCCGACAAGAAGTTCACATACAAAGGCGAGAACTATACCATCGACACCGAAGGCGAGGAGCGCCTGGTTCTGAATTCCAAAGGCGAGACCGTATACGGCATCTCCGAATTCTCTATCAGAGACTACACCGGCCAGGATTCGCTTTCCATCGAGTTCAAGAGCATAATGGCCGAGACCGTCACCGCCATGATGAACGCCGAAGACCAGGAAGCCCGCAGGACCGGTTCCTTCACCTTCAGCGTGCCTCAGCTCGATCCCGAGACCGGTGAAAGGAATCTGGACGAAAACGGCAACCTCATCCTTTCCGAAGAGACGATCAACGTCGAGCGCAAGAACACGGGCGAGTACATTGCCAAATACGACCAGATCACCAAAGTTTACGACATTTACGCCAGTCCTTCCTGGTCTCACATCCTGGGCACCGACGGAGACGGATACGACGTGTTCTCCCGTATAATGTACGGCGGTCGCATATCTCTTATGGTAGGCTTCGTGGTAGTTATCCTGGAGACCATCCTGGGCGTCATAATGGGCGGTATCGCCGGCTTCTTCGGCGGCGTGGTCGACACGATCATAATGAGGCTCGTAGATATATTCTACTGCATACCTACGATGCCCATAATGATCATTATAGCTTCTGTGTTCGACAAACTGAAAGTACCGACCTACGAGCGACTGCTCTGGATGATGGCCATCCTGGGGATCCTGGGCTGGTCCGGTATCGCGAGACTGGTCAGAGGACAGATCCTGTCTCTGCGCGAGCAGGAATTCATGACCGCGGCGGAAGCTACGGGCCTCAAGACCAGCAGGAGAATATTCAAGCACCTGGTGCCCAACGTAATGCCTCAGCTGATCGTTTCCATGACGATGGGCCTCGGCGGCGTTATCCTTCTCGAATCCACGCTGTCATATCTGGGCCTTGGCGTCAAGCATCCCATGGCTACCTGGGGAAACATGATCAACTCCGTTTCCACCATCGAAGCCATGAAGAGCTACACTTACATCTGGATCCCGGTAGGCGTCCTTATCTGCCTGGCCGTTATTGCCTTCAACTTCGTAGGCGACGGACTGCGCGACGCCTTCGACCCCAAGATGAAGCGTTGATTTCCAGGAGGCTGCTATGATTTTTAAGAGAAAAAACGTTAATTATATATCCGGAAAAGAGTCTCACGACATTTCGAAGCGGAACCGCAGGATCACGAAGAATCTTGAAAAGTACAGAAACCGCGCCGCCAAGGACACGTCCGAATTCATGACTAAGATGAAGGACGACAACAACGTAGTGGAGCTGGACAACGTCTGTACCTATTTCTTCACCGATATCGGCGTGGTACGCGCCGTCGACGGCGTATCCTTCAACATCCCCAAGTGCTCCACCGTGGGCGTCGTGGGCGAGTCCGGCTGCGGCAAGAGCGTCACGTCTCTGTCCATTATGCAGCTGGTCCAGAGGCCTACCGGACAGGTGGTGGGCGGCGAGATCAGGCTGAACAACGACGACGGCACCGCGTACAACATCGTGAACACGCCTACGGAGACCATGCAGGACATCCGCGGCAACAAAGTGTCCATGATCTTCCAGGAGCCTATGACCAGCCTGAACCCGGTGTTCCGCATCGGCGCCCAGATCAACGAGGTCATCGAGCTCCACAATAAAGAGATGACTCCCGAGGAGGTCCGTGACAGGACCATCGAGATGCTGAAGATAGTGGGTATCGCCAACGCAGAGGGCATTTACAATATGTATCCTCATGAATTGTCCGGCGGTATGAGGCAGAGGGTCATGATAGCCATCGCCCTTGCCTGCAACCCCCGCCTGATCATTGCCGACGAGCCTACGACGGCGCTGGACGTTACGATACAGGCCCAGATACTTGACCTTCTCAGAAACCTGAAGGACAAGATCAATTCTTCCATCATGCTGATCACCCACGACCTGGGCGTCATCGCCGAAATGGCCGATTACGTGGTGGTCATGTACGCCGGACGCGTGGTAGAGAAGGGCACCGCGGATGACATTTTCCATCATCCCTGCCATCCCTATACTATCGGACTGATGAAATCCAAACCGGTGGTTGGCAAGAAAGTCGACGAGCTGTACAACATTCCCGGCAACGTTCCCAACCCCGTCAATATGCCCAACTACTGCTACTTCAGAGACCGCTGCGAGTTCTGCGATCACGAGCGCTGCTCGGGAGAATATCCCCCCGAGATCAAGATCAGCGACACCCACGTCGTGTCCTGCTACAGATTCATTGACCAGGGCGAGATCATGGGCTATCCGCAGATCATCGACACCGACCGTTTCCTGAACATGAATTTCTCTAAGCAGGGATCGGATCCCGCGGCTGCCGAAAAGGCCGGGACGGAGGTGCTGAAATGATGGAAGATAAAAACGTTTTACAAAATAACGAGACAAATTCCGGCGAAGATTACGTCGTAGAGGTGGAGAATTTCAAAAAATATTTCCCCATCAAATCGAGCTTTCTGAGGCTCGTCATCGGCAACGTCAAGGCCGTGGACGGCATCTCGTTTAAGATCAAGCGCGGTACCACCATGGGCCTCGTGGGCGAGTCCGGATGCGGCAAATCCACCACCGGACGTACCATGCTGAGGCTCCAGGGCGCTCCCGAAAAGGGCAGCAAGGTGCTGTTCAGCGGCGTGGACATCTTCAAGCTGTCCCGCGCGGACCTGCGCAAGATGAGGCCGAAAGTCCAGATCATTTTCCAGGATCCCTACTCCAGCCTTTCTCCCCGTATGCCCGTGGGAGAGATCATCGGCGAAGGCGTCAGGGAGCACAACATCGTGCCTAAAGAAGAGTACGACGATTATATCTCCAGGATAATGAAAGCCTGCGGACTTCAGGAGTATCACAAGGACCGTTATCCCCACGAGTTCTCCGGCGGACAACGCCAGAGGATCTGCATCGCCAGAGCCCTTGCCCTGAATCCCGAGTTCATCGTGTGCGACGAGCCCGTTTCCGCCCTGGACGTGTCCATACAGGCCCAGATCATCAACCTGCTGAAGCAGCTGCAGAAGGACTTCAACCTGACCTACCTGTTCATTTCCCACGACCTGTCGGTGGTAGAATACATCTCCGACACCGTAGGCGTTATGTACCTGGGCAATCTGGTGGAATTCTCCGAAACGGAAAAGCTTTTCTCGAAGCCGCTGCATCCCTACACCCAGGCTCTGTTCTCCGCCATTCCCGTGCCGGATCCCGACGTGAAGATGGAGCGCATAGTTCTGGAAGGAAGCATTCCGTCTCCCGCCAATCCGCCCAAGGGCTGCAAATTCCACACCCGCTGCAGGGACTGCATGGGCATATGCAAGTACGCGGAGCCCGTCTACAAAGAGGTCGAGCCCGGACATTTCTGCGCCTGCCATCTTTATAACGATCCCCGGGAGCAGGCCGAGGCCGAGAGGATAATGAACGAGGGAATGGCCGCCGAGGCGCTGGAAGCCGAGAAGAAGGCAAAGAAAGCGGCCAGGACGAAGGACAGGAAGACCGACAAGAAAGCCGAAAAGAAAAACGACAAGAAAGCCGAAAAGTAAGCGTACGGCGGACGATCTGGAATGAAGCGAAAGAAAGACGATTTTGAAGACGACGGCAGGGTTATCGCCAATATGAACGTTGACGGTATGCCCTGGCACGATCCTTCCGCCTCTTACACGGACGGCGAGGGTTCCGACCGCAACAGGGAGGAACTTCAGAAGCTTACGAAGAAGCAGACGTTTTTTCTGATATTGGGAGTGCTGGGCGCGGCGCTGGCCGTTGCCGCGGTATTTGCGGTGGGTTACCTGCTGTTCATACTGTTCTGCCAGCACGTTTGGTTCAAATAACGAAAGATCCGCCGGTATTGCCGGAGAAAGGGAAACTGAAGTGAAAAAAGGATTCAAAAGCAAACTGATTTGCGCGCTGGTTATCGTGCTGGCCGTGGTAATGGTCTTCGGCGGCTGCAAGAAGAAGACGTCCAAAGAGATCCTTGCCGAGGCAATGGAGCAGACCGTTAAGGCCGCCGAAAGCAAAACGGCGCTTCTCGGAAGCGACGACAACCTTCGCAACGGATTGTTCACCGTGAATTTAGCCATCGGCGCGGAAGGCGAAGGCATCAACGTCAAACTGCTCTTCAAGGACAAGAAAGTTGCCATCGACTCCGACCTTTTCGGCAAAGTCCTGGGCGTTGACCTGGAAAAATTCGTCAGGAATTTTCCCACGTCCGCGTTCGGCACCAAGGGCGGCAACCTTATGGGCATCACGGAAGACGACCAGAACAAGCTCCTGGAAGCTTTCGACAAGTTCGTGAATTCCCTTGACGGAATGGACAAAGCTTCCGTAAATCTGGTGGACGAGATCGAGAAGTATTCTTCTATGAAGACCGACTACAACAAGAGCGTCGAGCTTTCTTCCGGAAACAAAAAGGTCAATATCGTGACGCTGGCCATGACCGCCGGACAGGTGCAGGATCTGGTCAAGGAACTGGCTTCCAAGAGCGGCGATATCGCCTCTATGACCGGAATCGATCTCGATCAGATGCTGGACGCCATGTTCGACGAGGACGTTGACAAGAACGCTCCCGCCGCGGACATCAAGCTCTATACAGATACCAAGACCAGCGAGATACTGGGCGGCGTGATCAAGCTCCTGGGCGTCGACGAGGACGAAGAGGATGAGGAATTTAAATTCGAGGTCGACAAGACCGACGATTCCATCGACTACAGATTTTCCGGCGACGACGGCGCCACGATGAAGTTCGGCATCGCCAACAAGGACAACGTGGAGACCATCCGCCTGGCCGTGGATTACCAGGGCCGGTCCGACGATTATCTCAAAGTCGAGATCAACGGCAATACCAAGAAGATCGACGTTTCCGTTTTCGGATCGTCTGTCCTGGAGATCGGCTACGACATTACCCGCTATGCGGACAATACCGTTAAGTCTTTCTCTGCCGAGATCGATCTTTCTCAGCTGGCCGGACTGCTGGGCGGCACGGATTCCTATGACGAGGACTATTATGACTATGAGGAAGACGTTTATTACGACGACCAGTGGGATGACGGCGAATGGGACGACGATTACTGGGATGATGACGATTATTACGGCGATTCCGGTTTCGGCATGTTCGGCGGCTTGCTCACTATGCTGTCCGGAAAGATCACGGTCAATTTCGATGCGGAGGGTACGATCCCTGAGTTTTCTGACGTGCTTGAAATGTCCGAGAACGATCTGCAGCAACTGTTGTCGAACGTGCTTTCTATGTTCGGATTCGTGATGTGATGCAGAAGGGCCGGAAGGGCTGAATAATTAAGAGATCAAGAAGACAGCTCCGCTTGAATGCGGGGCTGTTTTTTTGTTTTACGGGAAGTGAATGAGGACACTTCGCTTATGATGTCGCTTCGCTGATGATGGAATGATGCCGTTTCACTAATGATGCCGTCTCTGCGAGACTAATTGAGGTATAATTAATTTCGTTCCGTTTCATTAGTGAGCAAAGCGAACGGCATCATGTGCAACGCACTCATCATTGCCGAAGGCAGCCTCATTAGCGCAGCGACATCATTCCATCATCAGCGCAGCTTCATCTGTCGCCCTGCGCCGAAGACGGCGTCCTTACGGGAAATATTGCCGTCGAAAGCCATTGAACAAAAAGCGAGAGGGATTCGTAAAATCCAAAAAAACCGCTCTGAAACCGCCTCAGAGCGGTTTTCGTTTTTTTGACAGGCGCTGAAAAAACGGCTTCGGGAAATATTCGAAAAAATGGGATTATCCGGGGACCCTGTGCTACAATCCGGTTCCCGGCGTTGACCGGGATGCTGGAAACCGGAAAAACGTTCATTGACCGCGGCTCGAAAACCGGCCCGGTCGACAGGAAATCTCAGACCTGCGGCGGAATCCTCCCGGGGCGGATTTCCGGGCTTCCATTCATCCTGGGGCGCTTTGGAGCGGCGGAGAACGGAGGCGAGGGACTTGGGAGATCATTCAGAGACGGTCGGTGAACAGAGGACCTTTAACGGAGGCAGATTCAGGACAGAGGCGGAGATACGGGCCGGAAGGGCGTACCGGTGCGTTGACGAGCGCGACGGGAAAGCGGTGTTCGTGAAAAGATGGGCGCCGGGGGACGATGCCTTTCAGAGGGAGAGGGACAATATTGTCCGGATCCGCGACCGGCATTTTCCGAAATTCGTTGCCTCCTGGGAGGATGAGAGCGGTTCGTATCTGGCGGAGGAATGGCTGAGCGGCATCGATCTGGAGGAACTGGTGAGGAAGTCCGGGCCTCTGGAGCCTGCCCGGGCGGCGAAGATCGGGCTTAAGGTATGCGAGGCGCTTTCGTATCTGCAGGACGCACCCGGAGGCGCAGCGGTCTTTATGGATCTGAAGCCTTCGAACGTTCTGATCTCCGGGGCAGTGGACGATGAGCCGGAGGTGTGGCTGACGGATCTTGAAGCGGCAATATTCCTGGCCTCGGGTCAGGCGAAGGCGGCCGGGCGGGACGATCCGGCCACGCTGAAGCTGGGAAGCATGTATTATACCGCGCCGGAAGCGTTGTTCGGAGAATATTGCATTGCCAGTGACGTTTATTCGCTGGGGGTCCTTGCCGGATTTATGATTACGGGCAGGGAAGACTACCCTTCGTCGTACGGCCTGAAGGGTTTCTGGGGAGAATTTATGGCTTCCTGCACGGCCCACGAACCTGAAGGCAGATACAGGAGTGCGGAAGAAGCTGCAGGAGCGCTTAAAAAGTACTTAGAAGGCAACGAAGAGGCCGGGAGCACCGTCGATACCTTCGAGGCGGAAAAGGCCCTCAGAGGCAGTCTGAAGGCCATTGGAGCGAAAACCGGGGGCCCGGGCGGAGACCGCGTAGAGATGATCGAGGGTCAAGGCGGACGCCGAGTGGCAAAAATAGATAAGAAAAGCGAAAAAACAGACCGGAAGCAGGGCGTGAAAGGCGCAGGGGACGACAAAAGCGCTTCGGGCCGCTCCGTCGAGGCGGACAAACCGAAAGGCGCCTTGAGCGAGATAATACGGCAGTCGCTGATATTCAGGCGGCTCTGCGTCACCGTGGAGGGCAACCCCTGTTTCGTCAGCGAGATGGGCATGGCAGCCTCCAGGAGCATGGACCTGAAGACCGGGCTGTTCACGCTGTCAGAGCGTGGCCGCAGAAACCTGGAATACTATTTCACGGGTGAAGAGGAGTCGGGAGCGGTGGCGGAAAAAGCCATATATCCCTACGTATTCGATCACAGATCCATGTATCTCCACAACGCCTACGAATGGGTAAAAAGGGGCCTGCTGACGCCTTACGGCGACGAAGGCCGCGTCCTTCGGGGAACTTTCAAGCTGGGGCTGGAGATCCCGCTCAGGAGGCGGGAAGACGTGAGGCGCTTCATCGAATGGTGCTTCGTCAATTTTGATCTGACGCTCATAAGCGCCGAAAGGAGCGACGACAGCGAGCTGGTCAATACGGCCATGGAAAGCTGCAGCTACGTGGTGGCCACGCCTGACTCCAACGTGGAGGATATGGAAGCCATCAAGAATTACTACCTGGCGCTGGCGGACAGCGGAAAGCTGCTGTATTCGAAAGTCAGATTCGTGGCCTGGGATTTTACCGAGCCGGAGTCGGACCGGAACAGGCTTTTCAAAGTCGTGGGGAAAGACAGGTATTTAGGCGAAGTGAGGCGCAGCGAATTGACGGCGCGGCGCAAGAACCGGGTGGAAGGCCTCGGACCGGTAGGAGATCAGGGCGAACTGGAACAATACGAAGAAATATTGCAGAAATTGATCGGGTAATGCGCCTGTCGGCAGGCGCGGGGAGGCGGCAGTGAACAGGCGGCAACGAGTTTTTTTGCGCGAATCCGGCCGGACGGCTTCTGTTCTGGCAGATTTTCTGGAAAACGAAAGAACCGAATGCCCGGAGGGAGCGTTGCCATTGGCCGGACGCGCGGTGTGGAGGAGCATGATCTGCTTCGGAAAAGCCGTCTGTGCCGAATTGACCGGGATCCTGAGAGGCCTGTCTTCGGAAGACTGTTTCGAAGTCTCGGATTGGTTCGAATACGTCAGAAGGACATACGGGAAACGGGGAGATATATTGACGCTTTGCCAGATACTGTGCTGCGCCCTGCGGATGAGGGACTTCGAGAATATTTCCAAAGTCCTGAGGATATATTCCCGGGCCGTGGAGCTGGGGTCTCTGTGCGGCAAAGCTCCTGATATGATCCCTGTCTGGATCTATATGGTGGAGAACAGGGACGCCTTTTTCGGTGGGCAATGTGACCGCTGCGACGTTGAAGCCGCCCGCAGGAGGATGATAGGCCAGCTCTGCTGCTGCGCAGGGGAAGACCGGCAATACGTGGGATGCCAGCGGCTGTTCTTCGGCTTCATACGCGCCGAACTGGAAGGACCGGAAGAAAGAGAAACGATAATGAACGAACTGCGGCTTTTCGCCGCGGAAAAAGGGATCATGCGGCTGTATCTGGGGCTGGAATCGGCTTTTTACCACTGATCAGGCCGCTTGGAGAAAAACCACAACTATTTACGGAGGGTCAGAGATGAAAATGGATCATCACAGGCGTTTTGAGCCGGTTCATACGGGCAGGGTCCTTGTCAGCGTCCTTTTATGCGTGGTGCTGTTTATTACGGGGATACCGGTCATCTGTGCGGGAGACGAGCCACTTACGGGAAAACTCGTATCTTTTACCGGCTACGGCGGCGCTCAGTATATCAAAAAAGAGGGTTATTACGTCAATATCTACGGAGAAGGCGGGGAGATCGCAGAGGTGCGGTATAAAGAAGGCGGCAGCACCCAGCGGCTGTACTATCTGGTCGATCCGGAGACGGGAGAAGAGCAGGTGGCATACTGTCTTGCCTCCGGGCTGTCATTCCGGAACGGGGCGGATTACGGCGCCGGTCCCGAGGATCCGGGCAGTTTTTCGGACTATTTCGATATGCTTCCCGAGACTGCCCGGAAGGGTATCGCATACGCGTCGATATACGGTTACGACAGCGAGAAAGGAGGCCTGTACGACCAGGGACCCGTTGGCGGAACGCTGGGCACGGACTTCTGGATGGCGACCCAGTGCGTGATCTGGGAATATCAGCAGGGCATCAGGACAGACGCAGGGGCGAGGAGGTCCGTGGGACTCGTGGAGGCGGACAATTACTACACCATGATCTGCGGCAAACCTGCGGAAAAATGTTACGACTATCTGCTGAATCTTATAAAGAACGCTTCTGCCGTACCGTCCTTCGCCTCCGCCGATCAGTCCGGCTGGGACAAAACCGTTCTGCTTAAGGAGACCGGGCCCCATACCCGCCGATATGCCGCTTCTTTCGTCAGCAGGAACGCGGTGCCCGCGGGAGATTATTACGTGACCGACAGAAACGGAAACGAATTGACCTATATCTCGTTTTCCGTGTCGGGAAAGATCGTGCGGATCACGTCAACGAGAGCGCTGGACGGGGGGCTGGATATCGTTGTCCGGAGAAGAGACGCAGAAGACGGCGAAGGCGCTGCGGTGTTCTTTTCGCCCGGAGATCCGGGACAGCAGACCATGCTCAGCGCTTCGGGGCGGCTTCGGGATCCCTACGGCGTATATATGGAGCTGAAAACTCAGAACGACGATGAGGATCATATAATTTTCCGGATCGAAAAGAGCTCCGACGACGGAGCCGTGGCGGGCATCCCTTTCGTTTATTGCTGGATGGGATCGGACCAGCTGTACTACGACCGCACCGTGTATACCGACGACAACGGAGTGGCGGAAGCCTGGTTCAGCATAGGACTGGACCCCGGAGACATATCTTCCGGAAGAAAAGCCGTGGCGGTGACGGAACTCGATTCGGCGGGTTACGAGTTCTCAATCAGCGGTTATTCGGGCAACACCACCGGGTCCGTCAAAGTTTATATGTACCGTATGATGCAGGGCGGATCACTCGTATGGGCCTATTCCACCACCGAATCGGACGCGCTGTCAAGATCCTGGGACGGCGACATCCGTATCGGCCATTTGTTCAACATCAGGGGCAATTACGCCGGGGACGTTGCCACCATCAACGTGCGAAACGAAGCCATAAAGGTGTCTCTCGAGGTTACGAAGCAGATACATGCGGAGGAGTTTATTCCCGCCCACGGAGATCCGGTGTTCATATTCAGGATAACGCACCTGGAGTCCGGCAGCGAGTATTACCGTTCTGTCGTATTTACCGCTGCGGATCTCGGTACGGGTACCGCCATGCTGACGAGAGGGTTCGAGATGAACGGGATCCCTGCCGGCACGTACAAAGTCGAGGAACTGAAAACGCTTCGTTACGAGCCGGAGAGCCTGTACGTAGGCGAAGGCGGATCGGACGGGGGAGGATACGCTCTGTTCGAGCTGCTGACGGACGGCGCGAAAGGGTCAGCGACCTTCGTAAACAAAGTGATAAACCAGGAAAAAACGTCTCATACCGCTTATTGCGAAAACAGCTTCGATCTCAGGGGCGGCCGGGGATAATAGCTGGATCTGCGGAGCGCCCGGCGCTGACCCTGCGGGTACGGACAACGGAAAGGAAACTATGAGAGACGATGAGCATTGTACGCCTTAAAAACAGATACGGCCTTGCCGGCAGGATCAGGAAAGCCGCAGGCGTGGTTTTGAAAGGGGCTGCCATTGCCCTTCCCGTCATATTGATGCTCATTATCGTTTCGGGCTTTTTCGGCGTCAGGTATCTGTGCGTCGTTTCTCCTTCGATGGAGCCGGAGCTCCCGGTGGGAAGCCTTATAGTGGTCGTTCCGAGAGACAACGCGAAAATAAAGGAGGGTGACAATCTCACCTACAGAGCAGGAAATAAATATATAACGCACAAAGTCATCAAAAACGATGCGGAAAACCGGACTTTCACCACGAAAGGGACGGCGGGCAAGCTGGAGGACCCTCCGGTGAAATACGAATGTGCCGAGGGCGTGGAAGTGCTCTGTCTGCCGGGGTTGGGAAGGGTGTTGACCGTTTTGCGGACCACCGTCGGCAGGATCGTTTTGATGACAGCCGCAGCCGGGATATTCATGGCGGTGATATTGACGGATATCGTCAGGGAAAAGCGCCGCCGGATCGCAGCAATCCAAAACGATCTGTCTGTGTAAACAGCAGAAATATATCATTCTTTAAGGAGGCTTCAAAATGAAAAGAAGCGAAAAGATCATTATTGGAATCGTTACTTTAGGTTTGCTTTCGGCGCTGGCGGTAGGCGGGACAATGGCCTATATGACAGACAAAGAAGACAAGGTCAACACTTTTACCGTAGGCACTCTCGACGTTGACCTGGAAGAGAAAAACTGGGAGCCCGAGGACGGGGAATCACTGGTGCCGGGAGACACGCTTTTAAAAGACCCCGTCATCAAGGCGGTAAAAAACGACAGCTACGTGCGCGCTTATCTCATCGTTAAAGATGCTTCCGGCAGCGTGATCACCGACGCCGAGAGGCTGGGCCTGATCACCAAAATGATAAAGTACGACGACACGTATAACGCTGCGGCTCAGACCGGAGGTACGGCTCTGAAAAAAGGCACTGTGTATTCCGAGGCAGATATCGCTCAGATCCCCATGGTCAATCCTGAATTCACGCAGGTCTCCACCGGGACCGCCGGGAAATATTGCTTTAATTATGGCAGGATCTTAAAAGAAGGCGAGAGCGTGGTCCTGTTTACCAATATAGTCGTTCCCGCGGAATGGTCCCAGGTACAGCTCGACAAAGTGGGAGCGTTTGACGTTGACGTGGTGGTGGAAGCCATCCAGGCCAAGAATTTTGCGGATGCCGAATCGGCCTTCAGCGCACTTGACGGCGAGATCGCCGCGGGCACCGTCGTGGAGAATTACAGCTCCGCAGGCTGAGTATCCGGGTCGACGACAACGGCGGTCCATACCTGAGGCAGCGGCTGTCCGGCCTGCGTAAAGGCGGGGGCGGTCAACGATCGTCCCTGCTCCCGGAGGCCCGTGTTGACGGCTTCGACGCGTATCAACTTTGTTTTTTCATGAAAGGTACCGGCAATATGAGAAAGATCTATATTACTGTTTTGGCAGTATTGACCTGTATATTTGCGCTGGGCGGGCTGCTTACCGCGGCGGACTGGTACAGGGAGGACAGAACGACGAATATCATCTCCGTCGGAGAACTGAGCGCAGAGATAATAGATATCTACCGGCAGGGTACCGTCGCCATGCCGGGGGACGAGATCGGAAAGATAGTTTCGGTCAGGAACGACGGCGTTTCCGATGAGTATGTGCGCGTCAGGCTCAGCGGCATCTGGGACGACAGCGGCAAGGCGGCGGAGGAGAACGAGATCACTTATGAGATAAATACCGGGGACTGGATCCGGGAAGAGAGCACCGGTTATTACTACTATACCAAAGTTTTAAAGCCAGGGGAGACTTCGGAGCCGCTGATGTATTCATTCGCGCTCAGCGGGCCGGACATCAACAACTATTACTCATACAGGCCCGGATCCATAACCGTTGCCATGGAAGCGGTGCAGGCGGCTGCCGGAGGAGCTTCCATCTGGAGCGGCGCCGTGAGAGGCGCTGACGCGGGAGAGGAAAATCATCCGTTGTCCGGGGAAGATTACGGAGCCTACGTGCTGTACGGAGAAGGTGAGATACCGGTTACTTTCAGCGGGAAGGACGACGGGTTTCGCTTCGGAGCGGAAGGAGATCTGTTCAAGCCGTTCAAAAATATCCTTCCCGGCCAGACGGTGATCCAGAATATTTCCGTCGAAAATGAAAGCGACATAACCACCGAGATATACCTCCGGGCGGCGTGCGAAAATCAGGAACTGGAAGGACCGGTGGCAAGGCTTCTTACGGAATACGCATTCGTGACCGTGTACTCCGGAGGAGAAGCCGTGTACAAAGGCCCTGTAAAGAACGACTCCGGCAGCGGGGTCAACGGACTTTATGCTGAAGGGATCTGCCTGGGAGAGTTCGAGACCGACGGAAAGAAAGCGTTGACAGTGGAACTTGAACTGTCGCCGGAGGTGGACAACGAATTCAGCGGCCTTGCCGGGGAAGTGGACTGGATCTTCAGCGCCCGTGGGACCGAGAGGGAACCGGTCCCTCAGACAGGCGACGAAAAGCTCAACGTATATCTTCTGATAATGATTGTTTCAGGAGGCGCGTGCATCCTCCTGGTGGCGGTCAAAAAGATCGGTTCTGCGATATCAGGGAGAAGGGCGGCTTCGGACCGCTTCAAAAGACCAGGCCGAAGAGAGGCCGGTCAAAAAGGTTACCGGAGCATCCTGCTGCCGGCGGCCGTTATCGCTGTGGCTGCGTCTGTCGCTCTGGGCACGGGAATGACCCTGGCGTTTATGACCGACGGAACGTCCGCCTCCAATTCGTTCACTCCCGGAACGCTTAAACTGGATCTGGAGGAACCTTCTTTCGAGCCGGACCCGGTCCTCAGTCCGGGGATAAGCGTACCTAAAGATCCTGTCGTTACCAACACGGGCAATGTGGCGATGCTCACGTTTATCACCGTCGGCATACCGATAAAAAACGTACGCACCGTGGATGCGGAAACGAAAATGATCATCCCTGCGGCGGAGAGGGAACTGTTCTCTTTTGAATGCGGAGAAGACTGGGTGCTGATGGACGGTTATACCTCGTCGGACGGAGCAGGCGGAAAAAAAGCCATGTACGTTTACGGATACGTCCCGGGGCCGCTGGAACCGGGTGCCGTCACTTCTGCGCTGTTTACGGAGATCAGGTTTCTGAACGTGCTTGAAGGTGAACTCGAATGCGCTTCTGCCCTCGACGTGAAAGTCGACGCTTACGGCGTGCAGGCAAGGAATATTGCCGAGGGAGAGAGCATGGAGGACCGGCTTTCGTACGGGTATGAGATTTTTGTTAAGGGGGCGACGTGATGAAAGAAAACAGGAAATCGACACGGGCGCTGATCGCGGCGGTGATCGGAGCCATCGTGGCGACCGTGCTTACCGGAACGGGATTGACGCTGGCGTATCTTACGGACAGCGACTCCGAGGACAATATAATGACCGTAGGAGAGACGGTCATCGAGATAGACGAAGACTTCGACCCTCCGCCGACGCCTCCGGCACCGGGAGAGGCCGTGACGAAGGTCGTCAGGATCCGGAACACAGGGAACCTTCCCTGCACCGTCCGGGCAAGGCTCCTGTTCGAGGACTACGTGCTTAAAAACGCCGTGGAGCCCTTTGAAACGGGCAGCAGCTGGCTGTACCAGCCCGACGGTTTCTACTATTATCTTACGCCTCTGATGCCCGGAGAAGAGACGGAGCCGCTGATCAGCGAGATCAGGTTCCGGACGGAATACGGCAGCGGAGAGCGCGTAAAGGAAGAGGATCTGGCAAAGATCGATTCGGGGCTAATCGTATATTCGGAAGCCCTGGAATATCCCGGCTATAAAGGAGGCGATATCGGGGAGGACGATATACTGGAAAACTGGCGCGGATATTGACATAAACACGAAAAAAATAATAAAATACCCTTTGAACTGTTATTTTTTACTGTTATCAACAGTTCGAAAAGACAGTTGCCGGACCGGTATTTTTGATACGCGGAAATCAGGCAGAGGAGGGATCAGGTATGCTCGAACTTTACGGGATAAAAAAAGATTATCCTACAGGCGGAGGAAAGGTCGAAGCTCTAAAAGGGATAGACCTCAAGTTCCGCGAAAAGGAGTTCGTGGCCATATTAGGTCCTTCCGGCTGCGGCAAGACCACGCTGCTGAATATTATCGGCGGCCTGGATCATTACACCGATGGCGACCTGGTGATCAACGGCCGTTCCACTAAAGAGTACAAAGACCGTGACTGGGACACTTACAGAAACCATTCCATCGGTTTCGTGTTCCAGAACTACTATCTCATACCTCATCAGACCGTGCTCAGCAACGTCGAGCTGG
Source organism: Clostridia bacterium (assembly GCA_016287565.1). Classification (GTDB taxonomy): domain Bacteria; phylum Bacillota; class Clostridia; order UBA1212; family UBA1255; genus UBA1255. Next base: position 94,798 of record JAEFAM010000003.1, read on the forward strand.
CGCTTACTCTTTCGGGAGCTTCCAGGTCCGAGCGGCGCAAGGCAGCTGTCAAGGCGCTTGAAGACGTGGGTCTGGGAGACCAGATAAAGAAGAAGCCGGGGCAGTTGTCCGGTGGTCAGATGCAGCGAGTCGCTATTGCCAGAGCGCTGGTAAACGATCCTGACATCGTGCTGGCGGACGAACCTACCGGAGCGCTCGATACCGAGACCAGCGTTCAGATAATGGAGATGCTTAAAAAGGCGTCGGAGGATCATCTGGTGGTCATGGTGACCCATAACCCGGAACTGGCCGAGACGTACGCAACCAGGATCATAAAGATAATTGACGGCAGGATCGTGGGGGACTCTGCGCCTCTTTCGGAAGAAGAGATCGCGACCTATAAAAAGGAAGAACGGAAGGCTGCGGAAGCGGCCGAAGAGGAGACCCGCGAGAACGGTGCTGAGGGCTCGGAGACTCCGGCCAAGCGCAAAAAGAAGCCTTCGATGTCGCTGCTTACGGCGATGTCATTGTCGGTGAACAACCTGTTTACTAAGAAGGGCAGGACGATATTGACCTCATTCGCGGGCAGCATCGGAATAATCGGCATCGCGCTCATTTATTCCGTGTCGACCGGCACCAACCGGTTCATAGGGCAGGTGCAGGAAGAGACGCTGGCTTCCTATCCGGTCACGATTGAGCGGCAGCATACGGATCTGAACGAGCTTTTAACGAATCTGGCGGGGAACTCGGAAGAGACCGTCAAACACGAAAAAGACGCGATATACCAGAGAGTTGCCCTGTACAACATGGTCAACAGGATCAACAGCACTTCGGTCATCGAGAACGATCTGAAGGCCTTTAAAAACTATCTGACTCAGCAGGCGGGCAACGATAACAGCAAGTACGGCAACAGCATCACGGGCATAAGCTACACTTACGCTATGGACGTGCTGGCGTATACGAAGGACCCAGAGGGCAATATCATCCGCTCCGATACAGCAGAGCTCACGGCGGAACTTTTGACGCGCATGTTCGGGCAGAATATGACCGGAACCACCGGGAGCAGGACGACTGCGTCTTCCTCTTCCTCTACGCTGATGTCGCTTGTATCCTCTTCCAACAGGTCCTCGTCAAGCACCTGGCAGGAACTGCTTTCAGGCGTAAAGGGCGAGACCGTCAGCGACATAGTTAAGGGACAATACGACGTGGTCTACGGCGAGTGGCCTACGAGCTATAACCAGGTGGTGCTGGTGGTCAGCAAAAACAACGAGGTCTCAGACCTGGTGCTGTATGCGCTGGGCCTCAAGACCAGGGGCGACGTTGACGCGATCATGGACGCGGCCATCGCAGGCGATGAGCTCGAGCTGCCCTCTGAAAAGTGGTCCTACGAGGAACTGTGCGCCAGAGAGTTTAAGCTGATACTCAATTCCGATTGCTACGTGAAAGATGAAAATACCGGAACTTATATAGACCTCAGGGATACGGACGCGGGACTTCGGTTCCTTTACAATAACGGAGTGGCTCTGGAGATAAGCGGCATAGTGAGGCCTAAAGACGACGCTATTTCGCCCATGCTCCGCGGTACAATAGGTTATACCTACAAATTGACGGAGTATATCATCGAGCGTACCGCGGGATCAGATATCGCCGGCGCGCAGAGATCCGCTCCGGACACGGATATATTCACGGGATTGCCCTTCAGCAGCAACATCAGCTCGCTGGACGACGCCGAGAAAACCAGGATATTCAAAAGTTACGCCGAGAGCCTCAACACTTCCGGCAAAGCCGCCGCGTTCTTAAGGATCGTGACTTCGCCTTCCGACGAACAGATTGGAAGGGCCGTGGACGCTATGCTGGAAGGTCTTACCAGGGAAGACATGATCGAGGCCTTCATACAGGGCGGAGCGGCCGAAGGTATGATCGGGGAGCAGGAGCTCAGACAGTACCTGGCGGATATGTCTGAAGATGATATAAAAGAGCTTTTCAAGACACTGGCTGTGGAACAGTTCAAGACTCAGTACGCGGCGGAAATAAAGCGGCAGTACGAGGGCAAGAGCGACGAGGAACTGGCGGCAATGTTCGACGCCATGACCGCTATGCTCCAGGAGGACCAGTTCGCCGAACTGTACGATACGGCGCTGGAGTTCTCTGAAGCCACCTATGAGGACAATTTGTTGAAACTGGGGAGCGTTGACGTAGACGACCCCGAGACCATAAACATCTACACGTCCACCTTCGCCGACAAAGACGTCATCAAGGCGATGATCGACGACTACAATGCGGGCAAAGACGAATTGTCCCGGATCGCATACACGGATTACGTGGGGATACTGATGAGTTCGGTCACCACGATCGTCAACAGCATCTCATACGTGCTTATATCTTTCGTTGCCATATCGCTGATCGTATCCTCGATCATGATCGGAGTCATCACGCTGATCTCGGTGCAGGAGCGCACTAAGGAGATAGGCCTGTTGAGAGCGCTGGGCGCTTCGAAGAAGAACGTTTCCAGCATGTTCATTGTGGAGACCGTCATTATAGGATTCGTCTCGGGAACGCTGGGAGTCGTATTGAGCTGGCTCCTCACCATACCTTTGAACGCCATCGTACATCATCTGACGTCGCTCAGCAATCTGAGCGCGGTGCTGCCTTTCCGGGCCGCAGTGGTGCTCATACTGATCAGCATGCTGCTGACCCTGATAGCCGGACTTATTCCTTCCGGGAGCGCCGCGAGAAAGGATCCCGTAGAAGCACTCAGGACCGAATAGACCCGTTCTTGCTTCATTGACGGCAGAACGGCGCCCCGTTGAGGGAGGGCCGGTTACTTGCCAATGGACCGACTTCGTGGTAAAATGACCTGAACGCTTCAGGTGACGCGCCCGGCGGTCTTGTCCGGCGGCATTGCCTCGGCTGAGTTTTATTCAGAAGGTGGAATTTCAGATGGGGAGAAAGATAACGGTTATCGGGACTGGAAGCGTAGGGTCAACGATCACGTACACTCTTGCGATAGACAAGATCGCCTCTGAGATCGTGATGATCGACGTCAATGAAGAGAAGGCGCGGGGAGAGGCGATGGACATTCTGCAGGGAATGCCCTTCAGTTCTCCGACCAACATTTACGCGGGAAACTACAGCGACGCCGCCGGATCGGATATCGTGATAATCACCTGCGGACTGCCCCGGAAACCGGGACAGACCAGGATCGATCTGGCGCAGACGAACGTCAATATAATTAAGGACATTGCCCCGGAGATCGCCAAGTACGCTCCGGACGCCATATATATCATTGTCAGCAATCCGGTGGATATCCTGACTTACGTTTTTATGCGCGTTTCGGGCATCCCGGAGAAGCATATAATCGGTTCCGGGACCATTCTGGACACCTCGAGGCTCAGGTCAAGGATAGCCGAATACGTGGGGATAAGCGAGCAGAACATCCATGCGTACGTTCTGGGAGAGCACGGCGACAGTTCCTTCGTGCCCTGGTCAATAGCCCAGGTGGGATGCGTAAATCTGTTCGACTTCAGGAAGGATTTCCACTTCTACGATTCCCTTAGGCCGGAGCTCGATACTGACGAGATAGAAGACTATATACGCAACTCCGGAGGCCAGATCATAAAGCGCAAAGGCGCCACGTTCTACGCCATATCCATTTCGGTGTGCCATATCGTAAAATGCCTGCTGGGCAGCGCCAACAACGCCCTTACCGTTTCGTCCATGATGCACGGCGAGTACGACATAGAGGACGTCTGCCTCAGCATACCGTTCATTATCGGACCTCAGGGCGTGAGCGGCCATCTGCTGCCCAACCTGACGGGGCCCGAGATCGTCAAACTGCAGAACAGCGCCAGCGTACTGAAGAACGTTATCCGCCAGGTCAATATCTGAGCTTCCGGCCCCGCAGGGACGGGCAATTGTTTTGCGAGGAGAAACAGCAATGACTTACAGTTATTATCCGGGCTGCACCCTTAAGACGAAGGCAAAGGACCTGGACTTTTACGGCCGCGAATGCGCCAGGGCGCTGGGCGTGGAACTCGAAGAGATCGAAGAGTGGCAATGCTGCGGCGCGGTATATCCCGTTGTCCGCGACGAGATCGCCACGAAGCTCTCCGCGGTGAGGGCTCTTATGGCCGCCAGGGACGAAGGAAGGGAGCTGTTGACGCTCTGTTCCGCCTGCCACCACGTATTGACCCGTGTCAATCACGACATGCTAACGGATCCCGATGTTAGGGCGAAGGCCAATAATTATTTAAAGCCCCAGGTCCCCTACGCCGGCGAGACCAAAGTAGTGCACTATCTTCAGATGCTCAGGGACGAAGTGGGATTCGACGTTCTGGCCAAAGCGGTGAAAAATCCGCTGAAAGGCAGGAAGATCGGCGCCTATTACGGCTGCCTGCTGCTGAGGCCCTCCAAAGTCATGGCTTTCGACGATCCCGAAGACCCCCGCATCATAGAAGACTTTATCAAGGCACTGGGCGCCACTCCCGTGGTATACGCCATGCGCAACGAATGCTGCGGCGGTTACGTGACGCTTAAGTCGGAAGAACAGTCGAGAGAAAACGTGCAGAGGATCATCAAGAACGCCCGGAATCACGGCGCGGAAGAGCTGATCACCGCCTGCCCCCTGTGTATGTACAATCTCAGGAAATTCGGTGACGGCGGGATGCGGATCGAATATATAACGGAACTTTTGTACGAGGCGCTGGGGCTGGGATCCGTGCAGGAACCGGGCACCGGAGCTGACGCCGGGACACCGGCGGACGCCGTATGCGGCGCCGGACTGAAGAGCTGAAAGGAGCGGTGGGATATGCGTTTGCCTGAAGCGGAGATCGCCGCTGTCGTGAAGCAGATAAGCGGTTCAGACGTAAAAAAGTGCATGAAGTGCGGCAAATGTTCCGCCACCTGCCCGGCTTACGGAGAGATGAGATTCCATCCCCATCAGTTCGTGACGATGGTCGCCCGGGGCAGAGTGGACGAGCTCCTTAAGGACGAGACGGTGGCGCGCTGCCTGAGCTGTTTCGCATGCGTGGAGCGCTGCCCCAGAGGAGTGGAACCGGCCAACGTTGTCGCCGCCATACGGGTCATTGCCGAAAGGGAGCAGGGCGGATCGAACTTTGTCCCCGACGAGGTGCCCGGGCTGATCGAAGCGGACGGTGAGATACCTCAGCAGGCGCTGGTCAGCGCGTTTCGCAGGTACAGAAAGTAAAGGCGGTGTTGGTTTTGCGCAGGATCGGAGTTTTTGTTTGCTGGTGCGGCAGCAATATCGCAGCCACCGTTGACGTCGCGGCGGTAGTGGCGGACGCCAAAGTCCAGCCCGGAGTCGTGTTCGCCCAGGACTACCAGTATATGTGCTCGGAAGCGGGGCAGAATATCATAAAAGACGCCATAAAAGAACATCAGTTGACCGGGATCGTGGTCTGCTCCTGCTCTCCCAGGATGCACGAAGCCACATTCCGCAAGGCGGCGGCCGCTGCCGGGCTGAACCCTTATATGGTGGAGATCGCCAACGTTCGCGAACACTGTTCATGGATACACAAAGATAAAGAGGCCGGCACCGAAAAGGCGCGGGTGCTTATGCGCGCCGCGGTGGCTAAAGTGATGCTGAACGTACCGCTGAAAGCCGGAGAGAGCAGGGTCGTAAAACGCGCCCTGGTCATAGGCGGCGGCATTGCCGGGATACAGACCGCCCTGGATATCGCAGACGCGGGATTCCAGGTAGATATCGTGGAAAAGAACGCCACCATCGGCGGCAGGATGGCTCAGCTGGACAAGACTTTCCCGACTCTCGACTGCTCCTCCTGCATATTGACGCCTAAAATGGTGGAAGCCAAAGCCAGCGAAAACATCCGCCTCATCACTTACGCCGAGGTGGAGGAAGTCGGCGGCTTCGTAGGCGATTTCAAAGTAAAAATACGCAAAAAGGCACGTTTCGTAAAAGAAGACGTGTGCACCGGCTGCGGCCTTTGCATGGCTAAATGCCCCTCCAAGAAAGGCCTCAACGAGTTCAATATGGGCCTGAACAACCGCCCGGCGATCTACATCCCCTTCGCCCAGGCCATACCCAACGTGGCGGTGATCGACAAGACCCAGTGCATAAAACTGAACACCGGCAAATGCGGCCTTTGCGAAAAAGTCTGCACTGCCAAAGCCATCGACTATACGATGCAGGACGAGTTCATAGAGGAAGAATACGGCGCCATCGTAATGGCCACCGGCTTCAGGCCCATCGACGCGTCGAAATTCGACGAATACTCCTACTCCACCTGTAAAGACGTGGTCACTTCTCTCGAACTCGAGCGCATTATGAACGCGGCGGGACCAACGGGAGGCGTGCTCCTTCGTCCCTCGGACGGAAAGCATCCTCACTCGGTAGTGTTCGTGCAGTGCGTAGGATCCCGTGACGTTTCCGGCCGCGGCAAACCGTACTGCTCCAAGATATGCTGCATGTATACTGCGAAGCACGCCATGCTGATCAGGGACAAATATCCGGACGTTGACGTTCACGTGTTCTATATTGACGTGCGGACGCCGGGCAAGAATTTCGACGAATTCTACAGGCGCGCCGCGGAACAGTACGACGTCGACTATATCAAGGGCCAGGTAGGAAAAGTTTGGGAAGAAGACGGGCACCTGGTGGTGAGAGGCGTTGACCTTATCTCCAACGAGCAGGTGATACTGAACGCGGATATGGTGGTGCTGGCCACCGCCATCGAGCCGGATCCCACCGCCAGAAAAGTGGCCAATATGTTGACCGCCAGCATCGACACCAACGATTTCATAACCGAAGCCCATCCCAAGCTGCGGCCGGTGGAAAGCCCCACCGCGGGCATCTTCCTGTCCGGCGTCTGCCAGGGGCCGAAAGACATACCCGAGACCGTGTCCCAGGCGGGCGCGGCGGCGTCTAAAGTAATAGGTCTTCTCTGCAAGGACAAGCTCACCACCAACCCCTGCGTGGCCCGTTCCGACGAGCTTCTGTGCAACGGCTGCTCCTGCTGCGAAAAGGTCTGCCCCTACGGCGCCATCTCCTACGACACGCACCTTATCAACGACCACGGCGTAAAAGAGACACGCAGGGTGGCGCTGGTCAACGAAGCGCTCTGCCAGGGCTGCGGCGCCTGCACCGTGGTATGTCCTTCAGGGGCAATGGACCTCAAAGGCTTCTCTAACAAACAGATCATGGCGGAGGTGGAAGCGATATGCCTGTGAACGAAAACGTGAACGCGGACAACGGCTCTGCCGCAGAGGCTCAGGCTACGGAAACTAAACAGTGGAAGCCCAGGATCGTGGCCTTCTGCTGCAACTGGTGCAGCTACGCCGGAGCGGACCTGGCCGGATCCTCCCGCCTCTCATATCCCGCCGAGATCAAGATAATAAGAGTGCCCTGCTCCTGCCGCGTCAATCCCACCTTCATACTGAAGGCCTTCGAGCGGGGCGCCGACGGCGTCATCATATGCGGCTGCCACCCCGGAGACTGCCATTACAGCACGGGCAATTATTACGCCCGCCGCCGCATGGCCCTTCTGTTCAGCATGCTTGACTACATAGGAGTCGAACGGGGACGCACCAGAGTCGAATGGGTGTCCGCGGCCGAAGGAGCGAGATTCTCGCAGGTCATGAACGACTTCGCGAAGAAGATCTCGGAGCTGGGCGAAAACGTGAAAGTAGGCGATCTGAGATGCAGGCAGTGAGTAAAAAAGTACTGGACCGCGCCCGGGAACTGATGCGGGACGGCACTGTGAGCAGGGTCGCCGGCTGGAAGGCCGGAGAGTTCTTCTACGACTGCGAGCCCGCGCTTTTCGAGACCGAAGAATCTTTAAAAGACCTGGTATATAACCGCTTCTGCGCCGCGAACCTCAGCAAATTCCTGATCACCAACGATATTGCCTCCGTAGCTGACCGGGGCAGGACGCTGGTGCTCTTAAAGCCCTGCGACACCTACAGCTTCAACCAGCTCCTCACCGAGCACAGGCTGAGCCGGGACAACGTATATATCCTGGGCGTCGGCTGCGAGGGAATGTGCGACGTTGACCGGATACGCGCCCTGGGAATCAAGGGGATCACAGGCGTTGACGAGTCGGAAGACGGAAAAAAGCTGACCGTGCGGACGCTGTACGGCGACGGTGAGATCGACGTTGACGGCGTTCTGGTCAACAAATGCGAGACCTGCAAGGGCAAGGCCCACAAGATATTCGACGAACTGATCTCGGACAACGAAGAAGAGGGCCCCAGGGGCGACCGCTTCGAGTGCGTGCGGGAACTGGAGTCAATGGCTCCGGCCGAAAGGTTCGCGTTCTGGCAGAAAGAGCTTTCCAAATGCATCCGCTGCAACGCCTGCCGCAACGCCTGTCCCGCCTGCTCCTGCCGCAAATGCGTGTTCGACAACAACGCTTCCGGCATCGCTTCCAAGGCCAACACGGACAGCTTCGAAGAAAAGCTGTTCCACATCATCCGCGCCTTCCACGTGGCCGGACGCTGCACCGACTGCGGAGAATGTTCGAGAGTCTGCCCCCAGGGCATACCGCTCCACCTGTTCAACCGCAAGTACATAAAAGACATAAACGAGTTTTACGGCGAATTTGCCGCCGGCGAAGAGGCCGGACAGAGGGGACCGCTCATCAGCTTCGAAGCCGGAGACCGGGAGCCCAACTCAGTAAGCGACAAAGGAGGGGATTGACCGTGGCTGTGAACGGATCTGTTAAAAAGATCAGGATGAGCGACCTGGACAGGTTTTTCTCCGCCCTGTCCCTCACCCAAAAAGTGTACCTGCCCGTCGAGAAGGCGGGTCAATACGACTATGCCCCCTGGGAGCCCGGCGTCTCCTACGACCCCGAAGAGCTCCATACCGTAAAGAGCGCCAAAGGCCTGTTCTTCCCCCAGAGCGAGGACCTTATAAAGTACAGGCGTGAAGGGCTCAGCCTGGCCATCGGACCGGTGGCTCCCGAAGACGAAGAATTCGTGGTATTCGGCGTCAGGGCCTGCGACGTAAAAGGGTTCGAAGTGCTTGACCGGGTGTTCCTGACGGACCCCGTTGACACGTATTACAAGGCGCGCAGGGACCACGGCACCGTGATCAGCGTAATGTGCCCGAAGCCCGAAGAGACCTGCTTCTGCGGCACTTTCGGCATCGAAGCCGAAGCCCCCGGCGGAGATGTGCAATGCTTCATCACCGGCGAAGATATGCTGATGGAGGCGCTTACCGAAAAGGGAGAGGCGCTGCTGGAAAGCGTTTCGGGCGTCGGAAACACCAACGGCGACGGAGCGCTGCTGCCTGCCGCGGACGAGACAGACCTGAAGGCCGCCGAAGAGGTGAAAGAGGCGCACAGAGAGATCATGAAAAAACTGCCTCTGGCGGGATTGACCACGGAAGGGTTCGGGAAGGACGCGGATCTGCTCACGCTGTTCGACCGCCCCGAGTGGAAGGAATTGTCCGCCACCTGTTTAGGCTGCGGCACCTGCACCTTCGTTTGCCCCACGTGCCAGTGCTACGACATAAGAGAATACGACACGGGCAGGGACATCAGGCGCTTCAGAGTATGGGACTCCTGCATGTACTCGGACTTCACAATGATGGCCCACGGCTCGCCGCGCCCGGAGCAGTTCCAGCGGTTCCGTCAACGCTTCATGCACAAGCTCAAATACTACCCGGACAATTACGAAGGCGCCTTTTCCTGCGTGGGCTGTGGCCGCTGCCTCAAAAAGTGCCCCAGCTCCCTCAACATAGCCAAAGTGATGAAAAAGTTAGGAGGCGCGGACAATGACTGACACCTGCAACGTTAACGTTCAGTGCTCCGGCAGCTGCGTTCCCGGAATGGCGAAAGACATGCTGCTGCCTCAGCTGGCCGTCGTCACCGCCATCCGCACGGACACCCCCGACGTCAAGACCTTCCGCGTTGAGAGCGTCTCGGGACAGCCCCTTTTCGACCATATGCCCGGCCAGTGCGCCATGCTGACGCTCCCCGGATACGGCGAGGCCATGTTCTCCATCACGTCCTCTCCCACCCAGGGAGAATACAAGGAATTCAGCATCAAACGGTGCGGACAGTTGACCGACGCGCTACATCAGATGGAAGTGGGACAGCAGATAGGCATCCGCGGCCCCTACGGCAAACCCTTCCCGGTGGACACCGAATTCAAGGGCAAAAACCTGCTCTTCATCGCCGGCGGCATCGGTCTGGCGCCCCTTCATTCGGTGATCGAATTCGTCAGGGCCCACAGAAGTGACTACGGCCACGTGAACATTCTGTACGGCTCCAGAAGCGCCGCGGACCTGGTGGATCTGGGACACATACAGAGCGACTGGATGACCGAAAAAGACACGGACGTGTATCTCACCATAGACAGGCCCCAGGAAGGCTGGGACGGACACGTGGGTTTCGTGCCCTCGTACTTAAAAGAGCTGGCATTCGGGCCCGACTGCACCGCGATCATCTGCGGACCTCCGATAATGATCAAATTCGTGCTTCAGGCGCTCATAGAGATGGGATTCGACAAAAAACAGGTATATACGACCCTGGAACTCAAGATGAAGTGCGGCATCGGCAAATGCGGCCGCTGCAATATCGGTTCTAAATTCGTCTGCAAGGACGGACCGGTATTCCGCTGCGACGAGATAGACGAACTGCCGAACGAGTATTGACGCGATAGGGAGGAGGCAATCGAAATGGAAAACAACATGGTCAATATCTATATCGCCGGCAAGCAGTACACCGTACCGGACAGCCTGACCATCATGAACGCGATGGAATACGCGGGGTACAAACATATAAGAGGCTGCGGCTGCAGGGCAGGATTCTGCGGAGCCTGCGCCACCATCTACCGCATCAAGGGCGATTCCGAGCTGAGGTTCTGCCTGGCGTGCCAGACGAGGGTGCAGAACGGCATGTACATCGCCAGCCTGCCGTTCTTCCCGACACAGAAGCAGACTTACGATATAGAGAAGGTGAAGCCCAGCCAGACTATAATGATGGAGCTTTATCCGGAGATATACAGCTGCATAGGCTGCAACGCCTGCACGAAAGCCTGCCCCCAGGGGCTGAGCGTAATGCAGTACATCGCGTACGCCCAGAGGGGAGAATACGAAAAATGCGCCGAGGCTTCCTTCGACTGCATTGCCTGCGGAATGTGCGCCAGCCGCTGTCCCGCCGGTATCACCCATCCTATGGTGTCGCTGCTGGCGAGAAGGCTGTACGGGAAATATATTGCCCCGAAGAGCGAGCACGTGGACAAGAGGGTGCAGGAGGTCATCGACGGCGACTTCGACGCCATCGTGAAAGAATTGTCCGAAAAGCCCCTGGAAGAGCTGAAAGAACTCTACAACCACAGGGATATCGAGAAATGACGGAGGACAGGAGCCATGGCAGCATTTGAAATTCAGACAGATCCCAACGTTTACGACGAGACCATGCTCGAGTCCATCCGGAAAGTGGAGGCGTCGAGGCCCGGCCGCATAGGTAAGGAGCTCCGGCGTATGAGCGCGGAAGAGAAGGAAGACGTGCTCAGGCGGTTCCATCCGGACTACCGCGAAGACGGATTTGCGGTGCTGGAAGTCGGACCCAATAAAGGCGAAAAAGTGCCTTCCGAACTGGCAGACCTGCTTCAGGGCAGGAGCCGCGTGCTGGGAAAGGCAGTCGACGTGGCGCATCCCGATTACGACACAGACGTGCTCATTATAGGAGGCGGCGGCGCGGGAGCTTCCGCGGCGATAGAATCCGTAAACGGCGGCGCCAGGACGATGATCGTCACCAAGCTCCGCATCGGAGACGCCAATACCATGATGGCCGAAGGCGGCATACAGGCCGCGGACAAACCCAACGATTCTCCCGCGTTCCATTACCTGGACGCCCTGGGAGGAGGACATTTCTACAACAAGCCCGAGCTCCTGAAAAAGCTGGTCATGGAGGCTCCCGAAGCCATACAGTGGCTGAACGGACTGGGTGTCATGTTCGATAAAGACGCGGACGGCACCATGATCACCACCCACGGCGGAGGCACTTCCAGAAAGCGCATGCACGCCTGCGCGGACTATTCCGGCGCCGAGATCATGAGAGTGCTCCGGGACGAAGTCATCAACCGGGGCATACAGGTGGTGGATTTCACCGCGGCCATCGAATTGATACTCGACGACCGGGGGCAGTGCGCCGGAGCGGTCCTCAGAAATATGGAGACGGGAGAGATCAGAGTCGCCCGGGCAAAAGCGGTCATCATAGCCACCGGCGGCGCGGGACGGCTGCACTATCAGGGATTCCCCACGTCGAACCATTACGGGGCAACCGCTGACGGGCTCATTCTCGGATACCGTGCGGGAGCCAGGC
>JAEFAM010000084.1 GCA_016287565.1 Clostridia bacterium
GTGCAGAACGGCTTTGGCGCGGGCGACGGCGGCGACAGCGGCGCCAGCGGGTTCGGCGGCGTCAACGGCGGTTCCTCAGCCTCCGGCTCGGGCGTCAACGGCGGCGCGCTCGCGGCCCAATGCGTTTTCGACGTCTTTATGAAGTTGTGGAACGGCAGGGACGATATCGATCCCGCCGCGCTGGCTCCGGGGCTGGGAGACCTTCTGGAAAGCCGGGCCCGGGACCAGGCACGCTCGAAAGCCGTTGACAGGATCGACGGCCTCGCGGCTCAAGGCGCCGCAGCAAACGGGCTGTTCGCCGGAGGAGCGCCGCTCTTTGGGGGAGCGCCGCTGATCGACGGCAGCGCCATAATCCTTGACGGAGAAGAAAGCCATGACTCCGGCGGCATTGACGGGGAAGACCCGGACAGAGCTGCAGCTGCGGGCAAAAACGGCGATACTAAAAAGTCCGAAAGCGACGACGGCGGCCGGGAAGATCCCGGCGGCGGAAAAGGCCGGGGCATCAAAAACAAAAAGAAACTCATTGTCATCGCCTCGATCGCCATTGTGATCCTGCTGGCCGCCGGAGCCGTTGCCACCGTGCTTTCCGTAAAAAAGCACAGTTCCGGAGATCTGCCGCCCGGGCAGTCGACAGACGGCCCCGCCGTGATCGATCCTGAAAAAGAATACGAAGCGGTGATGAATGACGTTGAAGCCTGGCTCGGCGAAAGCTACTCCATTTACTCAGTGGAAGACGTCGACGTAAAGCTGCCGGAGATACTTGAAAACCGCCTCGTTCACTCCACTTTAGGCACCGTAATAGCAATAGATTCGACTCTCGATTCCACAGGCACCTTAACAGGCGTGGGCTCCGGTTACACGGGCTCTGTTACAAACTCGATCGACGACAGGATCTTAGACCTCGTATCCACAATGATCTCATATTATGACGCGGCGACTTACTCTGTGTTCGGCAAAGAGATCCGCCTCGGGGCTGACGGCGCCTATTATTACGAAAGCGAAGTTTGGATCGTTGACAACGGCAGCAATTATCCGAGCTTTTCTCCTTTGTCCGCGGGACAGATCAGATTCCGCGTAAAAGTCGGGCATTTGGGCACGTATGAATGGGGAGATTACGGCGGTTCCGGCCGTTACGGCACCGGACGCCTCCTGTCCCTCACGGAAGCGATGACGGTCCTGATCCCGTTCGTTTCGGAAGAAGATTTCTACACGCTGAACCCCCATTATTCCACCTCGTCCATTTCCTACGCAGTGGATTCCGAGACAGGCGAACTGCACTCATATTCGACGCAATTGACGGACGTGGGCAGGATAAACCGGGAAATAGAAAAGCGGTTTGCGACTCCTGCCGATTATACCAAAACGCCCTCCTACGACGTTGCCCTGCCCAGTTCCATACGCAGCGCGCAGCTGGCAAGAACGGGGTACAACAGGCTGCGCATAGAGTCCGTGACCGATTTCCTCGGCAATACCAATAAATATTACTACCGCCTGGAGCCCTGGGTGCCTGACTCGCCGGACGTCGACAGCGGCCTGAATCATATCGAGCTCAGGACCGACCTGGAAAACCAGCACGGATCGGGCGGCGCGGCATCTCAATTGTACGCTATAGTGCTTGTGGAAAACGGAAAGATCAGCGCCATCGGTTACAGCGAAAAATTGACGTCCGTAGAAAAAGGGTATAGCAACCAGATCGAATTGACCACCGGCTTGACCAGGCCCCGGGACACTTCCGTGATCGCCGGGCCGATAGATACACTGTTTATTTCGGCCATAAAATACTCTTTCGAAAAAACGACCTACGGGATCGACAGTTCCTGGAACGTTCTATCTGAAGAATATTTCAACGGAGAAATCGTGGAATACAGGGAGACGGTCATTCCCGGGATCTCGCGCAACGACCCGCAGCTGTCGGAATATACGAAATACACTCATGAAGGCGGGATCCACTTCCAGATCGAAGGGTACGTATACGGTTCAGATAAAGCGAATCCGATCACGCGAAGGATCTGGTCGTACAATGAAGGTTCCTCTTACGGGGCCTGCTGCGTTTATAACGTGAAAGGATATTCCATCGCCATCGCAGAAGACGTTTTGTCGGAGGACGGTCAATGGGACTACCTTTACTACGACGGGGGCTTTCCGGTATACCACGACGTCGACTGGCTTCGGGAAAACTACGGAAGGGATGCTGCGTCAACCGGGCAGAGCGTCCTTTCGACCGTCGGTTATGATTACTTAAACATGAATGTGCTGCGCGAACCGGATATCATGGTAGTGAATATGGACGGATACCGCGGGACCACGTATAAGCTGTATACGAAAGAAAGGATCACGCTCAGGCTTCCCGGAGAAGTGACCGGCGCTTCCTCGTCGCTACCTATGATTTCTTTCACCGTGCAGGTATGCTATACCGGCCGCCTCGACCGGGACAACGGCGTCGCTACGATGACGTATGAAAATTCAGATTACGTGGGGCTCTCAGGCATTACCTACGACGCGCTTTTCGAGATCTATAGGACGAAACTTGACAAGGTGGAATACACCGATGAGAATTATTTCATCGACGCCATGTCGGTGTCCGATTTCCGGAAGGAACTGGACAAATACCTGTCAAAGATGATCAACAATGCCGAGCAGCAGGACGAGCCCTTCGAATGGCTGAAAGTGGACCTTTCGGCGGAGGGGCTCAGGCTGATGCCTCTGGATCCGGAGTTCTGATATCTTCTTTATCAGCGGCAGCCCCGTTTTCTTCCGCAGAAGCTTCGGCTTTTTCCGCCGAGACCTCGCCATTATCAGCAGACGCTTCGGCTTTTTCCGCGGAAGCCGCGGCTTTCTTTTTCTTCCTCTTTTTAGCTATAACGGTCGCCGTCACCAGCAGCGCAATGAGGAGCAGCGCGCAGGCGGCAGCTATAATGATCGCGGTCCAGTTAAGCGGCCCGGCGCCGTAAGTCACGGCAGCCACGGTGAAATTGCCCCCGTCATCCAGCACGGCCCGGAGCGTTACGGTATGTGCGCTGCCGGTGCCCAGCGCCTTCATATCCACGGTAACGTAAAAGCCGTTGCAGTCCCGGCAGTCGGAGTACGATCCCATATTTGCCGTATAGACGTCGTCCCTGAAAACGGGATAGACGGGATACCACAGCCCGTCGTCGATCCTGACCTCGAATCCGATAAGGCCCCGGGCAACGCACCAGCCGTTCAAAACCAGGGAGTCGGAGCGGAAAGGCGAATAAGGGGCGTTAAGGTAGTTGACGCCGTCGGAATCGGTCAACATTGCCGGCGATTCTATATACGAATTTCTCCTGATATATTCCGGCGCTCCGGCGATCGTGAGGCTTGCGCTCAGCTCCTCAAGGCCGGATTCGTACACCGCGAACACCTCCAGCTTGTCTCCCTCGGCAATATCATTCAGCGGCACTGTCCCTTTGTATGCGTTGACGGGGCTGAGGCCGGAAAGGTGGTCGAACCCGAAGGCGGGCGCGGTAAGTTCGGAGTAGTAAAGGGCGTCAAGCGAGACCGCTTCGCCTCCGTTGACCCTGTATCTGAACCCGGAAAGGGGCTCGGAAGCCAGCACGTAGCCCGTGAGAACGAAATTGTCCGCCGCCAGATCCACGTAGCAGGTCCCTTCGGCGGCGCCGTCGGCTTTCATCAGGGAAGCGGGCCCGGAAACGCCGTTGACCGTACGCGGCAGGCCATTGTCCGCCCCGTCGATCAGCGCAGCGTCTTCGATATATTTGTACCGCACGATCTTGTACTTGTTCCTGTCGATCTTGTTCTGCAGGTCAGAAAGCGTGCCGCATATGCCGTCGCGGCCAAAGGTGCGGATCACGATGATGTCCGGAGTCTGCTCGATGGTCACCACGTCCCTGATCTTGCCGCCCTTGCTCTCGTACACCACGTCGTAAACCATTATCACGTGGCCGGAATCCGAAGAATTCAGCAGGTCTCCGGGGCGGACGAGCGACAGATCGGTGCCGTTCACCGGGAACAGATCCGTGTCCGCTCCAATGGCGGCGGTGGTGTGGCGGCTTATGCCCAGGGCGGCGGAAACGAACCCGCTGCAGTCGTTAGAATAGTAGGGTGAGTACCAGATGGGGCCGCCGTGGTCCGTGTAATACCAGGTGTTCAGACCTCTGGAAGTGTAGATGGAATTATCGGGATCGGACAACGCCGCCAAAAAGTCTGATACGGTGGTCTTAGTCCCTACGTAGCGCCCTTCGTGCACCGGCTGCCCGTAAGGTATGCCGCGGTATGTGCGTCCCGCCGAAAAGACGTGGTAAGTTTTTGCGGAAGTGCCCCAGGCGTATACGTCGGACAATGGCGTCCAGAACGTGTCGTACATATAAAGAGCGTTGCGGAGCACGTTTTTTACGCCGTCTGAAAGGGGCTCCCGGTATCCCTGCCAGGCCGTGGAGCGGTCCGACGAACGGGCGGACAATTCGGATGATGCGCGGCCGCCGGAATTCAGGGCCGTTACGGCAAGCGCGGCGCACAAGAAGGCCAGAACGACCGGCAGGACGGCGGCGGCAACGCGTGTTGACGGGCGGTTTTTGCGGCGGCAACTGTTCAAAGCGGCGTTTTTCATAATCCAAGTATCCTTTCGGCGTTCTTGCCCAGTATTGCCTCCGTCATGGCGTCGGACAGCCCAAGATCCTTCACGTATCCGGCGGAAACGGAGGGGTCCTCCCAGGGGCAGTCGCTGCCCAGCATGATATTGTCCCGCGGGTGCTTCGCGATGATGCGCCGGGCCAGGTCCGGATCCAGCTTCATCGTGGCGGCCATTGCCGTGTCGAAATAAACGTTCTCCAGCCCCGCCAGGTATCTGAACACGTCCTCCCAGAGCATGAGGCCTCCGAAATGGGCGAAACACATGCGCAGGCGGGGGAAAGCCTTTGCCACTTCCGCGGCCTTTTCGGGGAAGCAGTGGATATGGTCCGGGCTGTAGCAGTCCCAGCCGGAATGGAATGTCACGAACAGATCCAGCTCCTGAAGCGCCTCGTACAGAGGCCACATGCGCTTCTCCTCCACTTTGAACTCCTGATAATCAGGGTGGAATTTGACGCCCCTGAGCCCCAGCTTTTTGGCACGGACGAGCTCGTCAACGGCGTCGGGGCTGTCGGGATGCACCGATCCGAAACCCACCAGCCTGCCGCCGGACGCCTCGTAAAGCGCCGCGGCCGTGTCGTTGATGGTGCGCTCCTGTCCGGGTCGCGTGGCAATATTGAGGCACACGGAAAGGTCGATGCCGTTCTTGTCCATTTTAGCCAGCGTATCTCCCACGGTGCCGTCGGTGAAAGGCGCGATCCCGGAGATCACGGCCAGTTTGCCCACCGCTTTCGGCGCCACCTTGTCCGGAAAAGTATGTACGTGAAAATCGATGATCATACGTTCTGCTCCAAATTGTCCCTTATCCTGCCGGTCACAGGAGAACACGTTGTCCGCTCCCGCGACCTGCCGTATCCCGCCATATCCTGCCATATCCCGCAGCCTGCGCTCACCAGATGAACGGAATGACTTTATATTTGACCCGCTGCTTATATTCCGGATACCCTTCAAGTCCCTTTTCCAGCACTGCTTCCTCGTTCCTGATCCTGAGCGCGATTATGGGAATATACAGAAGCATGATCGCCAGCGAGATAGGGGAGCCCAGCACCAGCGGCATGGCCAGGAACAAAAGCAGCGTGCTCATATACATAGGGTGCCGCACGATCCCGTACAATCCCGTGTCGATCACTTTCTGGCCTTCCTGCACTTCTACCGTCCGGGCAAGATAAGCGTTCTCCCGCAGGACTTCGGCGTACAGCGCGTACGCGGCAAGGAACACCACCGCGGCAATGATACTGGCCCATAAGGGCAATACGAGCCACCTGAACCGCCAGTTCAATCCGGCAACGATGAATGCGGCGGCAAACGTCAACCCGCTGAGGGCCAGCACTGCTTTCTGTTCCTTTTCTTTCTCCCTGGCGTCCAGCCGCTTCCGGAGCAGTTCCGGGGCCTTGAACATCATAACGATCCCCGCAATAAACATCGGCACGAACAGGATGGCCATAAGCAGCCATCCCTGAGCGTAGGCAAGGGACCAGGCGGGCAGGAATATGAGCAGCCCCACCAGCGCGAACCCCAGCAGAAATTTCGCTATTGCCTGAAAGAAAAGTTTCGTATCCATAAAAAAGCGCCCTATCGCCCTATGTTATTTTATTTTATGTTGCTTATGCTGCCTGTGTTTCGCTTGCAGCACCGGCCGCGTGGCGCCGGAGATCATCTCTTTTTGTAGAGCACCAGTTCCGGATCCGCCCCGTCGCGCCCGTAGGTGCAGACGAGTATGAAATCCACGTTGGCCAGCACGCCGAAACAGCGGCCTTCGCCCTGCTCAGGCTCCAGCTGGGTGCCCAGATACGTTGTCCCGTCGTCAATAAATTTGGCTTTCGCGCCGCCGGGGAGAGGGTATTCGAGATTGACGTACTTTCCCACAAGCGCGCTCAATTTGTCAACTTTCGGCATGCCTTTAATGTTGAGAGCGTTGATCTCGTCGACCAACTGCCGCTTGAATGCTTCGAACTTTCCGCCGTCCGCCAGCTCGCCGTGGTTTTTCCAGTATTTCAGCTGGGGCAGCCGCTGCTTCATGTATGACCGGGCCTGTTCCTCGGTAAAACCGTCAACGGCCATATGTTTGACGCAAACGTCGATCAGCTCGTCCATGTCGCTGTATGTGTAGTTGCCGTCGGCATAGCACCATTTGCAATAGTCCTCGTTCAGCGACCCGTCTTTGTTTCGACCGATCAGATCGTCCTCCAGGGGCATGCCGCAGCATTGACAGAAGAGCTGGCGGGGAGTGCCCAGCAGCGTATTGATAGATACGTTGAACAGGCCGGAGAGCAGCTTCAGCGTCTCGGTGTTCGGCACGGTCTCGCCGTTCTCCCAGCGCGACACCGCCTGCCTGGTCACGAATACTTTTTCAGCCAGCTCGTCCTGCGAAAGGCCGGCTTTCGTTCTGAGTTCGTAAATTACGTCTTTAGTGTCCATGTCAACACCTCCTGAGGATGATTTTATTATGCGCGCCGGCGCCGGGCAAGCAACCTGCTGTTGCTGGAGGAGGGTCAATGCGGCTTTAGGCTATATGCAGCTTCGCGACGCCCGGCGGATGCTTCGTATGGCATCCGGCCGGCAACAGCGGTATCACGGGACGATCGCAGGTCAACCGCAGTATTTACCGCGTCCTGCCGTCGTCAGCACGGGCAACCAGCGGTCCTCCTAATCTTACAACAAATCCCGCCAAAAAGCACGCCTTATTTGCGTACCGTACGTGCAGCGAAATCGAGGCCCTGCGGCCTCAGCTAAATTCAGCTGCGCCGAGAGATGTTCATTCTTTGAGTGAGTGATAATCGCCTGACGGCGATTGATATTGCGCGTGGCGCAGTGATATTCGCCTGACGGCGAGTGATATTCACCCTTTGGGTGAGTGATAATCGGCTGAAGGACGAGCGAGAACTGCTTCCTTCGCTCATACCAAGGACTTTGCTCTGTCTCGAAGTGGGAGGCGAGGAAAAAACGCCCAGAATTTACCACTTACCCCGGATCCTTTGGCGTTTGGAAGGAAGCGGCGCTGCCTCTGAAGCCGCGAAGAGCGAGAAACACCCATATTTTGCCGTTTGTCTCGATTTTCCGGGCGTTTTGGAA
>JAEFAM010000085.1 GCA_016287565.1 Clostridia bacterium
TTTACAGGCATCTTACTGAAATTTACGGCAAACTTCTACCAGCGGTAGGATCCGGCAACGGGGGTCTGTCCCCAGTTGCACGTGTCCCTCGTTTCACACAGCAAAGCGCAGTAAAAGCGCACTATTATTGTTGACATACTTTAACGTATTTAGTATAATACCAATTTGGAGCAGGCTCGGTTGCCATGACCGAACTTGGTGAAAAAAGCCTGCCCGGGAAGTTGTCGGGAGGACTTTGAATGATCAGCAGCATGACCGGTTACGGCAGAGGCGAAAAGAGCGGAGGACAGGTTGGCTTCGTTGTGGAGATCAAATCGGTGAACCACCGCTTTTGCGACATTACCGTGAAACAGCCAAGGGAATTGCTGCAGTTCGAGGACCGGCTCAAAGACCTGGTAAAAAGCTATGCGGTCCGAGGAAAGATCGACGTTTTCGTCAATCAGCTCCCGGGCGGCGAACTTGGCGCCACGGTGGTTGCCGACGAAGGGCTCATCAAGGCTTACGTGGATGCCTTTGCCCGTCTGAACGAGGCGCTGGGCACCGGCGTGGAGCTTGACGCCAGAACGCTTACGACCATACCGGGGGCCCTCACGGTAACTCCGGTGAAACTCGATCCCGAGGAGATCTGGAAAGTGCTGGCGGAGGCTGCCAAGGCGGCCGCGGAGGATTTTACAGCCATGCGCAAGCGGGAAGGCGAGAAGCTGGCCGAGGCCCTGACGGAGACCGGAAAGACTCTGGCTGCGATGCTGGAGACTGTTCGCGAAAGGGCGCCGGAGATACCTGCCCAGTATAAGGCGAAGCTGGAAGAGCGCATCGCGGAGCTGGGGCAGAAGTCGGTGGACCCGCAGAGGATCGCGGCGGAAGTGGCGATCTTCGCCGACCGGTGCAGCATCGACGAGGAGATAGCGCGGCTGGACAGCCATCTGGGACAATTGTTCTCGCTGGTGAATTCGGACGGCGCCGTGGGCAAACAGTTGGATTTCCTTGTCCAGGAGATGAACCGCGAGGTCAACACTATGGGTTCCAAGGCCAACGACCTTGCCCTTACCCAAACGGTGCTGAACATGAAGAACGAGGTCGAAAAGCTCCGGGAGCAGATCCAGAACGTAGAGTGACGGACCTGCAGCCGGACGGAAGCAGCTTCCAAAGCGCGGCGGCGACGCGGCAGCACACAACAGACGACGCGGCAGCGCACAACAGATGACGCGGCAGGCGCCGAAGCAAAAACGGCAAGAGGCCCCAGGGCCCAGAGGTGTAGAAAATGCGGCTTGTAAACATCGGATTCGGCAATATGGTATGCATTGACAGAGTCATTGCCATCGTCGTGCCCGAATCGGCCCCGATCAAAAGGATCGTCGGCGAAAGCAAGGAACGAGGCCTGTGCATTGACGCCACCTACGGCCGCAAGACCAGAACGGTGCTCATCACCGACACGGACCACGTGATCCTTTCGGCGCTGCAGCCCGAGACACTGAGACGCCGCGTGGAGAACGCACAGGACAGCAGAGACGAAACTGACGAAGCGGATGAAGAAGCAGAGCTCGACGATGAGCAGTAAGACGGAAGAGATTTTGACCATGACCAAAAAGCTCAGCAAAACAGATCGCGCCAACGAGAAAAAAGGATTAGTGATCGTCGTGTCCGGCCCCTCGGGCACCGGTAAAGGCACGCTCATTTCCGGACTCATGGAGCTCGACCCGGCTGTCACGTATTCCGTCTCCGCCACCACCCGCGAGCGCCGCTACGGCGAGACCGAAGGAGTGTCCTACTACTTCAAATCCAGGGCCGAATTCGAAGAGATGATCGCCAACGGCGAGATCCTCGAATGGGACGAGTTCTGCGGCAATCTCTACGGCACTCCCAAGAGCGCCCTGCAGGCAAAGATCGACGCCGGGATCGACGTGATACTTGACATCACCGTCAAGGGCGCCCGGTCCATCAAGGCGGCGTTTCCGGAGGATTCCGTCACGGTATTCGTGCTGCCTCCTTCGATCGCAGATCTGGAAAAGCGGATACGGGGCAGGAAGCGCGAAAGCGAAGAACAGCTCCGCGACAGGATCGCAAACGCGGAACACGAGATCGCCTGCATAAAAGAATTCGAATACGTTGTCGTTAGCGACAGCATCACCGAAGCCCCCGTGAGGCTCAAGACCATCATCGATGCGGAGCGGCAGAAGGTGAGGAGGAATCCGGGCCTGCTGAAGAAATTCAGCGGGGACGGCGTCGGGGACAACGGCACCTGCAGCGGCACGGACAACGGCGGGGACGAAGCACGGAATTGACCGCCGCGCAGATCGGTCGGCAAACGGAAACCGACGCTTTCCGCACGAGAACAAAAACGCATACACCGTTGACCGCGGCCCGGCCGCGCCGTCAACCAAAATAAAACAGAAACCACCCAGCGGATACCGGCACTCCGGATCCGGCAATGAAAGGAGATATATTCACCATGATGCTTTACCCACCCATCGCAGAACTGCTGGAAAAAGTTGACAGCCGTTACACTCTCGTGATGGAGATCGCGAAAAGAGCCCGCCAGGTCACTGCGGGATCCGAAAACCGTTCCTCCAGCACCTCCAACAAGAGCGTGACCATCGCCGTTCAGGAGATCTACGAAGACAAAGTCAGATACGAGCGCCACGAAGATTGACGCGCCGGCAGCTCGGCAGGCAGCGAAACGTTGACCGCCATCCGCACGGAAGCGGGCACCAGGCGTTGACCGCCGACCCTCAACCGCCGTCCGCCGGACGGACGCGCCGCATCCGGACCTGACTCCGAACAAAAACAGCAGAAACAGGGAGAAATTATGACAGAAAAATCCATGGAAAAAATCGTCGCCCTCGCTCAGAACAGGGGATTCGTGTATCCCGGTTCCCAGATCTACGGCGGCCTCGCCAACGCCTGGGACTACGGCCCGCTGGGCGTCGAACTCAAAAACAACGTAAAAAAAGCATGGTGGAAAAAATTCGTGCAGGAATCCACGCTGAACGTAGGCGTCGACTGCGCGATCCTGATGAATCCGAAGGTCTGGATGGCCACCGGACACGTCACCAGCTTCAACGACCCGCTGATCGACTGCAAGCAGTGTAAGAGCCGCCACCGCGCGGACAAGATCATCGAAGACTGGAACCGCTCCAAAGGCATCGAACTGGGCGTGGACGGCTGGGAAAACGATCGGCTCGTCGAATATATCAAGGACAACAACATTCCCTGTCCCGTATGCGGCACCGTCAGCTGGACCGGCATCCGCAAATTCAATCTGATGTTCAAGACATTCCAGGGCGTCACCGAAGACTCCCAGGCAGAGCTTTACCTGCGCCCCGAGACCGCTCAGGGCATATTCGTAAATTTCAAGAACATCCAGCGCACCAGCCGTAAAAAAGTGCCTTTCGGCGTCTGCCAGGTAGGTAAATCCTTCCGCAACGAGATCACTCCCGGAAACTTCACCTTCCGCACCCGCGAATTCGAGCAGATGGAACTGGAGTTCTTCTGCAAGCCCGGCACGGACCTCGAGTGGTTCGAATACTGGCGCAGCTTCTGCCACAACTGGCTCTTGTCCCTGGGCATAAAAGACGAGAATCTCCGTCTCCGCGACCACAGCAAAGAAGAACTGGCGTTCTACAGCAAAGCCACCACTGACTTCGAGTACCTGTTCCCCTTCGGATGGGGCGAGCTCTGGGGCGTTGCCGACCGCACCGATTACGACCTTAACAAGCATATCGAATTCTCGAAAGAGGATCTTTCATATTTCGACCCGACCACCAACGAAAAGTATGTGCCTTACGTCATCGAGCCCTCCCTGGGAGCCGACCGCGTTGCCCTGGCGTTCCTTTGCGACGCCTACGACGAGGAGACGCTCACAGAAGGCGGGAAAGAGGACGTCCGCACGGTGCTTCACTTCCATCCGGCGCTCGCTCCGGTAAAAGTGGCCGTATTGCCCCTGGTCAAAAAACTCAGCGACGACGCGTTCAAACTCTACGAACGCCTCAGCAAAAAGTACAACTGCGAGTTTGACGAAGCCGGAGCCATCGGACGCCGCTACCGCCGCCAGGACGAGATTGGCACGCCTTTCTGCGTGACCTACGATTTCCAGACGAGAGGCGAAGAAGTTGATGGACAGGTCATTCCCGGCGACGACGCCGTAACGGTGCGTTTCAGGGATTCCATGCAGCAGGTGAGGATGCCTATTGACAGGCTCGAGAGCTGGCTCGACGAGCAGCTCGCGTTCTGAGCGGTCGGTGAGGCGTTCTGATCAATATAAAAATACGTTAAGAAACCATTAAAGCAGGAGGTTTACAAATGGCAACAAAATACGTTTACCAGTTTAAAGAAGGCAATGCCGGCATGAGAAATCTGCTGGGCGGCAAAGGCGCGAACCTGGCGGAAATGACCCGCATCGGTCTCCCCGTGCCCCAGGGCTTCACCATTTCCACCGAAGCCTGCACGAAGTACTATGAAGACGGCCGCACCATCAATCCTGAGATCATGCAGGAGATCATGGAAAACATCGCCATCATGGAAGAGACCACCGGAAAGAAATTCGGAGACCTCGAGAATCCGCTGCTCGTTTCCGTACGTTCCGGAGCCCGCGCAAGCATGCCCGGAATGATGGACACGATATTGAACCTGGGTCTCAACGAGCAGGTCGTCA
The DNA here is from genome assembly GCA_016287565.1 of Clostridia bacterium. GTDB lineage: Bacteria > Bacillota > Clostridia > UBA1212 > UBA1255 > UBA1255. The sequence continues at coordinate 4,652 of JAEFAM010000085.1, forward strand.
ACGTCATCGCCAAGAAGTCGGGAAATCCCCGCTGGGCATGGGACTGCTACAGACGTTTCATCCAGATGTTCTCTGACGTTGTCATGGAAGTCGGCAAGAAATATTTTGAAAAACTCATCGACGAGATGAAGACCCGCAAGGGTGTCACCTACGACGTTGACCTTACCGCCGCCGATCTCGAAGAACTGGCCAATCAGTTCAAAGCCGAGTACAAGAAGCAGCTGGGCAACGATTTCCCGGACGATCCCAAGGTACAGCTTTTCGAAGCCATCAAGGCAGTGTTCCGCAGCTGGGACAACCCCCGCGCCAACATCTACCGTATGGACCACGACATTCCGTATTCCTGGGGCACCGCCGTCAACGTTCAGATGATGGCGTTCGGCAACATGGGCGACACTTCCGGCACGGGCGTTGCTTTCACCCGTAACCCCGCTACCGGCGAAAAGGGCCTTATGGGCGAGTTCCTTATGAACGCCCAGGGCGAAGACGTGGTGGCCGGCGTACGTACCCCCATGCCTATCTCCAGAATGAAAGAAGTCCTTCCCGAAGTTTACGAGCAGTTCCTGGGCGTCTGCAAGACCCTCGAGGATCACTACCGCGACATGCAGGACATGGAGTTCACCATCGAAGACCGCAAGCTTTACATGCTCCAAACCCGTAACGGCAAGCGCACCGCCGCCGCCGCTATCAAGATCGCATGCGATCTCATCGACGAAGGCATGATCACCGAAGAAGAAGCGCTTATGCAGATCGACGCCAAGTCCCTCGACATGCTGCTGCATCCCACCTTCGATCCCGCCGCTCTTAAGAAAGCCGAAGCCGTCGCTTCCGGTATTGCCGCTTCTCCCGGCGCCGCCGCGGGCACCATCGTGTTCACCGCGGAAGACGCAGTCAAGCACGGCAAGAATAAAGAAAAAGTCGTCCTTGTCCGTCTGGAAACTTCTCCCGAGGACATCGAAGGCATGAAGTTCGCTCAGGGCATCCTGACGGTCCGCGGCGGACAGACTTCCCACGCGGCAGTCGTTGCCCGCGGAATGGGTACCTGCTGCGTATCCGGCTGCGGCGACATCAAGATGGACGAGGAGAACAAGTGCTTCACGCTCCACGGCAAACTCTACAAAGAGGGCGATCCCATCTCCCTTGACGGCTCCACCGGCAAGATCTACGACCAGATCATTCCCACCATCCCCGCGGATCCCAACAGCGGTTACTTCGGCAGGATAATGGCAATGGCCGACAAGTACAAGAAGCTGGGCGTGCGCACCAACGCCGATACTCCCAAAGACGCCAAGCAGGCTGCTGCCTTCGGCGCACAGGGCATCGGCCTCTGCCGTACCGAACATATGTTCTTCGAACCCGACCGTATCGGCGCATTCCGCGAAATGATCTGCGCTGAGAACGTCGAAGAGCGCGAAGCCGCCCTTGCGAAGATCGAACCCATGCAGCAGAAAGACTTCGAAGGCCTGTTCGAAGCTCTGGGCGGATACCCGGTCACCATTCGTTTCCTGGATCCTCCGCTTCACGAATTCGTACCCACCGAAGAAGCCGACATCAAGGCTCTCGCCGATGCTCAGGGCAAGACCGTCGAGTACATCAAGCAGGTCATTGCGGATCTCCACGAGTTCAACCCCATGATGGGTCACCGCGGCTGCCGTCTGACCGTAACGTACCCCGAGATCGCCGCCATGCAGACCAAAGCCGTCATCAAAGCCGCTCTGGCCGTAAAGCGCCGCAATCCTTCCTGGAACATCATCCCCGAGATCATGATCCCGCTGGTAGGAGAGACCAAAGAGCTCAAGTTCGTTAAAGATATCGTGGTCAAGACCGCTGACGAAGTCATTGCCAAGTCCGGCACCGAACTCAAGTACGAAGTCGGTACCATGATCGAGATCCCCAGAGCCGCTCTCACGGCTGACGATATCGCCACCGAGGCCGAGTTCTTCTGCTTCGGCACCAACGACCTGACCCAGATGACCTTCGGCTTCAGCCGCGACGACGCCGGCAAGTTCTTAAGCGCCTACTACGACGCCAAGATCCTTGAGAGCGATCCCTTCGCCCGCCTGGACCAGACCGGCGTAGGCAAGCTTATGGAGATGGCTATCAAGCTTGGCCGTCCCGTGAATCCCAAGCTGCACATCGGCATCTGCGGCGAGCACGGCGGCGATCCCTCCAGCGTTGAGTTCTGCCACAAGATCGGCCTGGATTATGTGAGCTGCTCTCCCTTCCGCGTACCGATCGCCCGTCTGGCTGCCGCTCAGGCTGCCATAAAGGCGAAATAATTAAGATCAAAGAAAACGCCGCGGTCAAAACCGCGGCGTTTTCTTTTTCTCAGACAAATCAAATGTATGAAAAAGCCTGCCGTCAGCCAACGGCAGGCTTTTTGTTGGTTGAAACCCAGTTTACAGTTCCATACCCATCCTGATAGCGGTCTTGTTGAGCTCGAGCAGATCGCGTTTGCGGGCGGAGACCACCTTTTCCAGCGTCTTGTCTATGGTCTCGGGGGCGAACATACCAGTTTCCTTCAGCAGTTTGCCCAGCACGATCATGTTGGCGAGGGTCGGGAAGCCCGCATCCGCCGCCATCTGGGTGGCAGGCACGCCAAACGCTTTGATGTCATCCCTCTCGATCTTTTCATCGATCAGCGAAGAATCGTAAAACAGCATCCCTCCAGGGGTCACCGCGCCGGCAAACTTGTCCACTGAAGGAGTGTTCATGGCGATGAGCACATTGGGCACCGTTACCAGCGGGCTGCCGATGGGATCGTCGGATATGATCACCGCGCAGTTGCAGGTGCCGCCGCGCATCTCGGGGCCGTATGACGGCAGCCACGAGAGCTCCCTGCCCTCGATGAGCGCCGCGTGCGCCAGCACCTTGCCGGAGAAGAGCAGCCCCTGTCCGCCGAAGCCCGCCATTATCGTTTCGTATGTCATCTTGAAATCCCCTTTCTAGGCATCTAGAGAATCTAGGGCC
>JAEFAM010000086.1 GCA_016287565.1 Clostridia bacterium
CCGCCAGCCTTTCCCGGGCCACGGACTTGGCGTGCGCTGAGTAGGCGCCATCACCAGGGACCGCCTGGAATCCCTCAGGGAGGCGGACGCCATCGTCAGGGAAGAGATCGAGAAGCTTCCCGAGAGGCCCTGGCAGTATTTCTGCGCCATACCCGATTTCCAGTCTACGGGAATCAAGGACGGAAAGCGCTATATGGGCTGGGCAGTGGTGATCCGCGCCGTCAATACCGTTGACGCCGTCACCGCCACCGTGCCCGAGATACCCTTCGCCACCCTCGCCGCGATCAGGGACAGGATCATTGCCACCGTCCCCGGCGTCAACCGCGTGATGTGGGACATTTCGGAAAAACCGGTATCCACCATAGAATTTGAGTGACAAACGGCCGCTTTGTGTGATATACTGTCATTATTAAAGCGATTCACATAGTTTTACCGCAAAAGGGAGGTATTTTCGTATGCCGGCGAATAAAAAATCCAGGATAATCAGAATGGCCGTATGCTTCGGTATCATGCTGATACTGATCCCCGTCTGCTACGCCACCGGCCTGTTCAGATGGACCGGTTTCGGACAGCTCAGATTCAACCTTACGGTTTTCCTGAAACTGATAATAATGGCCGCGGGAGTGATCTGCGTCGAGACGCTGGCGGTGTTCGTGCTTGAACTCATCAAGCCCCAGAACCACCGGGTCAGGACCGTGCTTTCCATCATCTGCAGCGTGCTCAAATACGTTGCCGCCATCGTGATCATCTGCTGGGGTCTTTCCATTATAGGCGTCAACGTTTCCACCATCGTTGCCAGCGTCGGGATCGTCGCCCTGGTCGTAGGCTTCTCCGCAGAGAGCCTCATCGCCGACATGGTGACCGGTGCCTTTATGGTCTTCGAGAATCAGTACAACGTAGGCGATATCGTTGAAGTCGGAGGATTCCGCGGCACCGTCAGCAACATCGGACTGCGAACCACCTGCATCACCGATCCCGGCGGAAACGTGAAGATCGTCAACAACTCCGCCATGAAGAACATCCTGAACAGATCCGACAAACCTTCCAGAGCCGCTTCGGAGATCGCCGTTCCCTACGGTACCGACTTCGAGAGGCTGGAGAGCCAGATACCGGACCTGCTGGAATCCATCTACGAAGCTCATCCCGATATGATGAAAAAGACTCCCGTGTATCTGGGCATCAACCAGCTGGCGGACAGCGGCGTAGTGATGAAATTCATCGTGGAAGTGGACGAGGCCAACATCTTCTCCGGCGCCAGGGTGCTGAATCACGACCTGCTGCTGGGCTTCAAGAAGCTGGGAGTGGAGTGTCCTTTCCCTCAGGTGGACGTGCACAACATCCCCGTAAAATAAGAGCCCGTACCGAACGTATATTCACTGGAGAACGTCAATGCGCAAACAGACCTTCGATGAATATGAAATGCCGGATATGAATTCCGACTACTATATGCCCAGGGAGGAGAACGCTCCCTCGGACGCTCCGCTTCTGTCTGAAGAGGCCCGGCCGTCGGAGACCGATATCACTTCATATTCAGACGAGTTCAACGAAAACGTTGACCATAACGACGCCGAGACCGCGAAGAAGCACCTCAAGGTGAAAGATTTCTTCCTGAAGCCCGTTGCCGCCGCCATAATCGGCGTGGGCGCCGTGTTCGCGTCCTTCGACCTGGATCCTCTGGGGCTGGACATATTTGCCGGCGGTTCGCTGCTCAACGGTTTTCCGACGCTGGGAAATCTTGACCCCGACTGGGCCGGCGATTACGCCTGGAACGATCTCGGGCTTCCCGAACTGTACGTACGGTACACCGATAAGGACGGCAACGGTCATTATCTCGTCCGGGGCGAAGTCTGGGACGACACTGGACTTGGCCCCGAAGAGGGGATATCCTACGACCGGGACACCAATACGCTGACGATGGAAAACTTCACCGGTTCCGTGCTGGATATGAACCTGATGGGCAACGGCTTCACCATCCGCCTGATCGGTGACAACTACCTGGACGGAATCACGATCTGGGGCGCCATGTACGCGGGCAGCCTGAAATTCGTGGGCGACGGAAAACTCACCATCGTCGAAGGCTCCGAACACGGCATAACCATGAACGCGGAAATGTCCCAGACCTGCCTTATGGTGGACAGGGGAGTGACTCTCGATATCTACGGAGCCTACGGGGCCATCGACATCGAATCCACCACCATGGAAAAGGGCATCTATCTGCTGGACGATTCCAGGCTTGAAGGCGGCACCGTGTACACGTCTTCATGGGAAGAGCCGGACGGAGAGATGCAGAAGATGTATTTCCATACGGTCATGGCCGAAGACGAGAGCCCTGCCACCCATATCATTATCAATCCGTAAACGAAACAAACCATAAAACTACAAAAACACAGAACGACAAGGAGAAACGTTATGAAAAAAATCATTTCAATGATCACGGCCGTAATAATGGTCCTGTCCCTTATCGGCACGGCGTTCGTTTTCGCCGAAGAGGCGGCGGAAGATCCCACGACCGTCAGAGTGACCAACTATGAAGAAAACAGCATCAGCCCCTCCGTGTGGCTCAACACGTTCAACTCGGACGACGAGTGCGTGGGTACGGACTACGTGATCTTCAACACCGCGGCCGATCTTAAAGGTATCGGTTTACCCGTTGTCTACGCCGGCAAACCCGAGAACGATCAGGACGCTTCAGTTCGCTTCGAACTGTTCGCCTGGGACACCGACGCGGCCAAGACCCTTCAGGGCACCGCGCTCCTGAACGAAGAGGTCCATTTCACCGGAGATACGCAGAATGTCGAATTCAAGTTCGAATCTCCGCTGGCCAAGGGGCAGTACCTTTTCAGAGCCTCCCAGACCACCGGTAAAGAGGGCAACTACGAATCCGTTTCCCATTACAGCGTGCTTCCTCAGGGCGACTTCAAATATTCTCCCACCGTGATGGAATACGACACGAAGGGCGCCTTCGCTTTCTTCGTTGACTTCCAGGTCACCGACGGCGTGACGAACTATTTCGTGGGCCTTCAGGGCAGCGCCACCGATATCGAGATCCAGAAAGAAAAGACCCTCATTGCCCGCAATGGAGACACTCCTCACGAGATCATCGAATTCGGTATCGTAACTCCCGAGATCCCTGCCGAGCAGGTGCTCTACAGCATCAACCTTTCCAACTCTCCTACGTGGAACAACACCAACGGCGACTCCGACGTGGAAGTCTCCGTTTACAAGTGGACCGGCGATTACGACGAATCCGTCGTAGGCCAGGAAGTGTTCAACTGCGAAGTGCTCGACCACGCCGACAACTCCAACCTCGTGATCAAGTTCGACGGTTCCTCCCTCAGGTACGGCAGAAGATACCTGATCGTCATCTACCAGTCCAACTCCGGCAAAGTCGGTTACTGGCAGGGCGTCGACGACAGGCCTGAAGGCTGGGAATTCTACGAGAACGGCGTGGAAGTCGACTACAACCCCGCTATGAAGTGCACCTACGCCATAGTCGGAGACCTTGGCCCCGAGCCCACTGAAGCGCCTACCGCCGAGCCCACCGAAGTGCCTCCCACGGAAGTTCCCACCGAGGTGCCCGTGACCGAAGCTCCAACCGACGCTCCCGCCACCGATAAGCCCGCCGAGACCGAGAAGGCCGGCGAAGCCACCGACAAACCCGCGGCCACCGAGGGCCAGGGCGGAAATTCCGGCGACAAGACTCAGGAAGAGAAGAAGAACATCGTTCCCGTCATCGTGATCATCGCCTGCGCCGTGGTGGTGCTGGCATGCGTTGCCGTGATCCTGCTCACCAAAAAGAAGAAAAAATAAGCTCCTGACGCGGGGCGGAAATTGACCGGCAATTCGCCGGAAAAAGCAGGAAAATAATTTTACGTAAGTATGCGGGAAGGTTGACACGGCCTTCCCGCTTATGCTAAAATTCAAAAGGCGGCAGACAGTGCCGCACATCTTTTGCGACTGACGGATAAGTGGAGCACCACACGGAACAAAGGATGTTTTTTGCCGACCGTCTGGGCGCGTTTATTTCCGGAAAAGGGATAAGTGCGTCCGTTTGTTTTTTACAGGAGGATCTGATGAAAAAAGTCGGAATCGTTATGGGCAGCGACAGCGATCTGCCCGTGGTTAAAAAGGCCGCCGCGACTTTAAGATCTTTTGACATTCCTTTTGAAACACACGTATATTCGGCACACAGGACGCCTGAAGAGGCGAGAGATTTCGCGCTGTCCGCCAGAGAGAAGGGGTTCGGCGTGATCATCGCCTTTGCCGGCATGGCCGCGCACCTGGCGGGAGCCATCGCAGCGAACACCACGCTGCCGGTGATAGGAGTGCCCTGCAAAGGAGGGGCCATGGACGGGCTTGACGCCCTGCTTTCCACCGTGGAGATGCCTTCCGGCATACCTGTCGCCACAGTGGCCATCGGGGGAGGAAGCAACGCCGCCCTGCTTGCCGCCCAGATCCTCGCCATAGAGGATGCGGAACTTGCCGGAAAACTCCGGAAGAAGAGAGAAGAGGACAGAAAGACCGTACTTGAGAAAGACGCGGGAATAGAGGCACGACTGGAGGACTGAGACCCTGCGGAAGTGCCTCTTGTTTTTTGTCCCGGAGGCCCTGAAACCGCAGGAAGAGGTCCGGTTACACAAGGAAACAGCTATTAGTTATATATTATTCATTCATGATCGGGGGAAACAAAAATGGAAAAGAAACTGGTTTATTCAGGAAAGACGAAAGACGTATTCGCGCTGGACAACGGCAATTATCTGCTTAAGTTCAAGGACGACTGCACCGGCAAGGACGGCGTGTTCGATCCCGGAGAGAACTCCATCGGACTCACCATCGAAGGCGTGGGCGACGTGAACCTCAGGATGTCCATATACTTCTTCGAAAAACTGATCCAGGCCGGCGTGGTCACCCATTACGTCAGCGCGGATCTTAAAAATACAACGATGGAAGTCCTTCCCGCCAAAGTGTTCGGAAAAGGGCTGGAAGTCATCTGCCGCTTAAGAGCCGTAGGAAGCTTTTACAGAAGGTACAGCGAATACGTGGAAGAAGGAGCCAAACTGGACTCCTACGTCGAGATGACCTTCAAGAACGACGCCAAGGGCGATCCCCTGGTGACCAAAGACGGCCTCATCGAACTGGGCATCATGAGCGCAAAACAGTACGACGACATCAAGGAGATGACCAAGAAAGTCACCGCCGTGGTGGCCGAAGAAATGGAAAAGAGAGGCCTGGAGCTCTACGATATCAAATTCGAATTCGGGTACGACGCCGAGGGCAACGTGATGCTCATCGACGAGATCGCTTCGGGCAATATGAGAGTCTACAAAGACGGACAGTACATCCAGCCCATGACCCTTTCTGAACTGTTTTTCGCTTGATCCCGGAGGCTTGAAATGGGCGGATTTTTCGGCGCGGTAAGCAAAAGAGACTGCATCGCGGACGTTTTTTTCGGAACGGACTACCATTCCCATCTGGGGACACGCCGGGGCGGCATGGCCTCGTATAAAGAAGGCGAGGGGCTCCAGAGAGCCATCCACAACATAAACAATTCTCCTTTCAGGACGAAGTTCGAGCACATATTCGACGAGATGCAGGGCACCGCGGCCATCGGCTGCATCAGCGATTCGGACCCTCAGCCCCTGCTGATCAGGTCCAGGCTCGGCACCTACGCAATATGCATGGTAGGCATCATCAACAACAGCGAAGAGCTGCTGGAGAAGTGCTTCAACGAATACGGAGAGCATTTCGACGCCATATCCGGCGGCGGGATCAACTCCGTTGAACTGTGCGCGGCGCTGATCAACCAGAAGGACAACTTCAGGGACGGTATCAGATTCGCCCAGGAACTGATAAGCGGCACCGCATCCATCGTGATCCTGAAAGACGACGGCAAGATAATTGCCGCCCGCGACAGGCTGGGAAGACTGCCCGTGATAATCGGCAAGGACGCCGACGGTCATTGCCTGACCTTCGAATCCTTCGCCTGCCTCAAGCTGGGCTACGAGATCGTAAAGGAACTGGGTCCGGGAGAGATAGTGGAATTGTCCGCGGAAAGCGTCGAGACGCTTTCGGAGCCCGGGGACAAGATGCGCATATGCGCCTTCCTGTGGTCCTATTACGGCTATCCCACCTCCAACTACGAAGGTGTCAACGTGGAGACGATGCGCTACAAGAACGGCAGGATAATGGCCGATCACGACGCGGAAGAGGGCAAGGCCCGTGATATCGACTACGTCAGCGGCGTGCCGGATTCGGGAACGCCCCACGCCATCGGATACGCCAACGAGAGCCGGGTGCCCTTTGCAAGGCCCTTCATCAAATACACGCCCACCTGGCCCAGAAGCTTCATGCCCCCGAACCAGGTCGAACGGGATAAGGTGGCCAAGATGAAACAGATCCCCGTGCACGAACTGATACAGGGGAAAAAACTGCTGTTCGTCGACGACTCCATCGTCCGCGGCACCCAGCTTAAAGAGACGGTAGAATTCCTTTACGAGAACGGCGCTAAAGAAGTGCATATGCGCTCCGCCTGTCCTCCTATCATGTTCGGCTGCAAATATCTTAACTTCTCCCGCTCCACCAGCGACATGGAGCTCATCGCCAGACGGGTGATTATGGAACTGGAAGGGGAGGAAGGCTTCAAACACATCGAAGAATACAGCGACGGCAGCACCGAGCGCGGCAAGAAGCTCAGAAAAGCCATCAGCGACAAATTCAATTTCGCGTCCCTGGAGTTCCAGTCCCTGGAAGGGATCGTAAGTTCCATCGGCATCGACGAGTGCAAGCTCTGTACGTACTGCTGGAACGGCCGTGAATGAGCCTGGAATGCCCTCAGAGGCGTTTCAAGGCACCGGTCAATATGGAGGTACCTGTATGAACAAACAATCGAGATCTGACAGCTACGCAAGCGCAGGCGTTGACATCACCGCCGGGTACAGGAGCGTGGAACTTATGAAGGAGCATATCAGCCGGACCATAACTCCCGGCGTGTGCTCCGACGTGGGAGGCTTCGGAGGCCTTTTCCAGCCAGACATCTCCGGTATGAAGACGCCGGTGCTGGTCAGCGGTACCGACGGAGTGGGAACTAAGCTAAAGCTGGCTTTCGTTTCGGGCAAACACGACACCGTAGGCATCGACTGCGTGGCCATGTGCGTCAACGACGTCATCTGCTGCGGCGCCAGGCCCCTCTTCTTCCTCGACTACATCGCCTGCGGCAAGAACGTGCCCGAGCGGATCGCCCAGATCGTGAAGGGCGTCTGCGAAGGCTGCATACAGGCCGGCAGCGCGCTGATCGGAGGAGAGACCGCCGAGATGCCCGGATTCTATCCAGAGGACGAGTACGACCTTGCCGGATACGCCACCGGCATCGTCGACAAAGAAAAGATCATTGACAACAAACGTATGGAAGCGGGGGACGTGGTCATCGCGCTGCCTTCGTCCGGCGTCCATTCCAACGGATTTTCCCTTGTCCGTAAAATATTCGATATCGAATCGGAAGACGTGAGGATCCCCAGGGAGGAGCTGGGCGGCCGCACCA
>JAEFAM010000087.1 GCA_016287565.1 Clostridia bacterium
ACATGAAGTGGGCGTCGATCAACTAGCTGCTGATAATAATCTTCGCGCAGATCAGCAATCTGCTGACCGGCCTTGCGACAGGCGAGCTCATGTCTGCGGACATGAACTGGCTGCATACGGCGATACTGGTCGCGGTCGCCGTCGGAGGCTCGCTGACCGGCACCTTCCTCAACAGAAAGCTGTCGGAAAAGACGATATCCGGCTTTTACATCTTCACGATGTTCGTGATCATAGGAATCAACCTGTACAATATCGCCTCCTGCGTCGGATAGTTTTGATATAAGAGTGATAAACTCCGAAGCAGTGTTGTATTATTGAATCGCAACGGTAAAAAATGACGCATTGAGCGCAAGTTGCCTTACGCTTGATGCGTCATTTGTTTCAGTGATCAGGTTATAATCTTTCCCTGCGGTTCCGCACAGTTCAAAAAGAGCGATAGCTGGCGCGGGCAGCAATTTACGTAACCGTCGGGATCTGTCTGATTTCTATGGCAATTATTGCGACAGATCGGCTTTGCGCTTCCGGCGAACGACAAGCATTGTTGATAAACAGAAGGACAGAACTGCAATTATGCTCATCGTAATAACAGATCCTGTGAAATCCCCCGACTCTCCCGTATATGGCGCGACGTCTGTCTTGCCCGTGGCCATTTCGTAAACCCCTCCGCCAACCAGCCTCCAGTTTCCAACAAGAGAAAGAGGCTTGTCCCAGTTGATATTGATTATTCCTCCACTGGAACTTGCCATATAATGGTAACTCACAAAATCCGGGTCATATTTGAAAATTGCATCGTAAGTTTTTCCGTCTTCACTGCTTTTCAAAGCAAAAGCACACATATCTCCTTTAAACCAGATCATCCTCCAGTCGCTGAATTCAATGCCGTCTTTGAACGCTTCGTCGTAAAAAGGGGAATAAGGCTTTCCTTCTTTTTCGTATACATAATAACCGCCCGGATCCTTCATCCTGACAGCATAAGTTGCAACAGCGGAAGCAGTATCCCCGCCAACGATAGCAGCCCGCGGAGGAATATATTTCTCGTCGTTATCGTAATACTTCTTCATAGATTCATCGTACCAGTTTGAAAAAGCATTTACCAGTTTTCCGCCCGATATTCTCCATCCTGAATCGGTATTTCTGAATTCGACGTCCATAAGAGTCACCGATCCGGACAAGTATCCATCATCAAGATAGACAATTACATTACAAATTGCGGATTCGGCGTTTCCTGTCAGATCGCTTATGAAAATCTCGTCGGTCCTTGTTGGTGTTATTGTCGGATAATCAACAAAGGCCTCTTCTGAGTATTCGCGTACCAGATAGTATTGCCGGAGACTCTGAGCAATAAACGGAATAAAAGTTATCGTTCCGTCGGCGTTTTCCAGGTATGTAAGTCCATGGTTATACATGTCGATGCGCTTTCCGTCAATATTATAAATCTGGTATTTCATACCGTCAAACCACCCTTGGACATCCTTTTCAATATAAGGCAGTCCGTCAAATGACTTGCAATACTCGGCTCCCAGATCGCAGCGGTACATCCACATATCATCCGCAATCTCTTCGATGTAGATTTTTTTTGCTTCCTTTGAAACCGCCTCTTTTGTTGTCGTTACTATTTCATGTTTAACTGTATCGTATATTCCGTCCTGATATGTCAGATAAAGGTTGTGGGCACCCAGGATCAGCTTTTTCGCTTCAGTATCCGAAATGGTCGTTTCGGCAGCATAAGCCGTCAGTGACAGATTTATCAAAACGATCAGGACGGCGGAAATAAGGCAAATTATTTTTTTTATATTCAAGATAATCACCTCAACTTTGTACAGAAACGGAATAAAACAAGGTATATATGTTGTTATAAACCGAACCCGCATCAACACAATAAATGCCCCCGGTATTATTGCCACAATGACAGTTTGACAACAAAACTGTATCGCTTACGGAATCATATCCGACAATGGCAATGTAGTGGGCGGTGCCGCTGTAATTATATGGCACCCCGGCTGTTTCAGTTAGCATAAACGGTATCCATCCGGTCTCAAAGCTTCCTGTCAGTACATTTATGAATTTTTGCTTGGTGTTTGTTATTTGAGTACCATGAAATAAATTTACGCTTTGTCCAACTGTTCTGTTGTAATTACAATGCAAATTATCAAATACTCCGGGGGGCAAATATGAACCCGAGTTGATTCTTTCGCAAACTGAGTATTGATACATAGCATCAGAATAGTTCAAACGTTTTTTTAGTTTTTTCTGCTGTTTGTGCAACATATTTCCGCCGCAATGTATCGAGTTTATCAGTGCCTGTTCGGTTCCGGCGCCGTATATTGCCTGAAGCAAAGTTGCATATCCGCACCATGTTGTCTGCGTTTGCTTTATCCACGGTACATTCAAGCCGACTTTATTGATCACCCAAACTGATGTTTCGTCGTCGGAAAACAGGCCCACAGTTACTCCGTTGCCATTGCTAACCGTATGGTTCAGTGCTTTTGTCGTTCCGCCAGAATCAACATATACAATGCAATACTTTCCGTATGTCGAACCGCCGATACTGATCGTTCCCGCAGGAATGATTCGCCAATCTCTGCTTGATGCCTTTGACACCGCAGAATTTTCTGCAATACTCTCCATTCCTGCGTATCCTATCCAGTTGCAGACGTCTTCCTGATACGTCATAGTATAGTTTGAAAAATCATTCGAATTATATGTTGAATTATACTCCGGAACATTCAAATACTGCTCAGATGCAAGCGTCGCCCCTATCTTGTATTTTCCGGTCTCCAGGTAGGAAAAAGTAAAAGTCTGCGATTTATCTGTCCACTTCGCGGAATAGGATGAGTTGTTCCCGTTGTACAGTGGTATGGCGGATAATGAATTTGAGCTGGAATCTGCAGTTTTTGTAAGGGTCAGCAGATTTGACGTCGCATAATTTGTGTTGTCTGAAATATACGGCCTTATCATATATGTCCGGTTGTTCTCGAACAAATTGTGATTGTCGTATATCAGAACACACCATTCATCATCTTCCGCTATCGTCAGCCCGGAATACAGCTCCTCCATCCAGATGTGATGCTTACCGCTTAATGAGAAAACAGTATAATCCCCCTGGTCGTCAAACAGATTGTTTGAGTCTCCGCACCAGTTTATCATTGTTTCGGCATCAGACGGTATTATGGTCAGCAGATTGATCACATCACTTTCAATAGATACCACGGCATTCTGCTTCGGTGTAACAGAAACCGGTATGTCTCTTTTGTTGAGGATCTGCCATCCGCACTGGCTTGTGCAGCTTCCGGCAGCCGCGTTCGTAAATCCAAGGGAACTGTTTAAGGCTTTTTCTGTTCCTCCCGCCACATAAGGCCGAAGATAATAATAGAGTATTCCGCTTCCGTTACTTTCGGAATCTATTGTCCATAATGCGTTGGTGTTTGTTCCTGATTCAAGAGATACCGAGGTATAGGTGCTGTTATATTTCAACATCAGTTGCGAAGAACTGGTGAAGCCATACATACTTTTAATGATATATCTGCCTGCGGTATAGTACTGAAGAACCCATCTGTATGGAGTTGTCGTCAGATAAATGGAAGTCGCGGCGGACAGCACAGGTGCCTGACTGTTGTTTTTTAGATATGTTTGAGTGTAATGGTTTTTCAGGTTTACGATCCCCGCCATTTCAGAAGCAGTGTACATAAGGACATAACTGCCGGACGATCCAATATCGTCAGAAGTCCCGGAAGGAGATGAAAGCCGGCTTCCGGGCATTACTTTGCCACGGCTCCATTCTCTGACATCTTCTGTTATTTCGGTTCCTTGTGAAACGAGGCGTCCGGATGTCTTTGTTATTTCCGCGTAACCAATGTTATAATAATAGATTTTTCTGTCTAAAAAAGATTTGTCAAGTCTGTCAAGCGCTCGGAGCGATGAACCGATTTTGTAGTCAAGCCCGTGTGATGAAAAGGCAAAAACATCCTCGGAAGAACTGCCCGCAAGCGCTGCCGCCGAAAGCGAATTTCTTCCGATTTTTACCGGTTTGGAAAACACATATGTGGTTTTTGAACCGTCCCGGTTCTGGAACATGACTGTATAATCGTCCGGCTCCTGGGCGTACAGCCTGTTCACGTGTTCCCGCTCAGCCGCAAGCGACGGACTGATTACATCAGGTATATCGGCAGGGTCAAGTACCGCGTTTTTCAGTTCTGAAAATGCAAGGTCTCCTTCTTCAAGCGTAAATGAAAAAGGAACGTCGGGCTTTGACATATCGGTTGATTTTGCACCGTTACCAACATCCAGGGCAAATGCGGGAAAAGTTGAAAAAACAAGGGCCAGCGCCATTATGAGAGAAATCGTGCTGATCCTTCTGGGTGTCGATCTTTTCATCTGTAACTCCTTTGTCTCCGGCTATATGCCGGTTAAGTTGGTTTTTCCGAGGAGTCAGATCCCAAAGATGTCATATTTGACATTATTATATTCTATTTAAGGAATGTTGTCAACAGTTTTTTCAATTTTGGAAATGATCGCTTATTTCTTCCACTTCGCGACGTATTCGTCGATCAGTCCCTGTATGCCCGTCATGTCCTCGGGGGAATCGAAAACATCGGTGAAGTTCGAGTTCCCCGAGGTGTAGTACTTGTTCGTATACCCGGCATATGAGACCGATCCCGATCCGTACATCACCGACGTTATGTCGCCCCAGCTCTGTCCGACGGCGCTCCGCCCGGTGACGGCGCAGTAGCAGGTCAGCGCAGCGATGTACCCCGCGAGGGGATTCGGGTGGTGCGAGTCGCCCGAGACGCTGTTGACGAAGGTGTTCTTGACATATCTCACTGTCGCCTTCGGGTTCCTGACGTTGCCCGAGTAGAGGTCGTAGCAGATGTGGCCCCAGTCGGCGATGATAACGCCCAGCCGCCGCAGCGCTTCAAGCTGACCGGTCACTTTGGTGTGGCCTTTGTCGTAACTGTAGGTGTGGCACATGTAGACGAAGACGGTGTCCGGGTTCGGGAACCTCGCCATCACGTTCCGGACGTCGGTCACGAAATTCGAGTTGTTGTTCCCCGATTCAGACATGAAGACATAGTCGAAGGTCGAGAGGTCGAGCCCCTGCAGCAGATCTCCTCCGACGCCGACGTCGCATCCCTCGGTCCGGCATTTTCCGGTGAAGTCGTAGAGATGATGGTTGCCGTAGGTGCAGTCGATGACGGTGGTCTTGTCTCCGTTCGCGCGGCAGATCCGGTAAAAGAGGCCGGTGTCGACGCCGCGGTATCCGCCCTTTGTCACTACTCCGCCGTAGTATATCATCGAGTTCCCGATGAAGATGACCTTTTTGCCGTCCAGGACAGAATGCTCTTCCGCTGCGGGAGCTTCGGTCGTTTCGGGCGGATCGGTCTCGGATCCCGCGGACCCGGTCGTTTCGTTCGCGCCTCCGGCCTCACCGGGCGCGGAGGTCATGTCGGTACCGGTCCCGGCGGGCTCGCTATCGACCGACGGCGTTCCGCGGGCGCAGGAGGAGCAGGTGCAGGCAAGCAGCATCAGCGCCGCGGCGAATCCCGCGCCCAGCTGGCGTCTGATCTCCGCGTAACATGTGTGTTTTTTCATAGTCTTATTCTCCTTCTGTCAGCTTCAGATAGACTTCAAAATACCTGTCGCCGAACTCCCTCAGCGACTGAGCGTCGAAGTGAAGGATGTCCGGCCTGCATGTCAGACCCTCGGCTGAGGCGACTCCGAAGACGCCGGTTCCGAGCGAGACCGACCGCAGCTGACGGTTGAAGTCAGGCACCGCCGAGTATGACTCGCCGCGCTGAAGCAGGTAGAGCCCGAGTTCCCCCGCGATGACGGGGACAGGCGCGATGCCGAGGTCGGCGAAGAGGTCGCCGATGAGCTTCTCAAACCTGGCGGGGTAGCTCGCGACGCGGTCGGGGTGCTTCACCTCGGCCTCGCCCTGGTGCCAGAGGATGCCCTTCAGGGTCGAGATCCTCATCGCCATCCGCGTCTGGAAGAGAGCGTTCTCGTAGAGAGGGCCGCCCTTCTGCCAGCTGTCGAGCGACGATCCGCCGTCGGCGCAGGGTATGAGCCCGACCCGCCTGCCGGTGTGTTCCCGGTATCTCAGTGCGAACTCGGGAGCGAGACTGACGCCCGAGCGGTATTTTCCGGCGAATATCCCCCGGTCGGGATTGACAGGTTCGCTCAGCGTCTGCCAGCGGCAGTTGCGCAGCATGTAGAGATCTGGATGGGATATCTCCCCGACCGTGCCTATATCTCCCCGGCCGGCCATGTTCGACTGGCCTATCATAAGGAAGGAATCGATCCCGGTGACCGCTTCAGCCATTTTTTCTTCCCCTCTTCGGTAAGTTTTATTATATTATATCACTTTCCGCCGCGGTTTTCAATCGCGGTGACGGGATAAGACGCGATATCGCCCGAAAGAAGGAATGGTTGACAGAACCGCCGATATAATATATAATAATATCGAAAAACAGCCGCGGCGCTCTGCAGCACGGCAGAAAAGAGGCAGTCATGTTCGGAACCAGACATCTGATCGCTCTGGCGGTGTGCATTACCGCGGGAATTCTTATGTGCGTATTTCTTCGCAGGCTTGAAATAACTAAATGGTTCAGGCTTCTGCTTTGTGTCGGCATCGTTTCGGAGACGGTAAAGGTTTTTTACTATATCCTGGCAAACGAGGATGTCTACGGCGGATATCTCCCGAAAACAGATCTTCCTTTTCATCTCTGCTCGGTCCAGCTGATCTTCATCGCGGTGCTGAACTTTTCAAAGAACGAAAAACTGAAGCGCGCGATCATGGCGTTTATGATCCCGACCTGCCTCATAGGCGGTATCGCGGCGATAATGATCCCGACTTCCTCATCGCTTGAATCGCTTATTCTGACGTTTCAGTATTTTTCATACCATACCGTCATAGCGGTTTTTTCGGTCTGCCTGCTGCTGAAGAGCGGCGAGATGGAATGGGACATCAACGATTATGCGTCGGCGCTGAAGATGCTTGCGCTTATGGGACTGATCGCTGTCTATATAAACAGCATGACCTACGATGTCGTGGAATACGCAGTCGACGGAGAAGGAAAGAAGGCGGTGGAATTTGTCAGCCGCGTAAACTTTATGTACGTAGTCGATCCGCCTGTAAGCGGTCTGCCTTTTCTGAACAAAGACCGGGGGTGGCTGGTCTACTTCATCCGTCTCGCGTTCACTGCGTTTGTCGCAGTTACGCTTTGCTATATCAAGCCTGTCTTCACGGCCCTGTCGGGGCTGATTTACCGAAAAAAGGAGAATGAACCATGAAGAAGATCAGATCCGCGGTTTATTTCCCGGCGCTGCTCGCGGCCCTCATACTCTGCCTTGCCGCATGCTCGTCATACAAATCCCACTACAACGCGATCGCGCTGGTC
>JAEFAM010000088.1 GCA_016287565.1 Clostridia bacterium
TGAGTCGCCCAGCTTGCCGTCGTGATCCACGTAAACGGTAACGTCCGTCGCCGCCGTATCGGTGCTGCGTACTGTCTCCAGCCTGCGGTGCACGAAAAACAGTTCGTAGGAGACGGTGGCGCACCCGGTGATACGGTACGCGTCAACGCCTTCCGTGCGGTCCAGTATCTCTTTTATTTTTTTCAAATTTCCGCTCTCGTTCATCCTAATTTCACCCTCACTTTCAGATTAGGGCCGCCGTCGGAGACGCGCACCCATTCTTTGTAGCCCTTGCCGCAGTAGCCCGCGCCGTCGATCTTGAAATTGCCCGAGATCATCGAGATGGACTTGAGCAGATCAGGCACGAAACCGCTCATCACTACGGGTGAAACGTAATTATCCGTGAGCTTGCCGTCCACGATCTCTATTCCGTACTCCGCGGTGCACTGGATCTGCCAGTTTTTAGGATCTTCCATGCCGTTGTTGGTATCGAACAGCATATAGCCGTGCTTTACGGATGCGATCATATCTTCCAGTTTGTCGGTGCCCGGCGTGAAAAAGGTGTTGGTCATGCGCGAATAAGCCTTGCGGCGGTAATTGTCACGGCGGCCGTTGCCGGTGGGTGCAGTGCCCAGCTGGGTGGCGGATGCCAGATCGGACAATCCGGCCACGAGCACTCCGTCTTTTATGATCTGGGTATCCTGGGCCAGAACGCCGTCGTCGTCAAAGAAGTAGGACGCCACCGAATGCGTTGCCGCAGCGCCGTCGTGCATATTGGTTATGGGCGAGGCAACGTATTGACCCACGCAATATTTAGCCAAAGCCCTGTCTTTTACGAACTGATCCATCTCCACGCCGTGGCCGAAGGCTTCGTGGGCGATCAATCCGGTGATGGAACTGTCGGTTATCACGTCGTAAATGCCGGGTTTTATGGGCTTTGCGGTGGCCAGATGCCGGGCGAGGTCGATGACGCCGTCCAGCGAAGCACGGGCCTTTTCGATGACCTCGGACAGCTTGTCGGAACCTTCGATCTTTCGCGCCTCTACCATCCTGCCGTCGCTGTAGATAGCGACCGCGTAGCCGTTGGCCCAGCCGTAATGCTGCGAAAGTTCGCGGTTTTTGGTTATGAACAGTTTAGACACGGTGTAGGGCTGTATCATGCCGATGGCGTTCAGCACTTTTTCATCCCTCGAGATCATGCCGTCGACGAGCTCGCGGCAGATGCCCAGCAGCGTTTCGTCCGTATATTCGCCGAAGTCCGTCTCCCGCGCGAAATCCCGCTTCATCGGGACGTCCTGCACCCGGGCCGCTTCTATCTGCTTCTCGCCGAGTTCTCCGGAAAGCTTAACGGACGCCGCGATATGCTCCGCCAGCGCCTGCTTGTCGCCCTTGATATCGTCGCAGGAATATTCGAAGAACGAGCGGCCGCTGTGCATTTTAATGACGAAGCCGCACTCCCCTTCTCCGTCCCGGATCATAGACATGTTCCTGTCCGCCCGGTAGACCGTGGCGCGCACGTCCGTGCCCAGTATGCTCACGTAGTCGAAATACCTGCCGAGGGCTTCCACCAGCTCGCGGCAATCGCTTCTCATATTGTCAAGATATGTTGAAAAAGGCATTTATCTTCCTCCTTTTCGGGCTGTCAACGGATCTCTCCCGCTTTCCGGCGGTCCCTGATCTCGCCCGGTATGGTATTATATGATTTTCACTCAATAAATACAAATGGATCTGTTTATCCTCTGACAATCGAAAAGGGCGTTATTGTTTAATTGATTGCTTTTTTCCCAGTTTGATTCTATTAAGATGGCTGTTACGGTTCAGCACAAAATAAGTTGAACAATATAAAAATTGGCAACTTTTTTAATACTATATTTGTCTTTAATTTTTGAGCCTGTTCGTTAAGAAGCAGATAAAAAAACACGGGAGGAAATTCCATGAAAAAATTAGTGCTGGTTTTGTTAGTGTTAGCAGTTATGGCTACGATGTTTAGTTGTGTCAAACCGCACACTCACGAATTTGGAGATTGGACGACAGAAAAAGAAGCAACATGTATTGAAGAAGGAGAAGAGAAGCGCACTTGTGCCTGTGGGGAATATGAAACCAGGAATATTCCTATAACAGATCACATTTGGCAAGATGCAACTTGCATTTCTCCTAAAACATGTTCTGTTTGCGGAAAAACAGAAGGCGAAGCTTTAGGCCACAAAAATAGTGAGGCAACTTGTACTGAGCCTCAAATCTGTAAGACATGCGGCGAAATAACTGGAGATCCTTTAGGACACAATTACCAGAGTGCAACATGTACGCAACCACAAAAATGCACAAGATGCGGAGCGACACAAGGATCTGCTCTTGGTCATAATTATAAAGACGCAACCTGTACTGAACCCAAGAAGTGCACCCGGTGCGGTGCAACTACTGGTTCGGCGCTTGGACATTCGCTTAAAGATGGCGTTTGTACAAGATGCGGATATGTAGACGTAAAGTCTTCTGATAAAGTAAAAGGGGCTTATGCCTTAAAAGCATTCGCGAACGCACGTACTTATATTGATTATATGGCCGACAAAATAGAACGTGCTTGGTACTTTGCAATATACAGAGCGGAGAAATATTATACCGGAGACGATACTATTAAGGCCTATGCAAATACTTTAGGAGTTAAAGAAAATCTCGTTCGTAATGCCGTTATTACGTGCCTTGAAAAACATAACTACGAGACTACCAACTTATATGCCATGGCCCTCCTGCGTAGTAACTCCGGTGCAATAGAAGTAGCGGAAACAATCTTGGAGGAAATGGCAGATTCAATACGCGAATTAATACTTGAAGGGAAAAAGTCGGTAGAGGAAATGTCTGGACAGTATGACAATGAAACTGGATATACCACTTTAGTATCGTATTATTCAGAACTTGCAAATTATTACAATTGGGCCGTTTCACCTACAGGGTCATATTCCACACTTTCAAGTACTGTTACTGGATACCAAAACAGATGCTCGCAATATGAGAACAAATTGGATATCATCTATTAAACAGCAATAAAAATCGAGAATAATTGATATTCTCAGCAAAAACTAAAAACATGCAAAAAAAACACCCGTCATCTCAAAATATCAGGATGACGGGTGCTTTCGTTTCTAACACGTTATAACCTTACTTCTCCTTTTTCTTCTTCGCCGCGATTATGATGACAGCCGCGACGGCAGCCGCTGCAACGACTCCGATCACGACGAATATGGCCGGGTTCACTTTATTGCCCTTCTCGTCGCCGCTCTTGTCGCCGGTCTTAGCCGGAACGTCGGTGGCCGGAGCAGAAGTGACGTCGGGTAATTCCGTTGCCGGCGCCTGGGTAGGCTCCGCGGTAGGTTCGGCGGTGGGCTTTTTAGTGGGCGCGGGCGTGACAACGATATACGGAGAGAAGTCGCCGTTGAAGTTCTGGGCCGCTTCCTTCGTATCGAAAAACGTCACCCAGGCGACCTCCAGCTCGCCTCCGTCAGGTGCGTGGTCGAACATGTCGAATCTGAATCCGGTGAAATATACGCGGCAGCGCCTGTTGGACGAAAGGTCGATCATAACGTACTGCCAGTCCGTGGTGTTCTCATAATCGAACCGGAAGTTGTTGCCCGCCTTAGCGCCGGGAGAATCCTCGGTATAGAAGAATATCTCGGCAACGGTAGGATCGGTGTCGTTGACCCTGCGCAGCTTGATGAGCATTATCGGATGTTCAACGACCGGAACGCCGGGCAGGTCTCCGTATCCTTCGAAGGTGAAACTGAGCTGAGGGTCGTCGGAAC
Source organism: Clostridia bacterium (assembly GCA_016287565.1). Taxonomy (GTDB): domain Bacteria; phylum Bacillota; class Clostridia; order UBA1212; family UBA1255; genus UBA1255. Next base: position 3,774 of record JAEFAM010000088.1, read on the forward strand.
CCGCGTTGACAAATATCTTCAAAACGTCGTCTTCGAACTCTAAGGACGCGCCTCCTCCGGCAGTCATAATAAACTCAAGGTCCGGATCGGAGAGCATCAAAGTGAAATCCATATAAGGCTTGTCGGACTTTTCGGTGCCCGGATCCTCGGTGGCCTCGGGCTCGGGCTGCGTGGGAGTGCCGAATTTTTCTTCGGGATCGCCGACGAAGGTGACCTTCCCTCTCAAAGAATATTCAGTGTCAACGTACCCGTCGTTGTAGAATATCTCCCTGTCAGTGGGTTTGTCGAGCCACGCGCCGCTGGGGCAGCCTTCGATGCCGTCGTGAAGCATAAATACGTACTCGCCGGGCTTCAGCGGGTCCGTCTCGGGGAAATCCAGGCCGAGCCAGGCGTTGTCGTCGAATTCTTCAAAGACGGTCTCTGCGATGGGCTTTCCGGCAATAGACTTCTCATAGTTCGTGTCGAAAGCGTACAGAGATACGGTGAGGAATCCTCCGTTAGGCCTGGACCAGGTGGGGCAGCAGGTCTCGATGCGGAGAGCGGGCGATTTGATGACGAACTGGCAAGCCAGCGAACTGTTCGTGTTTCCGGAAATATCTATGGCCATTCCCAGATTTTCGCCGCCCAGCCATTCGGTTTTATTAGTGACTTCTGTTTCGGCTTCTTCGGCGAACGTTACAGACGGCAATGCCATCATGACCGCCAGCGTCAATGCCAGCAATACTTTTACGAACTTTTTCATTGTCGTTATCCTTTCCTGAAAAGTTGTTGTTTCTCTTCTAAAACACGGTCAACGTTATATTTCGTCAACGATTATATTATATTTTTGCGTTTTTTTCAACGTTGTCCTTCTCTTTTGGCCCCGTCCCTTCACGTTTCTTTGGCCCCGTTCCTTCACGTTTCGCCCTGATTTACGATCAGGTCGTATACCTTGCGCGGCTCCGCTATGTCGGTTATTTCTATTATTCCGTTGTTCAGCACCGGGAGTTTCAGCGACAGGTTCGAGTTATATGGGCCGTTCTGGTATCCCACCGTTACCGTTCCGGTCCCCCGTTTGCTGATCTTTGATATGCTGACAGGCGTATGCGTACCGGTAAAGAGCGCGTTGAAACTGCCTTTGTAATATTCCATCACACGCTTATTTGTCACGGCGTATCTGGTATTTTTACGGCGCAGTACCGGCCGGATGAAAAGCATATACACGAAAAAGCCGCCTCCCGCCCAGAACGGCAACATAAAAAGCAGACTCAGCGGATTCTCTCCGCCGCTTATGACTTCCTTGAGGATGGACACGGTGGCGGTAATTACGCCGCCGCACCAGACGCACATAAAAGGGATGACGAACAGATATATCGGATAAAAGGCGAACGCTCTTTCCGTCTTTCCGGTCCACAAAACGTGTTCTTCGGCAGCCAGAAATTCCCGGTACCATTCTTCCTGTTCAAAATAGCTCTTCATTGCTCAATATACCTCAAACCTGTCGATCGACGTCCGGCGCCATTATACCACCTCTGCTTATGCCGAAGCAAACCGTTTTGCTGTTAACGGTAAAAAACGCATCGGGCACAAGAAAGTTGACGGCGGCGCTTTGTCCCGTGGATCAGTTCATTGATAAAAAGGCGTGACGGCCGCGGAAGGACCTGAGCCCGAGTCAGTTATCCGAGTCAGTTATAATATATTTCCACTTCTCTCAACTGCATCAGATGGCCGTCGTTGAAGCCTTTCTGGTCCCGGAGTTTGTACGCGTATATGCGCACGTACCGGGCGGTGTAAACCTTGTCCAGTTTACAGATCGACGCCTGCCCCTTCGAAGGCAGTTCGGGCACGTCGCACTCGTAGATCGAAGTGAATTCTTTGCCGTCGTCGGAGATCTCTATGCGGAAATTGTACGGGAAATGCTGTCCGTCGCCTCTGGGATAAACCCTGACCTCGTTGAATTCCAGCTCGGCGCCCAGGTCGATGCGCACCCATTCCACGCCGTCTTCGGTGGGATGGCGGTTCAGTGCGGAACTGAAATTCGTGGTCAGATCGCCGTCCGTCACGTGGTCCTTGTCCCATTCGCCGCCCAGGTTAGAAGACGCCTTGACGCTCTTGCCCATAGCGATGTTCTGCCCTTTTTCCGCAACGGAAGCGTCTGCATAAAAGGCGCTATCGTCAGGCGCAGGGATACTGCCGTCGTCGTTGTATATCTCGATCTCTCCCAGTTCATAGCTGCCGTCGTCGGAGGGCTGTGTCACCGTAAAGCGCACGTACCGGGCGTCCATCCTTGCAAAACTGAAGCTGGGTATGGACTTTTGCGCGTCGGTATAATCCGTTCTGGACACCACTTCCGTCCAGTTTTCTCCGTCGGTGGAAAGTTCGATGCGAAATCCCCTCGGGAACAGATTTCCGCGCGTGTAATTCGAACCGGTGGGATACAGATCGACGCGGTTTACGGCGGTGACGCGGCCCAGGTCAACTTCCAGATACCCGGTCTTCTTTTCCAAATGGTATCCCCTCGCCGTGGTCGTTTCGGAGTCCCTTATGCCGTCGGTGACGCAATATGCGTAATAACCTCCACCGGGCTCCACGTGGTCCGCGGCAACCGGCTTGTTCTCTGCCAGATTGTCCCCAGCGTCCAGAACGCGGCTTACTATCTCGTCATGCTGGCCGGCAGCCAGAAGCACGAAACCGCCTGGCTTGAAATCGAAACTGACCTTGCCACTGCTGATATCCAGAGGCTCGTAGGAACCGTTGGAGCAGTCGTACAGATAGGTCAGATCTTTAGACACGGACAGCTCGTAAGTCACGTTATCTTTATAATTTTTGTTGACCAGCATTATATAATCGCGGCCGGTCTCCCTGTCTTCCATCAGAGAAATGATGAGTCCGTAGTCCCCCTTCGGCTCGGCGTAGAGGGGCACGTCTTTTTCCTTGCAGACCGTGATGGCGGATTCATAGCCGCCGGTGTGGTAGACTTCCAGCGCGTCGAGCCGCACCAGCAAGGGTCCCACTTTAAGGATATTGCCGTTGATCTCCGCCACGTCATCGTAAATGGAAGTTTTTTCGCCGTAGGGCGAGATGATCGCGTAATCTTTGGGGTCGCAGAAACCGGTCGTCCACCAGGTAAAATATGACATCGATTTGAGGCCGTACGCCAGTCCCGCAGAAGTGTGGTAGCGGATCTCTCCCCCGTTGGTGCGGCGGAAATTGCCGCCTTCTCCGATGGACTGGACATAGAACGAAGTGGGTACGCCGTATTTCAATCCGATCTGCCGGAACAGGTCGAGGTTGTAGAACATATCCGGGTCGCCGCCGTTGTACGGGAACGGATACTGGTCGTAGCTGAGCACGCCGTAATATTCTTTTCCCGTGGCAATGATGGTGTCCTCTATGAACCCGCGGTAGTTGTCGAACAACCAGGTGGCAAAATAGGGCAGCTGGTTGAGCCGCGGCACCAGCCCGTCTTTCGAGATTGCCGGTATTATTTTAGCGTAATTCCAAGGCTGCGCCGTTTCGTCGTCAACGTGTACCCCGTATA
>JAEFAM010000089.1 GCA_016287565.1 Clostridia bacterium
ATTGGATCCGTTGATCAGGATTCGTTCCCGTCCGGCTCCGCCCAGTCCGGCGAAGAATCCCAGCGGTATGCTCACTACGAGGGCGCAGGGGCAGGAGGCCACCAGGAAAGCCAGGGCGCGGTACAGCCACACGTTCCAGGAGGGGTCTGACTTAAGCACGGCGATGCTGAACAGCGGCGGGATCAGCGCCAGCAGCAGCGCGGCGATACAGACAGCGGGAGTATATATCCTGGCAAACCGGGCAATAAAATTTTCGGATCTCGACTTCCTGTCTCCGGCGCTTTCCACCAGCTCAAGTATACGGGAAACGGCAGACTCGCCGAATTCCTTCGTCGTCCTCAGCACCAGTTCGGAAGTGAGATTGACGGAACCGGACAGCACCTCGTCTCCGGCCCGCATGGTCCTGGGCACGCTCTCCCCCGTCAGCGCCGCCGTGTCGACGTTGGACTCGCCGCGCTCCACTGTGCCGTCGATGGGTACTTTTTCACCGGGTTTGATCAATATGGCGCTGCCGACTTCCACTTCGTCGGGGCTGACCACGCTGAGCTCGCAGGTCTCAGGATCGAGCAGATTCGCCCGGTCGGGCCGGATATCCATGATCTTGGCGATATTTCTGCGGCTTTTATCCACAGCCAGGCCCTGAAACAGTTCCCCGATCTGGTAAAACAGCATCACGGCGGGAGCTTCGTAAAAGTCCCCGTCGCCTATGTATCCCAGCACGAAGGCGCCGATGGTGGCGATGCTCATCAGGAAGCACTCATCCAGCACCTGGCCACGGAGGATCCGTTTCGCCGCCTTGAGCAGCACGTCGTAACCGACTATCAGATAGGGCACCAGGCTGATCAGCAAAAGCGCCATTTTGGGAAGTTCCGGCTTCCCCAGAACTTTCATAACGATTAGCGCCGCCGTCAGCACCATGGAGATAATGATACGTACCAATAATTTTTTATGCTTCGCTTTCATGTCAAAGCCCCGTCCGGATGATAACGATCAAAGGTAGATCTCGCAATCGTCTTCCACTTTTTTGCACTGCTTGCGCACTTTTTTCATCACCGCGTCAACGTCCGCGCCTTCCGCAAATTCCACCGTCATTTTCTGAGTCATGAAATTCACGCCGGCATTGACCACTCCGTCGACTTTCGCAGCGGCTTCTTCCATTTTGTTGGCGCAGTTCGCGCAATCCACTTCGACAGCGTACGTTTTTTTCATTGTCCCGTTCCTCCTCCGCGCTTCGATTATCATCAATTTAACATTCATGTTAACAATTAAACAATTATTTAATCGTTGACCTGATTATGCACCATGCCCTACGGCGCGTCAATATCCCGGGACAAAACACTTCCTTTCGGGAAAATTGCATTTCCAAAAAGGAAATGTTAGAATTGTCCCGGGAGGCGATGGATATGGAGCTCAAAAAACTGCCGCACGATCACGGTACGCTGCCGCAGAATATTATCGCGGAAATGCCCGGCAGGGAGATATTCGGAGATGTTTCGGAGATCTTCAAAATGCTCAGCGACGGAAACCGGCTGGAACTGTTCTGGCTGCTTTGCCACTGCGAAGAATGCGTGGTAAACCTGTCGTCTCTGATGAGACTGTCAAGCCCGGCATTGTCCCACCATCTTAAACTGCTGAAGACCGCGGGGCTCATCGTGAGCCGCCGGGAAGGAAAAGAAGTATATTACACCGCCGCGCCTTCCCCCAGGGCCCAGGCGCTGCACACGATAATCGAAGACATAGTGGAACTCACCTGCCCCACCTGCGAAGAATTGTCCCCGGAAGGCATTTTCGACACCCAGATAGGCGTGGTAACGGAGATCCACGATTACCTGCTGGAAGACCTGAGCCGCAGGGTGACGGTGGAAGACCTCTCCCGGAAATTCCACATAAACACCACTACGCTGAAATCTGAATTCAAAAAAGTATTCGGCATGCCCGTGGCCGCCTACATGCGTTCCGCCAGGATCAAGCGGGCAATGGAACTGCTCCGGACTACAAGCCTCACCTTGTCCGAGATCGGAGCCCAGGTGGGCTATACCAGCCAGGCGCGGTTCACCGAAGCGTTCACGTCGGTGTCCGGCGTCTCTCCCAGGGAATACCGGGCTCTTTACAGATAAAAGGAGGGATCGCTATGACGGTGCATTGTCTCGGCAACGGCAACATTTGCGCTTACGGGCGCGGCACGGACGTATTCGACCTGGCAGGGCCGGAATATTCGTCGCCCAAAGCTTTCGAGCTGGAATCGGAATTTCCGGGCAACAGGAAAGAAGACGTCATCACGAAAAAACTGTCCCACGTGGCCTTCTGCCACGAAGCCGCGGGCGGTCCGAACGCAAACGACGACGCGCCAATGCTCAGGATTATCGACTTTGCTCCTCCGGGCAGCTTTCTGTTCATACGCCAGATCGAAGGCAGCGCCGTGATCACGGTGCGCTCCCCCTACGGCCGCTTCTCCCCCACTCACCTCGGCGACACGCTGATGGCGGAGACCAGGCCCGGCAATATGATCTACACTTATATGCTTGAAGACGGCAGACCCGTGGGCTACCCTTCCGCGCGGTTCAGATACGCGGCAATGAGGGCAACGGGCGACTGCAGGATCTTATTCGACCCCTCGGAGCCGTTGACCGCGAAAGTGGCGGTGGAAGGGTTCGGTCAATTGATCTTTTCTTTCTCGTTCTATATGGCGGAAGCTTTCGAAATTGCCGCAAAATATCCCCAAAACGTCCCCTTCGGCGGGCGGAAGTTATTCGTCGGGGACAAACTCCTGCGGCCGGAGCGGGAATTGACGGTGGCCCCTTCCCACCGGTATTACCGTGAAGTATGCGACGCCTACGACGTCATCGCTTCCCAGCAGTCTGTGCACGGCGGCGTGCTGGCGGGCTATAATTACCGCCTCATTTACGTGCGCGACAATTACGGCGTGCTGCGTTTCCTGCTGGCCGCCGGGGCCCACGGGCGCGCTAAGAAGATGATGGAATATTATATAGGCGTATTCGACAGGTACGGCCGCATCCAGAACGCACAGGGAGCCGGAGAGTACGCGTTCCACGTGCACGAAAACGACAACGCAGAGATCACCGGGTACGTCGTGATGATGTTGACGGACTACCTGAAAGCCACCGGCGATATGGAAACGGTGAGGAAAGGATTGCCGCTGATCAAATATTGCCTGGCCGCGCAGCACTCGGTATTGTCCAACGGCATGATCCCATTCAACGGCGACGAAACGTACATCGCGGGAGGCCTGCTGCCCCGGAGCGCCATCAACGACGGCTCTATGGAGGCCACGTCGATATATCACGAATCCATATTGCGGGTGCTGGCGATAAAAGAGCTGGTCTCCGGCCTCGGCACCGAGCTTATCGTGGATATTTCCCGGGATCTCCAGCTCATTACTGAGGGCTTCGGCAAGCATTTCACCGGCCCCGAAGGTCAATTATATTGCAACGATCCGGACAGCGGCTACGCGCCTCCCTTCAGGCCCGGAGGCGTGCTGAACTGCAGCCACGGATTCGGCATCGGGTACAGGGACAATGACGGCAATTACGTTTGCCCGAAATGTTTTGCGGCAAAGAAGGGCGCCGGTCTGAAGCCCGAACCGGGCCTGGAGCAGTGGCTCGCGCTGAACGGGCAGGGAGAAGGTCAAAGCCAGAGCAAAAGCGCGGCGGGCAACGGCGGAAAGCGCTACGTTACGGAAGCGGCGGTATTGTCGCCGGCGTTTACCGTGGCCGATTCGCTGATCCCCGTGGACAAGATCCGGGAGGCTGCGGAGAAGACGCTGGAGGAATTGCCCCGCCGTTCAAAAACGGTGGGTTACGAGCCGGGATTCATTATGTACTGCCTGGGATACAACGAAAAACTCGCCTCGGAGATGCTGTCCATGCGAGACGAGTTTGGATCGTTTAGCGAATATTACGAGGGCGGCAATCAGGCGGGCACCCTGTGCAGGCCCTGGGAGACGGCCATCGATCTGGCGGCGCTGCTGGAGACCTGACCACCTGAACGCCTGACCGGCGGGCAGGGCCGCGTCAATCGGTCTTGGCGCCGCAGTTGCGGCAGAATTTGTCGTTCTCGGACAGGCGCCTGCCGCACTCTCTGCAGAAGGAAGGCCTGCCGGTGCCGGAGAAACCGGTCCCGGGTCTTTCGCCCGGTTTGCCCTTGCCATCGGGGCGTTCGGGCCTGGCTCCTCCCTGAGCCGCAGCCGGAACCGCACCGGCTGCTCCAGCTGCGCCCGTTGTCGACGACGTCCCCGCTCCTGCCGAAGCTGAAGCAGTTGCCGCGGCCGCTTCCACGGCCTCCGGATGCTCCTTCAGGTATTGCCGCACCGCCGCTTCGCACTCTTCCTCGAACCGGAACGGCGCCATGTGCACGTGGGCGGTTATGCTCTGCTCAGCCAGCCCGATCCGGAGCGTCTCCTCGAACAGTTCACGCTGAGCGTTCAGATTTGCGCAGTTGAATTGAGAAGGCAGCGCCAGGAAGGTATTGCCCACGGACTCCTCCGCAAAGCCGACGACCTCCGCTTTCAGTTCTTCTTTGCTTTTAAATTCGGCAAGCTCCGTCACAAACACCATGCCGTTGGTGCGCACCGCCAGTTCGCGCCCCGTAAGAGGGTCGCTGAAGACCACGGGCGTCCTTGTCCCGAATTTATATGAATAATCTACCTGTTCAGACATCGATCTATCTTTCCTTTCACGCCCCGGACTTTCCGGTGTCTACGCGCCCCGTCAGCGGCCGCAGCATAGGCAATGCCCTCACGGCTCGAACCCGAACGAATACGTGTCAATGCCGCTCCCCCGGAACAGCAGCCACACCGCTTTCACGCCACTGATCACCACGTCGGTCTTGACGCTCACGGTCTCCGGCGCCGCTGCGGCTCCCGGCGAAAGTTCCGCCCGGGCAATCTGCCCCAGCCCTTCCGCCATCAATATTATACTCCCTTTTCCGGACGCGGTCACGAAAAATCGTCCCGCGCCATCGCCGAAATCCAGGGAGCGGTATTCCGCCCAGGCGTCGGTCCAGTTGCCCCCGCCGCAATCGGTAAGTTTTTCGCGCACGCTTACATATGCGTTGTCACCCGCATCGTCCCCTGCGTTGTACCCGGCGTTGTCACCCGCATCGTCCACCGCGCGGATCTCCCCGGCTTCGCAGGGAGTGATATACAGATCGCCCTTCATCCTCGACGCGCACGCTGCGTCAATAACGCCAAAAGCACTGAGGGGCGGTTCTGCTCCGTTGGTGGTCATAGGCACTTCCGGGATGCTCCCGTCCGGCAGCACGGTCAACGGCTCTGCGCACACCCGCCGGCAGGTGACGCCGTTCTGCGTAGAGCGGTGGTAGAACACGAACCATCTGCCTTTATAGTACTGGATCGAGCCGTGATCGTTCCAGGACTTCGGGTCGCAATATGTGTTGTCAACGATGACGCCGCCCCTCTTATAAGGGCCCAGTGGATGATCGGCAACAGCATAGGACATGCAGGTGGCGCGACCCCGGGAAATATCGGTGAACACTATATAGTACCTGCCGTTGATCTTTCTCAGCGACGCGCCCTCGTGAAAACCGTGCTCTTGCTCGGTGAGGATGTTGTCCGTCAACGACGCCCGGTCAAGTTCGTACATATTGTCCTTCAATTTTGCGCCCCGAAGATGGAACTGGCCCCACAGATAGTACGCGGTACCGTCGTCGTCAACGAACACGGTGGGATCGATGCTGTCTCCGTCCGCCCCTTCTATGCGCTTCACGTCGCCGTAAGGACCCGCCGGGCTGTCCGCAGACGCTACCGCCTCGAAATTGTTGGCGCCGCAAACGTACAGATAATACCTGCCGTCCTTGTAAGCCAGGTCCGGAGCGTAGAGCGGCGTCCCCGGCGCCCAGGGTATCCCCGGCGAACCGGCCTCGTTGCTGAATATCTGCCCGTGATCCACCCACGTCCGCAGCTCCGGATCATCCGTGGACCATATATGGTACCAGGGCCCGCAATAATCCCTGCAGCCCGAAATATCGGTGGATCCGACTATGTAGAGCCGCCCGTCGGGCAGCACGTGCGCCTCGGCGTCAGCCATAAAAAAACTTCTCGGAAGCAGCGGGTTCACAGGATCACCTCGTTCAATGGTTCAATCATTTCGCCGCCTATCATACCACGCCCCTCCCGCGCGGGTCAACACTGCGGCACGTGGTTTATGCGCCCCTCCGGGTCAAAGCCTTTCACGCACGCAGCGCCGGGCGCGGTTGACATCTCCCCCGTCGATATGTTAATATTCCGCTCGCTGTCCGGGGTGTAGCGCAGCTGGTAGCGCGCGTGGTTTGGGAGCTAGAGACAGCTTTCACCTTACCGCCGCGGATAACGCCGAAAAACGGCGAAAAAGCGTGAAAAACGGAGAAAACAAGAGGTTCGAGTCAGAGCCAAAGTGTGTTTGACCACTTATCTGACCCCAACCAGAAAAACAGAATAATACATATCGGGGTGTGGCCCAGTTGGTAGGGCACCTGCTTTGGGAGCAGGACGCCGCGAGTTCGAGTCTCGCCACTCCGACCTGATAATGGCCGAAATGCAGAATGATCACCTGCGTTTCGGCCTGTTTTTATGCAGTTTTGACAAATGGCGGGAAGGTCTCAAACAATTTCGCCGGATCCGCCGGATCCCGCTACGCCCACGGATCCCTCGGCTCGCCGTCCAAATAGATCGTGATATGCATGCCTTCCACTTTATAATCCAGGTGCGGGAAGTCCGCGGCAATGGTCGCGTCGTTGTCCACGGACCCGCCTTCCACGTAGCAGATGGCGTCGATGTGGCCTTCCAGCCCCGGCCAGGAGTACAGGCAGGGAACATCAACGAGGTTGCCCGTCTCCGGGTCTTTGTACCCGGGATTTATGTTGTACCTCGTGCAGTCCGCCAACACGAAGAACCAGTCGAGCATATTGGCCTTTACTTCTGCCGTTTCTCCGGTCTGTCTGTTTACGAAAGAGACGGTGTAGATGCCGTCGCGGTCGTCTGTGGCGAAGACGTATTTGTAATAGCAGGCCAGGCCGGTCTCGCCGGGGCGGCCGTAGGAATAGTAGTCACCGGACATGATCTGCCGGAGGTCTTTAGAGAACGCCGACACTTCGGGCTCACGGTCTCTTAAGTACACGTAGAAATACAGGCGGCGGTTTTCAGAGTTCTTGACTGTGAACATTGCCAGGCCGGAGGAGTTGGTTATGGAGTAGCCCACGTATTCG
>JAEFAM010000090.1 GCA_016287565.1 Clostridia bacterium
CCCGGGATAGACCCAAGACGCCTTTGCCTTGCGGGGATCATTATACGCCGCGGAGGGCGGAGTGTCAAATGTTTCTGGGGGAAAGAGGGGCAAATAAAAGAGATGAGGCGGTGATCAGAACAACTGCCCTGCTTTTATGAAATCGATCAAATTCACGTTGGCTATCCCGCTTCGTTTTTGAAGCAGATAGTCGGTCGTCATGACATATTTTGGGTAATTATCTTTGATGCTTTCCAGCGATCTGTACTCTCGGTCTTCCGTCTCCCTGTTGCTGATAGTGTAGGCTGCCTGGACGTAGGAATAAGACAGATTTGTATCACGGAGGATAAAGTCGCATTCGAGTTTTCCGATCCGTCCGACGCTTACGGAGTAATCCTTGCTTCGTGCATAGACAAAAACGATATTTTCAAGCACCGGACCGTAGTTTATACGGTTGTCGGTATTCCTCGCGAAAAAGAAGCTGAGATCGGGAAGGTAGTATTTCTTCTCTCCCTGAAGGGATCTTTTGGATTTAAGATCAAAGCGAGGACATTCATAAAGGATCTTGGCGTCGACAAGCACTTTTACGTATCGGACGACAGTATTTATCGTAACTGCCGTTCCGGCTCTGTTCAGCTCATTACAGATATTACGCAGGCTGGCGGTAGCGCCGAAATTGTTGATGACATAACGCATAACGGTTTCAAAAGTTTCTCTGCTGCGGATCTTGACGCGTTTTCGGATGTCTTTTTCAAATATTTCGTCAATGACGCCCATAACGTATCTACGCTTGTCGGCGAGGGTATCGAAGAACATTGCCCGGGGAAAACCGCCCTCGGTAATGTAGGCGTTCAGTTCGGCCAACGGATTGGTGTTGATTTCCTTGCCATAAAATCGTTTCATTTCCTCGTACTCCTCAAAGGAAAGCGGAAACATCTCGAACTCGATATAACGGCCGGTAAGCTTTGTAATCAATTCTCCGCTTAGAAGATACGAATTGGAACCGGTAATGAATATTGACCAATCGCCCTCTGTCCTGAATCCGTTGATAACTGCTTCAAAACCGGTGACGTTCTGAATTTCATCAACAAACAGGTATTTTCTTCCTTGTGCAGTCCCTTTTTTTAGTATAAGAGATTCAAGTTGATCGGCCGTTTCTATGCCTTTATTCGGGCGAAGATCAAGGTCAATGTATATGATGTTCTCTTCCGGAACGCCGGACTGTCTGATCTCATCTGAAATCGTCGCCATAAGACTTGATTTACCGCAGCGACGGACACCGGTAATGACTTTAATTATATCGTCCGCGTCGTAAAAACCGCGGATCTTTTTCAGATAGTTTTCTCTGGAAAAAAGTTTCATAAGAACCTCCTGTTTTTAGGTCAGCATTATTATACCGCCCGATATCCGAAAAGTCAAGTTAACGAATACAAATTTATTAAAAATAAAAAATTGTATGCGTTAACGCCCATTTTGGACATAGCACATACCCCTGACAGGCTCTTTTCATATGGAACTATTAGGACTTAAGTCGAACAATTAGTTAGGCTGAAAAGTACCATTAAAACATTATAAATGCTCAACTCTTTCGAGCGCATACTGGGCATCCGTGACCGTTTAATAGACTCGCTGGAACAACAGTCCATTCATGATTGTAAATTAAACATCTCGCAAGGACTTTCGTCTTATTATTCGTATATTCACTAAGAATCTCAATTGTAGGGTTAATTTCTCTTACTTCTTTTAAGAATCGCTCATTACTTTTGGCGGCAAGCCGACCCTTTCGCTTCTTTGCTCCTTCAATTGCACTACAGTGTGGACATCCTTTGCCAGAAAGCAAAGAGTACGCCACAGGCGACCACTCATGGCCGCAAACAACACAACGAACATCTACTCGCTCTTTTATAGCCTTATAATATGAAATTACTGTAATGTTTGGATTAATGGCATATAGTTCATCGACAAACTCAGCATCGGTACGAGCCTTAGTTTTTGTTGCTTTTTCCCGTCTACAAACAGGACAGCCAACACCATTTAAAAGCGTGTAAGGTCTTGCCCTCCAAGCGGAATATGTTATTCTTTCTTCCGCCCAAAAAAGAGGAAAGTTTACGGGAAAGCAGTAATCCTCGTTTCCCTAAAAGAAAAAGAACCCCTGAACAATGCGGCAATCCTATTTTGTTGGACCTGGTGGGATTCGCCCGGCGAAACCGAGCGTGCATCTTAATAGATCGGTTCCGCCCAGGGCCCCTCCTCGCTGAAACAAGCCACCGGCTTGTTTCTACGCACTTTTCACTTAAGTCTCAAGTCCTTTTATTTTTGCTAACGCTCGGTTCGAATCCCCTTCTGAGCGATATGACGAAGGGCACACCAGATGGTGTGCCCTTCGTCATATGGACCTGGTGGGATTCGAACCCATGACCTCTGCGTTGCGAACGCAGCGCTCTCCCAACTGAGCTACAAGCCCGTCCGGACGCTTATAGTACAACTTTCGGACGGGCTTGTCAATTGATTTTTTTGACGCTTTTCTTCTAAGCGCGTCGTTATGCCGTTGTCAGAAGCCGGCGAGCAGTTTGTTGACGCGGCTCCTGATGGACATCAGCTGGGCGGCGGAGGTTTTGAAATCTACGAAGGGCAGTTCGTCGATGCCCAGGGCGTGGGAGATCTCGTCGCGGGAACCGGCATTGCCGCTGTCCAGCAGCGCCTTCAGGGCCCGGTAATCCGCCAGCGCTTCGGCGAAGACGTTGAAACGCATGGATTCCAGAGGCTTGCAGCCGGGGCCGGGATACACCTGGTACGTGTCACCGCCGGGGACCCAGCCTCCGCCGGTGGACGAAGCGAAGGGATCCACGCTCTCGTAGGAGAGATGCGAGTTGTAGAAATTGTACCCCCACTGGAGGAAGCCTTTTATGTCGTACCTGAACAGCTGGCAGCCCAGCACCCTGTTGCGGTAGGAAGGCGTTGCCAGGAACCTGTTGGAAGTGCGGATCTGGCCGCAGCAGTAGTATCCCCAGAGGTTCTTGATATCCGCGTCGATGAACCGGTCGATGGAAGTGAGCGCGGCCACCGGCGTGCTGATGAGCCCGTGGATATAGAATTCAGGATCGCTGATGGCGTCGATTATCTGCATCTCGGGAACGAACTCCCGGATGAGCGCGGCGCCCTTGGCGTACTGATCCCGCATGGACCAGTCCGGCTCGTCGGACACGTGGAAGAAGCATTTGCCGAAAACGCCCATGTCCTCCAAAAAGGGCTTTAATTGCCCCAGGAAGGCGCGGAGGAACGCGGAGTACTCAGGACCCGTCCCGTCCGTTTCCCAGCCGAAAAGGCGCCTCAGGACGCCGTCAGGGCCGGTCCCCATGACCTTGGGCGCGTTGCGGCAGCCCCACTGGGTATACAGGTGAGATATCTCCAGATATTTAGCTCTGCATTTCAGGCAGATCTCTATGTATCTCCTGAGGTCCGAGAAGTCGAAAGACCAGGCGCCGTCTGCGGAAAGGTACACTTTCACCAGCTGGGTCGTAAGGCGCTCCCAGCCCTGGGCCGTATCCAGAGGAGGCGTGAATACAGGGACCAGAATGGCATTAACGCCGCCACGCACCGCGCAGGTCACGAAATTTTCCAGTATCTCCCAGTATTTTTCGGAGCAGAATCTCACGCCGTAATAATTGCACAGTCCGTCCGAATGGAACCAGTTGGTCACCGGAAGTTCCTGATCCGGCAGCCTGTAGTTGTACACGGTGAGCCTGTACTCCGCAGCGATCTCCTTATCGTCGTTCATTATGATCCGGATAGTATGCTCTCCCGGCGTGACGTCGTATTTTTCCGCGTCAACGGTAAGCCACAGGCCTCTCCAGATCGTTTTGTACGCCCAGAGCACCGGCGGTATGGGGCGCAGAAGGTCAGGCATCAGGCCGGGAAGCGGATGCTCGCACACGTCTTCGTTGCCGGCAAACACGGGATGGTCGCAGGGTACGTTTTCGATGAATCTGACGCTGAGCGCTTCTCCCAGGTCCGATTCCACACGCACGCCCACGCCCCAGTGAGGCCGGTCGGTAAGACGGTATGCCACCTGGAAATTGTGCCGCTCGTTCAGCAGCATCTCTCCCCCGCTCACCACCGCGCCGCCGTCCACGTCCATATCGGGCCAGATCTTTGCCAGCGAGTGCAGCACTTTGAGTTCAAGCATGCGGTTCAACCCCTTCCGAAGAAAAATTCCAGCGCGTATCTTATATATTCGTCCCAGAATTCCCAGCTGTGCGTACCGGCGGATTCTTTATATTCCACCTTAAATCCCAGCGATCTCAATTTGTCCCTGAAATTGCGGCTTTCGGGAAGCAGCACGTCCTCGGTGCCGCAGCCGATGAACACGTCCGGTTTCGGGAAATCGTTGCCAAAATTGTCCGCCAGATAATATAGATCGTCGCAGGGAGGGCAGTCGTAATGAGACCCCATCAGTCCCGGGAACATATTCTTGAGAATGCCCGGCCAGTCGGTCACGGCGGAGAAAGACGCGGCGGAGCAGAATCTGTCCGGAGCCCCCAGCGCCAGTTTCAAGGCACCGTAGCCGCCCATGGAAAGGCCCGCGGCGAAAGTGTCCTCCCGCCTGTCCGAAACGTTGAAGCTGAAGGATACCATATCCGGAAGTTCCCTGGAAACAAACTCGAAATACCTGGAGCCGGTGTCAAGGTCGCAATAAAAGCTCCTGTCTCCCCTGGGCATCACCACGACAATGCCGTACTGTTCCGCGTACCTCTCGATGGAAGTGCGCCGCATCCATATGGTCTCGTCGTCGGACAATCCGTGCAGCAGGTACATCACCCGGAACGCGTCCCCGTTCTTGCCGTACACCGCCCTCGACCTGTCCTGGGGGATCAGCACCAGCGCCCGCGTGTGCATTCCCAGAGAGCCGCTCAAATAATCGATCTCGCTGTATATCATTTCTACTCTACCGGTCCTTTCTTCCGATCACATATCGATCATTCAGATCTTTCCGATCTTTTGTTCCGTTATTTTAAACGAGATCCCGCCGTATCGCCGGCGGGACCTTATCTGTTGTTATTTGTCACGACGTGGTCTGGGCCTCTACGAGACGCTCGCTGCAGTAGATCTCTCTGAGGCGAGGCTTCTCGATCTTGCCCGTGGGATTCCTGGGCACGTCGGCGAATATGACGCGCCTGGGGCGCTTGTAGCGAGGCATGCCCTGGCAGAATTCGTTGACCTCTTCCTCTGTGAGCGTCATGCCCGGCTTGACCTCTATGATGGCCGCGGCGATCTCGCCCAGCCGTTTGTCCGGCAGCCCTATCACCGCCACGTCCTTAATGGCGTCGTGTTCTCTTAAATAGTCCTCTATCTGCACGGGATAAAGGTTCTCGCCTCCGGTGATGATGACGTCTTTCTTGCGGTCTACCAGGTAGATGAAGCCCTGCTCGTCTTCCCTGGCCATGTCGCCGGTGGCCAGCCAGTCTCCGTGGAGCACTTCCGCGGTGGCCTCGGGATTCTTATAGTAGCAGGTCATGACGCCGGGGCCCTTGACCCACAGTTCTCCCACCTGGCCGGGGACAACGTCCGTTCCGTTTTCGTCGCAGATCCTGGTCTCCCAGAGGTATCCGGCCTTGCCGATGGCGCCCACGTGGTCGATGTTCTCCACGCCCAGATGGACGCAGCCGGGACCGATGGACTCGGACAATCCGTAGTTGGTATCGTACTCGTGCTTCGGGAAATACTCTTTCCACCTTCTGATCAGCGAAGGGGGCACCGGCTGTGCGCCTATGTGCATGAGCCTCCAGCTGGACAGGTCGTATTCGCCCAGGTCGATGTCTCCACGCTCGACGGCGTCGAGTATATCCTGGGCCCAGGGCACCAGCAGCCACACGATGGTCGCCTTTTCCAGGGCAACGGTCCTGACGATCCACTCGGGAGTCACGCCCCGGAGCAGCACCGCCCGGCTGCAGGACAGCAGCGATCCGAACCAGTGCATCTTGGCGCCGGTATGGTACAGAGGAGGTATGCAGATGAACACGTCGTCTTTGGTCTGGCCGTGATGCTTCTGCTCGGTTCGGCAGGAATTGATGAGTGACCTGTGTTTGTGGAGTATGGCCTTGGGGAAACCGGTGGTGCCGGAGGAGAAATATATGGCCGCGAAATCCTCTTCCGTAAGCGTGGCCGAGATCTTCGGCTTGGCGCTGGAAGCGTAGTCCAGCATCTCCAGAAGATCCGTGGCGAAAGGCGGGATCGTGTCGTGGAGCCCCGAGGCGCAATACAGAAGCTTTATGTTTTTGAGGCCGTCAAGAATATCTTCGATACGTGTTATGAACTCCTGCCCGAATATCAGATAAGTGGAATCCGAAAGGTCGAGGCAGTAACTTATCTCCTCGGAAGTGTACCTGTAGTTCATGGGCACGGCCAGCGCGCCGGTCTTCAGCACTCCGAAATAGATGGGCAGCCATTCGAGGCAGTTCATCAGAAGGATGGCCACCTTGTCGCCTTTCTTCACGCCCTGGGACAGAAGATAGTTGGCAACGCGGTTGGCTTTCGAATCGAATTCGCCCCAGGTGAGTTCTTTTCTCAGTTTCGCGTCCGTGCCGCCTTCGTTAAGGCTGAATTCCTTCCAGTCTTCTTTTCTGGACCGGATGTTGGGGTTGAATTCCACCAGGGCAACTTCTCCCCCGGCACTTTTAGCGTTTTGTTCAAGCAGATCAATAATTGTCATCGTCAATGCCTCTGATGATGTTTTTTCCGCGTTTTGGCGGTTTTTTCGAAGGAAATCATACCACCTTGCCGCGGCTTAATCAAGTATGACTATCCTGCCTTCCACGTGGGCGTCGAGGCCGGGATGGGTGGAA
>JAEFAM010000020.1 GCA_016287565.1 Clostridia bacterium
TACGGCCTTACAGGCGAGAAGAAGCTGCTCCGGTTCGCGGAACATATAGTGTCCTGCGGAGGCATCGACGGCGACAACATTTTCGAACTTGCCCGGCGGAACGAGATCGACCCGTACACTTATCCGGTGACGAAAGCTTACGAGATGATATCCTGCATGGAAGGATTGCTGGAATATGCCATCGTAACGAATAACGAGGGATACAAACAGGCTGTACACGATTTCGGCAAACGTGTGCTGACATCCGATTTCACAGTGATAGGCTCCGGGGGCATGACTCACGAACTGTTCGACCATTCATTCTTCCGCCAGAGCAGCATGGGCGTGTGCGAGATCGCCCAGGAGACCTGCGTCACCGTAACGATGATGAAATTCTTCGCACGGCTGTACGCCGAGTTCGGAGATCCGGAGTTCGCCGACGCGTTGGAAAGGTCCTTCTTCAATGCATATCTGGGCGCCTTGAACACGGAAAAGCAGGTGGAGCCCAGGCTTAAAAAGATGGGCGGGAATATAATACCCGAATTCCTGCCTTTCGACAGCTACAGTCCCTTGACGCTGGGAAGGCGCGGAAGGCAGATAGGCGGTTTCATGGTATTCCCTGAGGGCAATTATTACGGCTGCTGCGCCTGTATCGGCAGCCTGGGCGCCGCGGTCACCGGCCTGTCGTCGGTGAGGTGTCAAGAGGACAACGGGAAGTGTGAATTATTCATAGATCATTTGATCCCCGGCGAAGCGCTCTTAGACCTTCCGGAAGGGCGGTTCGGTTTCAGGATCGAAACGGATTATCCTTACATCGGTAAGGCGGACATCATTATCACGCTGCCGGTCGGGGAGAATGGCTGCTCCGGAGCGGATTGTCCGGCAGAGCCTCGGCCAGAGACCGTTATCAACGTGAGGATACCAGGCTGGTGCCGTAATTACCGCGTCGCGATAAACGGCAGCGCTAAGGAGCTGAAACAGGAGAAGGGACACGTTTCGCTGCGGGGAAGCTTCAAGGATGGAGACGTGATATCCGTTGAATTCGAGATAAGGCCCGAGATCGAACGCCCCGTGATATACGGGTCGGAGACAGTTGCCGGAGAGATTAGAGAACAGGATCCGCGGGCGAAAGAGCGGATATGCGTAAAATACGGAACGCTGGTATTGACCCCGGAACTTGAAGAGACGGCGGAAGGCTTTGACGCGCCGCTTCCTGCAGGTGCGTTCGATGAAGCTGCATTGTCTCGCTGCAACATACGCCCAGGCACTGTGGACAGGCTTCCCAAAGCGTCGGAACGTGCGCTTACGGCGGTCTTTAAAGACAAAGACGGCAGGGAAGCCACGTTGTTTGACTATTCTTCCTGCGGCAAAAAATGGGACGGCAGACCGATAGGCCCCTGGTTCAGGATAAGATGACAACGCGGCGTCCCGAAAAAAGAGTTTGAAACGGTTTTCCGGTCGATTAACCGCCTTGCTAAAAACGCTCGATAATGTTACAATAAAATATCAGATATCCGGCCTTTCGATCCGGATACGGAGGTTGAAACGGCAATGGCTTACAGATGGAGAGATTTTACGGATAAAGTATACGGCTGCTGGCTGGGAAAATGCATTTGCGGCACCATAGGAGCCCCTTACGAAGGGTACAAGGGCAGGATGGACGTGGATTTCACTCCCGAACTGTTCGCGGTGATGCTTCCCAACGACGACCTTGACCTTCAGGTGCTCTGGCTCAGCGTCATCGAGCAGGTAGGCCCCGATTTCTCGTCCCTGGATCTTGCCAAGGCGTTTTACGAAAAATATCCTCCTTCTCCCGGCGAGTATGCCACTTTCAAAAAGAATTTCGAGCTGGGTCTCAAACCGCCCTTTACGGGCAAGTTCAACAACGTTTTCTACCACGAGGGTATGGGCTGCCCGATAAGGTCCGAGATATGGGCCTGCATGGCGCCCCTGAACCCCAAAATGGCAGCGCAGCTGGCCGCAAAAGACGGTTGCCTCGACCACGACGGCGAATCCATCATAGCAGAGCAATATCTCGCTGCAATGGAGTCTATGGCGTTCAACGACAAATATTCCCTGAGAGAGCTCGTGATCAAGTCTCTCAAGTACATCGACTCTTCGTCGAAATTCTATAAACTGGTAGGCGACGTGCTCCAGTGGTGCGAAGACTACGCCGATATCAACGCGGTATTCAGCCGCGTACTTCGCGACTACGGCCACAGCGACTGTACCAATATGTTCCAGAATATGGGCATCATCATAGCGGCGCTGTTGCTGGGCCACGAAGACCTTACCGCCACCACTATGCTGGCGCTGAACTGCGGCTTCGATACTGACTGCACCTGTGCCACCGTGGGAGCCATCATGGGCCTGCGGCTCGGCGGAGAAGCCATACTCGAAAAATACCAGATACCGGACCAGGAGTACAAACTGGGCGCGGAGATCACCAGGCGGTCGTACAGCGTGAAAGATCTGGCCGAGGACGTTGTCCGCGCGTCAATGCTTTTTGCCCCGAAAAACAACAAATTCGACGTCAAGGACGTGCCGGAAGACATTCCTTCCGCCTTCGAACCCGCCGTGCCCCGTTTCCCTGTCAAAGTGGTTTTCACGTACCCCGACGGCAAACCGTCCGTACGCCCCGGCGACGTAAAGCAGATAAAGGTCAAACTTATCCCTTCCGGAAAGCAGATCGCAGAGGGAGGCACGGTCACGGTAACACCTCCCGAAGGATTTACGGTGAAACCTGCTGCTCAGAAGTTCAATTTCGGGTTGTTCAAGCCTGAACTGACGTTCACTCTCAGCGTTCCTAAAGACATCCCGGTGCTGATGGAAAAGAACATCCTCACCGTAAACGTGACTCTTAAGAAGGGCGAGACCCACGACTTCCAGTTCGGTTTCGTAGGAGACCAGGTCTGGAAAGTGTACGGACCTTTCTGGGAGAACGTCACGTACGTGGCTCCTCCCAAGGCAGGAGACAGCTATTACGCCGGGCTCGGCCCCGCCGCCACGGAGAATGAGGCGCTTACGAAGATGCGCCAGTTCCACCTGAATATGAAGGCGGATATGGATAAAGAATATCTGGAAGACCAGCTTCTGGGAGGCGGAGTGTTGTCAGAAGAGCTCCTGCAGGATCCCAAATACCAGGGCTTCCCGGCATATATCACCGGCGACCGGTTCAGTTTTTCGGATATCATGAAAAACACGATGCCCTGCGTGATCTATATGGTGAAGGGACTGTTCGTGCCGGAGGACACGGTGGCGAACCTTCAGATAGGCCATTCCGACGCTTTTAAAATGTGGATCGACGGAGATCTGGTGGCATACAGCGACGATACGGAGCACTGGACTCCCGAAAATATGCATATCAAGAACGTGCAGCTCCACAGAGGCAGCAACAGGATAGTTTTGAAGCTGGCCAGGACTGCGGGCACCACCGATTTCAGCATCATCTTCACAAAAGGCGGTCCCTGCACGTCCCACTTCTCGGACTTCGGAAGCTTCCTGGGAGTTTGACGGCAGGCGGCAGGCCATCGTACAGATCTGAATAACGCGCGACGCGCGCGACAGAATATAAGAAAGGGGTATCTGAATATGGATATCAAAAAGATCGTAAGCGACATCGTAAACAAAGTTAAGAACGACCCTTCCATCGCGGCCAACTTCACCAAAGATCCGGTCAAGACGGTAGAAGGGCTCATCGGAGTCGATCTTCCTGCGGACCAGGTAAAATCCATTACCGAGAAAGTCCAGAAGGAGATCTCCGGCAAGGCCTCCGGACTGGGCGGCGTTGTAGACAAAGTGAAAGGTCTCTTCGGCTGATATGGACGTTTCTTCGGATGGAGACGTTCCCGGACACCCTTATACGGGTGAAGCACGGGGAACGGTCTTGA
The DNA here is from genome assembly GCA_016287565.1 of Clostridia bacterium. Classification (GTDB taxonomy): domain Bacteria; phylum Bacillota; class Clostridia; order UBA1212; family UBA1255; genus UBA1255. The sequence continues at coordinate 3,870 of JAEFAM010000020.1, forward strand.
ACAGAAAGGTCGAAAGACGCGGAAAGAGGTGCTGCATATGACCGAGATGATCATAATCATCTGTTGTCTCATTTGTTCGGCATTTTTTTCCGCTTCCGAGACCGCATATTCCACGTTGAACAAGAACCGCCTGAAGCTTATGGCAGAGGGAGGCAGGAAAGGCGCGTCAAGGGCTCTTAAGCTCTACGAGAACTACGACAGCCTGCTTTCCAGCATTCTGGTGGGGAACAACATCGTCAATATCGCCCTGGCCTCCGCGGCTACGATCCTGTTTGTCCGGCTCATCGGAAACGCGGGCGCCAGCGTGTCGACGGCGGTGATCACCGTGGTGGTGCTGATATTCGGCGAGGTAACGCCCAAGAGCATTGCCAAGGACTACCCTGAAAGCTTTGCGGCCTTTGCCGCTCCGGCGCTCACCGTGCTGGTCGTAATTCTGAAGCCGGTGAATTTCCTTTTCTCCGCCTGGAAGAAGCTTATCGGTAAGCTCTTCGGGTCCGACAGTTCCAAAAGCGTCACCCAGGAAGAACTGCTGCTGATGCTGGAGGAAGTGGAGAAAGAGGGCGCCATTGACCCAGGAGAGGGAGAACTCCTGGTGAACGCGCTGGAATTTGCCGAGAGCACCGCGGACGAGATATTGACCCACCGGACGGAAATGAACGCGGTCAGCATCGACGAGGACAAAACCAGGATCGCCGAGATATTCGTAAGCAGCGGTTTTTCGAGGCTTCCGGTATACGAGGACGACCTGGACAACATCGTGGGCATCATCCACTATAAAGACTTTTTCACGCCCGAGGGCATCAGTCCCAAGCCCCTGGGAGAACTTATGAAGCCGCCCGTTTTCGTCAACGGCGGCGAAAAGATAGACGCGGTCCTGAAGCTTATGAAAAAGCACAAGACCCACATATGCGTGGTGGTAGACGAGTACGGCGGGACTTCCGGCATCGTCACCATGGAAGACATCATCGAAGAGCTGGTGGGCGAGATCTTAGACGAGCACGACGAGGAGACCCAGAATGTGCTGCCCGATCCCGAAGGCGGCTACATCGTCAACGGCCTTATGAACCTGGAAGATTTCGCGGACCGGTTCGGAGTCGAGCCAGATTCGGAGAACAATTCCGTGGGCGGCTGGGTAACGGAGATCCTGGGCCGTATACCTGAAAAGGGAGACGGATTCGAATTCGGCAAATTAAAGATCACCGTCGTCGAAACGGACGGCAGGAGAGTATCTAAAATAAAAGCAGAAATATCGGAAGATTTCAAGGAGGAAGAAGAAAATGAAAACTGAATTTAAGGCCGGAAAGGTAACGGCGGTCTGCCTTGCCCTGGTCATGGCGGCCGCAATGCTGTGCTCCTGCGCCATCGGCGGAGGCAGCAAGTCCGGCAAGATCTCCAAGGACGACGCTTACGAACTTTATTTGAAAGCCATCGAAAACACGAAGGGCAACAGCTTCGAGATCGATTCCGTCAGCACAACGGATGCCGACGTAGATATGGGCTCCTACGGAAAAGTTCCCTCCAAGACCACCCAGACCGTAAAAGGCAAGATGGTAAAATATATGGATTCCGACATGGCCTTCGACGTCGATACCAAGATGACCGTCAACAGCAACGGATCCGTCACCGCTTCCACCGCAAAAGTCGTCTTGACCAGGGACAAGGTCTACGTTAAGACCGACGGAGATACTGATTATACCGTTGCCGACAGAAACGATCCCAGCATGAGCTACGTCAACGACATCATCAAAGTCGGCGACGAGCAGATCACGAAGGACGTGTTCGAAGGCGCGACCATGGTCAAGTCCGCGGACGGCACCACCGCTATTTCTGTCCACATCGGCACACAGAAATATATCGAGCTCTTCAAAGACTCCGTTCAGAGCACGTTCAGCGCCATGGGCATCGACGGCCTGACTATCAAGACCGCCGAGATGGACGTCACGTTCAAGATCGATAAAGAAGGCAGGATGATCTATTGCAAAGTTGACGGAAACGTTAAAATGGACGGCGAGATCTACGGCATTGCCGTAAAGATCGATTCCGATTCCGTAAATGAAGTTACTTATTCGAATTACGGCAGCGTTACCGTTACGGTACCCGGCTGAGAAGGTACCGGATAATACGGGCCGGGACCGCAGGCTTTATCGCCAAAGCGTTATCGCAAGGCTTTATCGCAACGGCGTTATTGCAATTTGATATGAAAGTGGTAAAATACGGCCAGAGATCAATTTTGGAGGTTGTTCTATGAAAACGAAAGCAGTAAGAATGTATGGAAAAGAAGACCTGAGACTCGAAGAATTCGACCTTCCCGCCATTAAAGACGACGAGATACTGGCGCATATCATCTCCGACAGCGTCTGTATGTCCACATATAAGGCAATGGAGCAGGGCACGGCTCACAAGCGCGTTCCCGACGATATCGCCGAAAAGCCTGTCATCGTTGGCCACGAATTCTGCGGTGAGATCGTGGAAGTGGGCAAGAAATGGGCCGACAAATTCAAGCCCGGCCAGAAGTTCTCCATCCAGCCCGCACTCAACTACAAGGGCTCCCTGGCTGCTCCCGGTTATTCCTATCAGTACATCGGAGGCGACGCCACCTACGTAATTATCCCCAACGAAGTCATGGAGATGAACTGTCTCCTGAACTATACAGGCGAAGCTTTCTTCTACGGAAGCGTTGCCGAACCCATGTCCTGCATAGTCGGTACTTACCACGCCATGTACCACACCACTCCCGGAAAGTACACCCATAAGATGGGCATCGTAAAGGGCGGAAACATGGCTATTCTTGCCGGCGTGGGACCTATGGGCATCGGCGCCATCGACTACGCCATGCATTGCCCCAGACGCCCCGGGCTGCTGGTGGTCACCGATATCGACCAGGCCAGACTCGACAGGGCCGCTTCCATCTATACTGTGGAAGAAGCCGCTAAAAACGGCGTGAAGCTGGTCTACGTGAACACCGCCACCACTCCCGACGCGGAAGCCTACATTATGGGCCTTACCGGCGGCAAGGGCTTCGACGACGTCATGGTATTCGCTCCCGTCCGTCCCGTGGTCGAGATGGGCGACAGGCTCCTTGGAAGAGACGGCTGCCTGAACTTCTTCGCAGGCCCCAAAGCCGCTCCGTTTATGGCCGAGTTCAACTTCTACAACGTACACTACAACAGCTCTCACCTCGTGGGCACCAGCGGCGGCAACACCGCGGACATGATCGAATCCCTCGAGATGATGAGCGACGGCAGACTGAACACCGCTTCCATGATCACCCACATCGGCGGCCTGAACGCGGTGGTGGATACCGTTATGAACCTGCCCAAGATCCCCGGCGGAAAGAAGCTCATCTACACCAACATCAACATGCCGCTTACCGCCATTGCCGATTTCGCCGAGCTGGGAAAGAAAAACAAACTCTTCAAGAAGCTTGACGAGATCTGCGCGAAACACAATTATCTCTGGAACGCCGAGGCCGAGAAGTACCTTCTGGCCAACGCGAAAGCCATCTGAAATTATTGACCGGGAGGCCGAATGATGAAAATATTAGCGTTTGACTACGGTGCCAGCAGCGGCAGAGCCATACTGGGAAAGTTTGACGGCGAGAAACTCTCTCTCGAAGAGACCCACCGCTTTTCCAGCGACCCCGTTATGATGCGCGGCACCTTTACGTGGGACTTCTTAAGGCTGTTCCACGAGATGAAGACCGGTATCCTCAAGACCTACAATGCGGGGCATAAGGACATCGCCGGCATGGGCGTCGACACCTGGGGCGTTGACTTCGGACTTCTGTCCAAGAAGGGCGACCTCCTGGGCAACCCAGTCCATTACCGCGACAGCCGCACCGACGGAATGATCGAGACCGCCACTTCCCGCGTTTCCGCCAGAGACATATACGGGGCAACGGGCATCCAGTTCCAGAAGTTCAACACTCTGTTCCAGCTGCTTTCCATGGCGGAGAACAACGACCCGCTGCTGGAAGCCGCGGACAAGATGCTCTTCATACCCGATCTGTTCAACTACTTCCTGACGGGCGAGAAATACTGCGAATATACCATCACCAGCACCTCCATGCTCTTCGATCCCGTGGCCCAGAACTGGGCGTACGATATGATCCTGAAGGTCAACAACCGCATCAGGACCTCCATTTTCCCGGAGGTCATTCCCGCGGGCACGAAGCTGGGCAACATAAGCGGTTCCGTGGCTTCGGAGCTGGGCGTTCCCTCGATCCCGGTGATCGCCGTTGCCGAGCACGATACCGGCTCCGCCGTGGTTTCCGTTCCGTTCAAGGACAGGAAGGCCGCCTACCTCAGCTCCGGCACCTGGTCTCTTCTGGGCGTGGAACTTGACAAGCCCATCATCAACGACACGACTTTCGAACTCAACTACACCAACGAAGGCGGCATCAACAAGACCGTCAGGTTGCTCAAGAACATCATGGGCCTCTGGATCAACCAGGAGTGTCGCAGATACTGGCAGAAGAAAGGGGAGAACATCTCCTTCGACGAGCTGGAGCAGGGCGCTCTCACCGCCAAGCCCTTCAGGTCCATCATCGACGTTGACGCTCCCGATTTCTTCGAGCCCTACAATATGCCCGTTAAAGTCCAGGAGTATTGCGCCAGGACCGGGCAGCCCGTTCCCGAAACGAAAGGCGAGATCGTGCGCTGCGTTATGGAGAGCCTTGCCCTTAAATACCGCCAGGCCATCGAGGGACTGGAGCAGATCGTGGGTTACAAGATCCCCGCGCTCCACATCGTAGGCGGCGGATGCAAGGAGAAGACGCTCTGCAGATTCACGGCCAGCGCCATCAACCGTCCCGTATACGCAGGACCTATAGAGGCCACCGCCATCGGAAACCTCTCCACACAGCTTATCTCTCTCGGGGAAGTGGCATCGCTTTCGGAAGCCAGGGAAGTGGTATCCAACTCCTTCCCGCTGGACGTCTACATGCCTCAGAATCCCTCCGACTGGGACGCCGCGTATGAGAAACTGCTGTCAATTCAAAAATAAGTTGTAATTCTGCTTCCGCAGTATTATAATACTTCGTAGTTTTCACGAAAGGAAAGAATCGGACAATGATCAACAAGAAAATGAATAAATCTCTGTTCATCAAAGCGGGAGTTATCGTGCTGTCTATCATTCTGATCGCCGGCGTGTTCGGATGCAACAACCTCGGCAAGAAGCAGGGCGGCGACGTTGATGACGAAGGCAAACTGATCGAGACCCGTACCGAAGACGAGATGCAGGAACGCGTAAGAGGAACGATCACGTTCACGGTCAATAACGAGAGCGGCACCGAGACCGAAGCCATGGCTCCCAAAGCCGTTGTCAACGCGTTTATGAGCAAATATCAGAACGCCAAGGTCGTTTACGAGGAAGCCAACCGTACCACCTACGCCACGCGTATTTCCGCAGGCGACATAGGCGACGTGTTCTGGTGCGACGCCGACGATACCAACAACTATCAGAGGAACCATGACGCGCTCATGCCTCTTGACTCTTATCTGAAGCCCCTCAATATCAACATGGGCGACATCTACACCGGCGCTCTCGACGCAGGCAGGATCCAGGGCAGGCTTTATATGGTCCCCAGAAAGATCGGCGAGCAGATCCTGATCTACAACGACTCCATGCTTACCGAAGCAGGTATCGATTTCGATAACTCTTACGCTTATTCCTGGGAAGCTTTCAAGGAAGTCTGCAAGCAGCTCACCATCATCGAAGACGGCAAGGTAATGAGATCCGGCGCCGCTTTCAAGATCTGGTGGAGCCCCATCTGGCAGATGTTCTTCCGCGGATTCGGCGGAGACTGGATCGACAGCATCAACCATGAAGTCCACATCGTTGACAGCAACGAAGTCATGATGGGCGTTAACGAGCTTGTTGCCGGCGTTCAGGAAGGCTGGCTCTATCCCGAGGATATGACGGGCAACATCAACTCGATCAAGTACGACATTCCCGACGGCGACTCCAACATCTCCAAAGTCTGCTTCAAGACTTTCGGCGCCATGACCTGGCTCACCAGACTGGGCAATGCATACGATAACCTTAAGATCGACTGGGATTTCTGTCCTTTCCCGGCTTTCCCGACCCATAACATTTCTACCGGCGCTACCGGATACGTGGTCTACAACAGGACCAAGAATCCCGACACCGCAGCCGCCTTCGCGCTCTTCTTCCTCACTCCCGAGGGACAGACCGCTTACCACAGCCAGACCGGCGGTAACGTGCCGCTGCTTAAGTCCCTGGCCGATGAAGATTTCTGGAAAGGCGTAGGAACTCCCTGGGAAGACAAGAACTATGCGGCTTTCGTATCGTACCCCGATCAGACCGCTCCTTCCAACATCGTTACACAGGCTCCCACCGAGATCGCCGAGATCTTCTCCAACAACAATATGATCAACACCTTCGCACAGATCTTCAACGGCAAGGCTGACGCCCAGACCGCGTTCAACCAGATGCAGACGAAGGCCAACGAGAAGTGGAAGACCATTATGAGCGACTGATGATCGTGAAAGGTCTTTGATCCAACAGTATTAAAGGTTCCCGGAGGACTCAGGTCTTCCGGGAATTTCTTTTGCCCTGCGGCCTTTTGAAAGCCGGGCGCTATTGAAACGGAAGCGTCGTTGTGGTAGAATGGCGGCAGAAAAGGGGTGCTATGCTGAATGAAAAAAGTCTCCGAATCCGGTTTGATCCTGCGAGCTGCCGTACTGGTATTGTCCGTCGTTCTGAGCGTGGGCGTTCTGGGTTGCGCCAAACGTCCGGTTCAATCCGGCGACGTTGACCAGTCGAAGACCGTGGCGGACCTTGACATCCGCGGAACGATCACCTTCACCGTCAACAACGAGAGCGGCACCGAGGCGGAATCCATGGCTCCCAAGGGCGTTGTCAACGCTTTTATGAGGGAGTATCCCAACGCTAAAGTCATTTACGAAGAGGCCAGCAGATCCTCCTATCCCACCCGTATATCCGCCGGAGATATAGGCGACGTGTTCTGGTGCGACTCCAACGATACCAGCAACTACCACAACAACCACAACGCGCTTATGCCGCTGGATTCGTATATCAAGCCTATGAACATCGATATGGGCAACGTTTACTCCGGCGCCATCGACGCGGGCAAGATCGACGGCAGGCTTTATATGGTCCCCAGAAAGATCGGTATCTCCGTACTTGTGTACAACTGCGATATGATCGAAGCGGCTGGTATCGATTTCGACAATACTATTGCCTACGAATGGGAAGATTTCAAGACTATCTGCAGACAGCTTACCGTGGAAGAAAACGGTCTGATACTGCAGTGCGGCGCGTCGATGAAGATCGGCTGGTCTCCCATATGGCAGATGTTCATGCGCGGCTACGGCGGCAAATGGATCGACAATATCGCCCATAAGGTCTCCATAACCGACAGTTTTGAAGTCATGCAGGGACTGCAGGAAATGATCAACGGCGTTATGGAAGGCTGGCTCTATCCCGAGGACGTGATGGGCAACATCTCCGGCAGCGTCAAGGACAAATTCCAGAAGATCCCCGACGGAGACAGCAACGTTTCCAAGGCCTGCTTCAAGACCTTCAACAATATGACCTGGCTCACCAGGTACGGAAAGAATTACGATTCCCTCAACATCAAGTGGGATTTCTGTCCTTTCCCCGCGTTCCCGACCCACAACGTCTCTACCGACGCCACGGGGTACGTTGTCTACAACAGGACCGCCAATCCGGATACCGCTGCGGCATTCGCGCTCTTCTTCCTTACCGAAGCCGGACAGTACGCCTACCACAGCCAGACCGGCAGCAGCGTGCCTCTACTTAAACAATATGCCGAAGATACGTTCTGGTACGGCCCCGGTACCGAATGGCAGGACAAGAACTATAAAGTATTTGTAACTTATACCGAGTGCACGCAGCCCTGCTTCGTGTCTACCCAGGCGCCTCTGGAGATCGCCGATGTGTTCTCCGACGCCAATATGAAGACCACGATAGGAAATGTATTGTCAGGCCGTATAGATCTCGAGAGCGCCTTCAACTCGCTCCAGACCAAGGCCAACGAAAAGTGGCTTACTATAATGTCCTGACGCGCGCGTCGTCCACACGGGAGGTGGATCATATAAAATGAGCAGCGAAACGAACAATGTGCCGAGCGGCAAAATGTTTTTACATAAATGTCCAAACTGTAACGCCACCCTTGAATTCGATATCAGGAGCGGCAACGTGATCTGCAGCTATTGCGGCTCGAGCTACGACGTTGAAACTCTGCTTACAGAGAACGGAAGACCCGAACAGGGAACGGCTTCTCAGTCTTCTCAGGCGGCGCAAAATGCGCAGACGGCCCAGGAGAACGCGGACGCGCCTCTCAGGGAATTCGACTGGGGCGCCTACAAGAAGCATCTTAAAAGGGAAGACCTTTCCGGTACCAAGTCGTACTTGTGCCAGACCTGCGGCGCCGAAGTCATTCTTGACACCATAACGGCTTCCGCCCAGTGCCCATATTGCGGCAATTTCCTTATATTGACGGAGAACGTCATGGCGGGGCTCAGGCCTAACGGAATAATACCGTTCAAGATCCTGCCGGAGAAATTGTCCGACAGCGTAAAGAACTTTTATAAGAACAAGAAACTGCTGCCTTTCCACTTTTTCGACAAGAACAGGATGGAGAAGGTGAGAGGCCTTTACGTGCCTTTCTGGCTCTACGACTGCTCTTTGAGCGGCGGCATCACTTTCCTGGGTGACAAGGTCAGTTCTTTCAGAAGCGGAGACTATATCTGCACCGAGACCTCCGAATACAAGCTCTTCAGGTCCGGAGACATGACCTTCGCCAGGATACCCGTGGACGCCAGTATCAAGATGCCCAACGATCTGATGGACTCCATCGAGCCTTTCGATTATTCACAGCTCACCGAGTTCAACAGCGGCTACCTGACCGGATTCATCGCGGACAGATTCGATTCCGATCCCGACGAGAACCTACCCAGAATGACCACCAGAGTGGGCAACAGCGCCGTTGAGATCCTGAGGCAGAACATACAGGGCTATTCCAACGTGCGCGTTTCGGAAAACGGCCTTAATATGTCCGATTCCTCCGTCAAATACGTCATGCTGCCCGTGTACCTGTTCGACTGCACGTACGCCGGAAAGACGTATCATTACGCGGCCAACGGCCAGACCGGTAAAGTGGTGGGAGAATTGCCCGTGAGCAAGGGCAAGAAGTGGCTGTACTTCGGCATCCCGTTCCTAATCGTGTTCGCGCTGATATTCGCGTTCCTGATGATGTTGTCCTGAAAGGCGGTGAGGAAGATATGAAAAACAAAAAGATCGCCGCAAGGCTCGTCATAGTGCTGTTTTCGATCTGCCTTCTGACCGCCGGGCTTGCCGTTACGGTCAGCGCCTATCCGGAATGGTACAGGTCGGATTTCACTTCTGACGATCTGTTCCACAACGATCCTTCTACACCAAGGCTCATCGACAATGCCGGGATCCTTTCCGAGTCACAGTTCAGTTCGCTTTCCGATCAGCTTGCGCAGCTGAAAAGCAAGTTCGGTGCGGATTTCGTCGTGGTGACCGTGGATTCGCTGGAAGGACTGTATATTGAAGATTACGCCGCGGAATTTTACGATCAGAACGGATACGGCGTAGGGAACAATTATTCCGGAGTAATCATGGTGGTGTCCTTCGAACCGGGCAACCGCCAGTGGTGGACTTTCGGCACCGGCGATTGTGAGAAATATTTTACCAAGGACAACGTCAATACCATGGACGACGTTATGGAGCCCTATATGGTCGACGGGAACTACTACATGGGGATCAGCGAATATTTCAAAAAAGTAGACGTGCTGCTCACCAACGGCAAATTCCCCAAGTCGTTTTCCGAGGTTTTCCGCTGCGTGATGTTTGCCGGGATCCCGGCGCTGATAGCGGGATTGATCTCCCTCGGCTCGGCCTCGGGTTCCATGAAGGCGGTCTCCACGGCCGTACAGGCTAATCAGTATCTGGTTCCCGAAAGGTCCAATATCGTCGGAAACGACGAGTTTATCAGGACTACCATGACCAGGACGTACAGTCCTCCTTCGTCTTCATCCGGCCGCAGCGGAGGCGGTTCTTCCTACTCGGGAGGCCACCATTCATCCGGCGGCCACAGCTTCAGCGGAGGCGGCAGGCATTTCTGAGGCCCCGATTTGAATTATGCGTTCCGCATGGCGGAACGTGATGCGTCCTTCGAATATGATGCCTGGCTTTGCCAAATGATCTGCGCTTTGCGTATGGAGTTGCTGCAAAATAATACCGGCTGAGTTAAGTGATTTTCACTTTCTTCAGCCGGTATTTTTGGCTTATTTTTGGTTATGCTTTATTGACCCGTCAGAAATCTACGGTGTATTCCAGCACGTCCAGCACGGTCTCGCCGTCGATCTGCAGAGGAGACGGTTCGTTGAACTTAACGTTAACGTGCTTGCCCGTGATAACGGTAACGTTCTTATCGTGCTTGATATGTTCGCCTTTAAAAATGGAAGGGAAGATCATCAGCGTGTGGAGCCTGCTCTTGCCGTGCATTACCACTAAGGATACGGTCCTGTCTTCGCTGAGGCGGTCCTGGTTGGGAGCCGCGTTCATTCCGCCGCCGTAGAAGCGTCCCATCATAGTGGGAGCGATCCACACGTTCTTGAAACTGTAACTCTTGCCGTCCACGGTGATTTCCGCGATCTTGGACTTGAAATGGAACAGGAGGCCTTTAATGGCAATGGAAGTGTAGTTCACCGGTTTGTCGCTCCTGGCCTTCATTTCGTCGCCTACCTGGCAGCAATATCCGTCGATGCCGAATCCTATGCCATCGATGAATTTGTACGTCCTGCCTTTAACTTCCACGGTGGGAAGGTCCTTCAGGTACTTGCTGATCTCGACAAGCCCTGCGGCGGGATCGTATCCGATGTCGCGGGCGAAATCGTTGCCGGTGCCGGCGGGGAAGTAATAAATCTCCCTTCCTGCGATCAGGTCTCCGGTGTCGTTGACGAACCTGTTGAGCGTTCCGTCTCCGCCGACCAATGTAAGCTTCGATCCTTCGGGAAGCTGCGCAAAGAAGTCACTGTAGGAAGCGATAGAAGTGATGTCGACGAATTCGGCTTCGCCCTTGTCCTTCAGGAACTCTTTAAGCGTGTTGACCGCATTGACCGCATTGGAAGAGCCTGAGAGCTTGTTGTAGAGAACTATGTACTTCTCCATAAGATTTCACGTTCCTTTCACTGAATATGGGCAGGATCATCGTTGCCCGAGAATTTTGTATCGTGGGTGTTCATAAGCTGGTCGAAACTGATGCCGTAGGTGCGGGCAATGTCAAGAGCGAAGCTCTTGCCCTGAGGCGGCATGGGCAATATCAGGTACGTTCTCTTGGATCCGGCGTATTTCTTGCGGCCTTCCTCCGTGAGCACTTCCATTTCGGTAGATTCGTCGACGCCTGCCACCAGGCTCACCAGGTCGCTCAGCGCCGGCTCCTTGTTGAGCTCCGGAATGTTCTCCGCCAGTTCGTGTATGTGGGTGGCGAAAACGCAGCGCGCGCCGACTTTGCGGAGGTATTTCATTATCTCTTCGGCAATGAACAGGCACTCCTGATGGCTGGTGCTGGAGAGCGACTCGTTCATCAGTATCATGCTGTATTTGGTGAGGCGCGGCAATATCTGCTCCAGGCGTATACATTCTTCTCCCAGCCTTCCTTCGCTGATGGAATTCTTCTCCAGCTCCGGGAAGTGGGTGTAGATGTTGTCAACGGGGCTTATCCTGCCTTCGGATCCGGGGATGGCGAAACCTGCCTGGTAGAGCAGCTGGGTGATGCCCACGGCTCTGGTGAAAGTGGTCTTGCCGCCCTGGTTGGCGCCGGTCAGTATGAAAATGCGACCGGCTTTGTCCGACATCTCCGCGTTGTTCAGCACCACCACGTTGGAAAGCTCGCTGAGGCCGATGTCGCTCTGGATCCTGATGGCAAAGCTGGCATCGTAAATGTCCTTGACGTAGAAGACTCTCTCGTCTTTCGGAGCGGGAGTGGGGAAGCACACGGGCAAACCCGTTTTGATCAGGTTCCTCGCCAGCCTGCTGCCTCCGATGTAATAATAAACTTCGGGGATCAGGTCGAACAGGAACTGGGTCTCGATATATTCGAACCGGGCAAGCACCGTTGCCAGATGCTTGAACGTGTCTCCCATGACGCTCTCAAGGTCGCGCATGATGGCAATGTCGAGAGTGTTGGCTCTGTTGTCCTTCAGGATCGAATAGAAGGAGCCGAGACCGAAATAAGTCTCGTCGTTCTTCTGGCGTCCCAGTATGGAAGTTACCAGCGCTTTGTTGCGGAAGGGCTTGGGCTCGATGGAAAGCAATACCGCCTCGATGGGGCGAAGTTCGTTGTCCAGATTAACGCCGATGGTGACGGAGGTCATCGTCTGGATCTTTTCAGAGAGGCTGGGAAGCTCGTGGCGCAGGTTGCGGTAATTGTCGCTGTCGTATATGCCGCTGATCATTTCCTGGAGCCGCTTCACGCCGGCGGAGAGGAAATCTCTGTCGGGAGAGCAGAACAGGGAATGGAGCACGTCTACGCACTGCATATACACTTCCAGCATATCGATGCGCCATGCGATGCGGCGCATATCGTCGTCGTGGGAAATGTTGGCCTTCTCCATCTTGCGGAGGTTGTTGGTGAGGGGCAGCAGCGTGGTGTCGAAAGACTCCTCAAGTTCGGGATAATCCATGAAATCCTGGAGTATATCCTGCCTGTATTTGATCACTTCTGCGTCCGGGATCATGTCCAGCATGCGCGCCCTGATGTAGGTGCGGCTGTCGTTCCTGATCTGCATGCCGTCCAGGATCATATCGAGGTTCATGTCACGCTCCAGCATGTCCTGGTTGAACAGCTTCCTGCGGCCGCTTTTCACCTCGCGCTCCGTGGCTCTGCCTCTTTCGTAATCCGGCCATAAAAGGCTGAATGCAAATTTTTCGTCCATAGCGGATCCTCGCTTCGTCATTGATTATGACGATTATACCATCTTCTCTTAAAATTGACAATAATCGGTGAAAGTGTTATTATTGGCTCAGCGCTTTCGGATCCGAATATCGCATTTTTTAACGGCAATGTGGCTTCGAAGCAGTTTCGTATTATTTTTTGGCGAAAGGCGGTCGGCAGGGCGGATAAGCTATGTTTTCCGATGCTTATTTAGAAGAACGGTTCGTAAACGGAGAACTATTTGACGCTTATAATTATTTCGGGAATCACAGGATAAGCCGCGGCGACGGGAACGATGCCGTGGACGGTGTGCTGTTTCGCGTTTTTGCGCCCAACGCCGGGAGCGTAAGAGTTGCCGGAGATTTTAACGGCTGGGGAAATGACTGCGTTGACGGAGACATGCGTTCCGGCCTTATGGCCAGGTCCGACAGGGGCGTCTGGGAGGCATTCGTGCCCGGACGGATCGAGGGATCGCTGTACAAATACGAGATCACGGACAGGTCCGGAAATGTATTTTTTAAAAACGACCCCTTTGCCATCTCCGCCGAGTTGAGGCCCGGCACCGCTTCCGTCGTCTGCGACATTCCGGACCGTCAATGGCAGGACGGGGACTGGCTGTCGCGCCGTGCTTCCGAAAATAAATACGAAAAGCCGGTCAATATATATGAGCTCCATCTGGGTTCCTGGCGTCGCGGCAATATTCCCGGAATCGACTATAAAGAAAACTGGCAGGAGGCGGAGCGCAGGAAGAGCGAAGAACCGTTCCTGAACTACCGCGAGATAGCGGATCAGTTGTCCGTGTATCTGTCCTCGATGCACTATACCCACGTGGAGCTTATGCCCGTGTGCGAACATCCTCTCGACGGCTCCTGGGGTTACCAGACCGGCAGTTATTATGCGTTGACCTCCCGGTTCGGAACGCCGGAAGACTTTATGTATTTCGTCGACCGGATGCACACCTGCGGAATAGGCGTCATAATGGACTGGGTGCCGGGCCACTTCTGCAGGGACGTATCCTGGCTGTACCGTTTCGACGGGTCATATCTTTATGAGTATGAGCAGGAGAACAAGCGGGAAAATCCGCTCTGGGGCACGGCCAATTTCGATTATTCCAGGCCATGGTCCATGAATTTCATGGTCTCCAACGCGGTCTACTGGCTGAAAGAATACCATCTGGACGGTCTTCGCATCGACGCGGTGGCCAATATCATATATTTCGACTACAACGAGATGCATCCCGTAAGGCCCCGGAACGGGTACGGCGGGTTCGAGAATATAGAGGGGATACGCTTCCTCAAAAACGTGAATACCGCTGTACACCAGCTGTGCCCCGGAGCCGTCACCGTGGCTGAAGATTCCAGCACCTATCCGGGTATGACAGGTAAAGTTTCCGACGGCGGCGTGGGTTTCGATTTCAAGTGGAATATGGGCTGGATGAACGATACGCTTAAATATATGAGCGAATCTCCACAGAAACGGCATTCGGACCACAACAAGATGAATTTCGCCATGATGTACGCCCATACGGAGCGCTTTTTGCTGAGCCTCTCCCACGACGAATCCGTGCACGGCAAAAAGACGTTGCTGGACAAGATGTACGGGAACCTGGAAGACAAATTCGCCCAGTTCAGATCGTTCCTGCTCTATATGATCTGCCATCCCGGCAAGAAGCTTTTGTTTATGGGCTCCGAGTTCGGCCAGATCATGGAATGGCGCTATTACGAGTCGCTGGAATGGAAGATGCTGCTGTATCCGCCCCACGGGCTTCTGCACGAATACGTAAAGGCCCTGAACGGCTTCTATCTCGGTGAGAGGGCGCTGTATGCGGGAGACTATTCAGGCGGCGGATTCAGGTGGATCGACGCGGACGACAGCAAAAGGAGCGTATATTCATTCGTGCGCTCGGATCCCGCGGACGACAGGAACTTCCTGGTGGTGGTATGCAACTTTTCGCCCGAGACTTACAGGGATCTGCCGGTGGGAGTGCCTCGTTTTTGCGACTATAAGACTGTATTCGAATCATATGAGAGAGAAGACGAAGATCCCGTCGCTTCGGAGCTCGTCAGGCCTTCTCCCGAAGGGGCCGGAAGCTGTCCGTTCAGGATAAAGACGGACATAAAGGGTTACGGGGCAAAGATATTGAAGCCTGTTTTCAGGTTTTAGCCATAAAGGAACGGTAAAAGCAACGTTAAAAGTAACGTTAAAAGTAACGGTAACGATAACGAAAAAACGATCATCTCGTCTCCGCCGGAAGCGGCGGGACAATGAATAAACAAAGGAGTGACCGGAAAATGATTCACAAGAATATGGTGGCGCTGATATTGGCGGGAGGCCAGGGAAGCAGGCTGGGGGCAATGACGAAAAAAGTTGCCAAGCCCGCCGTGCCTTTCGGCGGAAAGTACCGCATCATCGACTTCGCGCTCAGCAACTGTTCCAATTCCGGAATAGACACGGTGGGAATATTGACCCAGTACCGGCCCCAGCAGCTGTCGACCCATATCGGGATCGGAACGCCCTGGGACCTGGACCGTATCCACGGAGGCGTGTCCATATTGCCCCCGTATATGAGCGAGGCCGGAGGCGACTGGTACCGCGGCACCGCCAACGCCGTGTATCAGAATCTGGGATTCCTTGACCAGTACGATCCTTCCTACGTGCTGATATTGTCCGGCGACCACATATACAAGATGGACTACCGGAAGATGCTGTCGGAGCACATCGAGAAAAAGGCGGAGGCCACTATCGCGGTCATTGACGTGCCTTTAAGTGAAGCTTCCAGGTTCGGCATCATGAACACGGACGACGAGGGCAGGATCGTCAGTTTCGAAGAGAAGCCCGCGAAGCCCAAGAGCACGCTGGCGTCCATGGGAATATACATTTTCTCATACGCCAACCTTAAAAAGTTTCTGTCCCAGGACGCCAACGATCCGGATTCGGACAACGATTTCGGCAAGAACATAATCCCGGCAATGATCGCATCCGGCCAGAAGCTGATCGCGTACAGGTTCGACGGCTACTGGAAAGACGTGGGGACCGTTCAGAGCTACTGGGAGGCCAATATGGACCTTCTGAAGGCGGACAACGATGTCAAACTTTTCCAGAGCGACTGGAAACTCTATACGGAGACCGGTTCCATACCGTCCCAGTACATCGGGCCCGACGCGGAACTCAAGGACAGCATTATTTCCGAGGGCTGCGTCATAGAGGGGCAGGTGGATCATTCGGTCATATTCCCGGGCGTGTATATCGGAAAGGACAGCCGGGTGGTGGATTCCATCGTGATGGCAGACTGCAGGATCGAGGAAAACGTCATCGTAAACAAGAGCATTCTGCTGGAAGGCGTGACCGTAAAGTCCAGCAACGCGGTGGGAGACGGAAAAGAGATCGCCGTAATAGACGAGGGCAAGGTATTGTCCGGCGGCGGATTTATGGACTGAGAGGTGCGGCAATATGAAAGATTACATGGCAATACTCAATCTGGCTGAAAACGAGAACAACATCCGTTCTCTTACCACCAACCGCCCCATAGCGTCGATACCCATCGGCAGCAGGTACAGGGTCATCGACTTTATGCTGTCCAATCTGGTCAACGCCGGCATCGGCAACGTGGGCATCTTCACGGAGAGCAACTCCCGCTCTCTGGCGGACCATCTGGGCACCGGCAAGCCCTGGGATCTCAACCGGAAGAACGACGGCCTTTTCCTGTTCAATCATGGCCTGTGCAACCTGATGTATACCGATTCCAAGCTCATAAAGAACAATATGGAATACATCTACAGGAGCAAGAGTAAAGACGTTATCCTCTGCTCCTCGTATATGGTGTGCAATATGGATTTCGCGGCAGTTGCCAGGGCTCACGAGGCCTCCGGCGCCGATATTACCGTGGTGTATACTCATACCGAGAAAGCCGACACGGAATTCTCCGACTGCTTTACCCTCGACGTGGATCCGGAGACCGGAAAGCTCAGGGGAGCCGGGAAGAACGTAGGCATCGGGAAAGTGGCTGACGTGTGCATGGAGATCTTCCTGATGCCCAAAAAGCTGCTTACAGACTTCATATACAAGAGCACTTCGCTCACGTCTCTTTCCAACTTCTACAACCTGATATTCGACCAGATCGGGAACCTCAAGTTCAACACCTACAGATTCGACGGCTTCGTGTCCTGCATAAATACGGTCTCCTCCTATTTCAAGAGCAATATGGACATGCTGGATATCGGCGTCAGTTCCGAGCTTTTCAGATCAGTGGAGCGGCCCATATTCACGAAGATCAAGGACGAGCCTCCCACGCTGTACGTAAAAGGGTGCAGTGTGTGCAACGCGCTGATCGCCGACGGCTGCAGGATAGAAGGCACGGTGAAAGACTCGGTGCTGGGCAGATACGTTGACGTGGAGAAGGGCGCGGTAGTGGAAAACAGCATAATCCTGCAGAACGTGAGGGTTCATAAGAACGCCAGATTGTCCCATGTTATTATTGACAAAAACGTGGATATAGACGAAAATACAGAGCTGAAGGGAAGCGAGTATTTCCCTCTGGTCATTGAAAAGAGAAATCTTCTTCGCTGACGTTTTCGATTCTTTTCAGAAAGGATTTTTTAAATGAAGGTTTTATTTGTTACCACTGAGGTAAGACCTTTCAGCAAAACAGGCGGTCTGGCCGACGTTTCTCTGGAGCTCCCGAGAGCCCTGAAGAAAGCCGGCATCGACGTCCGCATAATCACTCCTGAATACAGCGACATACCTTACGTGTTCAGATCCTCCATGATACCCCTTTCTACGTTCGGCGTGACGGTGGGATGGAGGAACCAGTATTGCGGCCTGAAATATATGCTCTACGACGATCTGCCGGTATATTTCATCGACAACGAATATTATTTCAAGCGGCCGGGGTGCTACGGATTTTACGACGACGGAGAGCGTTTTGCCTATTTCTGCAGGGCGGTCATGGAGTCCGTTGTCCATATGGACGATTTCTACCCGGACGTGATCCACTGCAACGACTGGCAGACGGGCATAATCCCGCTGTACCTCAGGGACGTTTATTATCAGCGCCCCGAATTCAAGAGAGCGGCTTCCATTTTCACGATCCATAATCTGAAATATCAGGGCGTGTTCGCGCCTTCCGTGCTGGAGGATCTGCTGGGCCTGAACTACGGCTACTACAACGACGAGAAGCTTAAATTCAGAGACGGCGTTTCGTTTATGAAAGCGGGAATCGTTTTTGCGGACAAGGTAGTCACGGTTTCCGAGACATACGCCCGTGAGATCACCACGCCTTATTACGGCGAGGGCCTGGACGGGCTTCTGAACGCCAAGGCTTTCAAGCTTTCCGGCATAACCAACGGCATAGACTATACGCACAACAATCCCGAAAACGACAGGAACATAAAGCTGAACTACGACGTTGCCACCAGGGAGAGGAAGAAGGACAATAAGCTTGCCCTCCAGAAAGAGCTGGGCCTTCCTCAGAACGCAGACGTGCCCGTTATCGCCATGGTCACGAGGCTGGTCAAGGAAAAGGGCATCGACCTGGTCACCTGCGTAATGGAGGACATCCTTAAGAACGATCTTCAGTTCGTGATGCTGGGCACCGGCGACAGGGACTATATGGATTTCTTCGAATATTACGCTTCCGCCTATCCCGGAAAGATTGCCGCCGTGACCCGTTTCGACGGTGCGCTGGCTTCCAGGATATACGCCGGAGCCGATATTTTCCTGATGCCTTCAATGTTCGAGCCCTGCGGCCTGTCTCAGATAATCGCCATGAGATACGGCACCGTGCCCGTTGTCCGGGAGACCGGAGGCCTCAAAGATACCGTAAAGCCATACAACCAGTATACCGGTCACGGCAACGGCTTCTCCTTCGCGAATTTCAACGCCCACGAGATGCTGGGCGCATTGAGATACGCTCTTGAAAAGTATAAAGATCACGAGATCTGGGACAACATCGTGCTGGAGGCCATGAACACCCGCATCGATTGGGAGACCCAGTCTAAGAAGTATATCGACTTATATAACGAGATAGCTATCTGACAATCCCGCGCCTCGCCAGGCCGGGTCTGCCGGCTGCGCGCTTCGAGGCCGCCTCACCGTCAGGAGGATTTATGCAACTTGATAAAGAAGCTTTTATAAGGGATTATAAAAGCAAGATCGTGACTATGTTCAGGGAGAGTTTCGACGAAGCTTCTCCCGAGGAAAGATATCTGGCCTTGGGAGCCCTGATAAGAGATTATCTTGCCCCGGACTGGCTGTTTACGGAAAAATTAGATTCTTTAAAAGATAAAAAACACGTTTATTATTTCTCCATGGAATTCCTCATCGGCAGGCTGCTGGATTCGGCGCTGATCAATATGGGGATAAGGGACGTTGTCCGGGAAGGTATGGCCGAACTGGGCATGAACGTTTCCGATATAGAGTCTCACGAGCCCGACGCGGGCCTGGGCAACGGTGGCCTCGGACGCCTGGCCGCCTGTTTCATCGATTCCATGGCCTCTTTAGGCATCTCAGGCACCGGCATCGGCATAAGATACCGCTACGGACTGTTCCGCCAGCTTATCCAGAACGGCTACCAGGTGGAGACGCCGGACAACTGGCTCAAGATCCCCAACGTGTGGGAGATCTGCAAGACCGAGGACGCCAGGATCGTCAGGTTCGGCGGCACCGTCAATACGCGGTGGGAAGGCGACGGGCGGCTCTACGTGGAACTTACGGATTACGAACCGGTCCTGGCGGTGCCTTACGACATCCCGGTTCCGGGATACGGCAACGGCCGTGTGAACACGCTGCGCCTCTGGAGCGCAGAGACCGAAAATTCCGGTTTCGACTTTAAGGAATTCAGCAAGGGCGACTACGACCGTGCGGTGGAGAACATCACAACGGCCCATTCCATATCCAACGTGCTCTATCCCGACGATTCCACTCCCAGGGGCAAGCTGCTGCGCCTGAAGCAGGAATATTTCTTCACCAGCGCCGGGCTTCAGGACATACTTGCCCGATACTTAAAGAGCGGCGGCAGCGTGCACGATTTCCACAAGTTCAACGCCATACAGATCAACGACACCCATCCGGCTCTGGCCATTCCGGAGCTTATGCGGCTGCTCATCGACGAGCAGGGGCTGGGCTGGGACGAAGCCTGGAACATCACCGTTGCCACCTTCGGCTATACGAACCACACCATATTGGCGGAAGCGCTGGAAAAGTGGCCTCTCGATATGTTCAGGAAGCTGCTGCCCAGGGTGTATATGATCATCGAGGAGATCAACCGCAGGTTCGTGGGAGAGCTTTCTTCCGCGCCCGACAACTCTTTCCGAAAGATCAGCCGCATGTCCGTCATCGCGGAGGGCAGCGTCAGGATGGCGAACCTGGCCATCGTGGGCAGCCACAGCGTAAACGGCGTGGCGTACCTGCACACGGAGATATTGAAGAATAAGGAACTTAAGGATTTCCACGAATATTATCCCGGGAAGTTCAACAACAAGACCAACGGCATCACCCACAGGAGGTGGCTCATAGGGGCCAATCCCGGATTGACCGCGCTCATCGACCGGACCATCGGTACGGACTGGCGGATGGAGCCGTCGGGGCTGGCGGGATTGAGAGAATATATTGACGCCGGTTTCGCCGCCGAGGCCGCGGAAGTGAAGCGCTGCAACAAAGCCAGGCTCGCGGCTTATATGAAAGAGGCGGTGAATATTGCCCCGGATCCGGATTCGCTGTTCGATATACAGGTGAAGCGCCTTCATATGTACAAGAGGCAGCTGCTGAACATCTTCGGCGTTATGGATATGTACAACAGGATCAAGTCCGGGAAGACTCAGGGCATGAGTCCCAGGACCGTGATCTTTTCCGCGAAGGCGTTTCCCGGGTACGGGCTTGCCAAAAACACCATCAAGCTTATCTGCACCGTTGCCGACAAGGTGAATTCGGATCCCCAGGCTTCTGACCTCCTGAAAGTCGTGTTTATGCCCAACTACGACGTGAGCCTTGCGGAGATACTCATTCCCGCGGGCGAGATCAGCGAGCAGATATCTACCGCTTCTAAAGAGGCTTCGGGCACGGGCAATATGAAATTTATGATGAACGGCGCCGTGACGCTGGCTACGCTGGACGGTGCCAACGTGGAGATCCGCGAGGCGGTGGGCGACGACAATATCGTGCTTTTCGGTATGAATTCCGACGAAGTCATCGCTTACGAGAACCGGGGCGGTTACGATCCGAACGCTTTTGCCGCTTCCGACGACAGGATCGCGCTGATCCTCTCTCAGCTTCGCAATGGCTATTTCGGTACGGCGTCCAAAGACGAGTTCCGGCCCGTGATCGACCATCTGCTGCGGGACGGCGACCCTTATTTCGTGCTCAAGGATTTCGATTCTTACGTTAAGGCCAGGGACTTTACCTCTTCGCTCTTTGCGGACAAGGAGAGATTCTCCCGGATGTGCGCCGTCAATATCGCCATGTCCGGCCGTTTTTCCAGCGACAATACGATCCGCGCCTATGCGGACGATATCTGGAGCGTTGATCACAGATGAT
Source organism: Clostridia bacterium (assembly GCA_016287565.1). Classification (GTDB taxonomy): domain Bacteria; phylum Bacillota; class Clostridia; order UBA1212; family UBA1255; genus UBA1255. The sequence continues at coordinate 25,369 of JAEFAM010000020.1, forward strand.
CTTTTCGCATGACCCCAGGGACAGCTTTTTCCGGGATCCTCCTTCCGCCGTGACGGTGGGGAGGGAGGTGACGCTGACCGTTTGCGTTTCGGACTTTACTGGCCGTGGCTGCGAAAGCGAATGCGGAGGCGGAGGCGGAGGTTTTGAACCGGCGGAAGGTGATATTGCCCTGCGCCTCGTACGGAAGTTCCGTGACGAGGTGGACGAGCTTGATTTGAGTCCTGCGGAAATATGCTTCGACCCGGAAAACGATCGCATCGTTCTGCGTTTCGTTGTCGGAGGAGACGTGCTCGCAAGACCCGGCGTGTATTTTTACAGCGTTAAGGCGGGAGACGAGGAGAGCCCCGAACTTGGCAGGATCACGGTCACAGACCGGAAGAGCAAAGTTCCGGACTGGTTCAAGGATACGGTCATTTATCAGATCTTCCCGGACCGGTTCGCGGTGGGTGAGGACAGCCGGGTCGTTTTGAAGCATAATTCTTTTATGTACGCCACCAGGGATGATCGGCCTCTATACGTCAAGGACGACACGGGAGAGGTCATTCGCTGGGACTTTTTCGGCGGGAATCTCAAAGGCGTCCTGGACCGCATCGGTTACATCAAGCGGCTGGGCGCCGGGACCGTTTATTTAAATCCCATATTCGAATCCGTTTCAAATCACAGGTACGACACGGGAGATTACGAACACGTTGACGGACTGCTGGGGGGCGACGGCGCCTTCCGGGACCTGGCGTCAGGGCTTTCGGAAAACGGAATGAGGCTTATCCTTGACGGCGTGTTCAGCCATACAGGCAGGGAGAGCAGGTATTTCAGGGCAGCGAAAGCCGGCGTCGAGCCTTACGTTAACTGGTATATTATCAGGGACGACGGCACTTACGAATGCTGGTGGGACGTGGACGACCTGCCCTGCGTCAACGAGACAGAACCGTCGTATTTCGATTATACGGTCAAAGGGCCTGACAGCATCGTCAGGCGCTGGCTCAGGGCCGGAGCGTCGGGCTGGAGGCTCGACGTGGCGGACGAACTTCCGGACGAGTACATCGAGGCCATCCGGGAGGCCGCTTCAGAGGCCAGGCCGGATTCGGTGATCATCGGCGAGGTTTGGGAGGACGGCACCGACAAGACGAGCTACGGCGTTCACCGTTCGTATTATACGAAAGCCGAGCTTGATTCCCAGACCAATTATCCTTTCAGGAAAAGGCTTCTGGATTTCTTTTCCGGAAAAGCCGGTTCAGATGAGATCTCCGGAATGTTTTCGATGGATACGGTCAACTACCCCCGGGATATTTATTATTCGCTGGTCAATATGACAGGTTCCCACGACGTTCCCAGGCTGTTTTCCTGCCTTAAGGAGATCGCCCGGGGAAGCGGTGCGCTGGCAAAAGGGCTTTTAAAGGCCTATTCTCTGATCCAGTTCGCGTTTCCCGGCGTTCCGCTGATATATTACGGCGACGAAACGTGCATGGAAGGGGGACCCGACCCGGACAACCGCCGGTTCTTTACCGAAAAAAGTGATTCGGTAGATATCGTTTCCTGGTTTTCGGAGCTGGCGGCAATGCGGCGGGACGAGGCCGTTTTCAGGAGCGGCGGCATTCGGTTTATCGACACGGGCGACGTCAACGTGTTTGCTTTTTGCCGTTTCGACGGCGGCCGGGAAATGATTTGCGCCGTGGACCGGTTCGGCAGGGGCCCCGGATTCATTGCCGGAACTGTTGAAAAATCCGCCGGAATGAAGTATAATGTTAAAAAACAGGCTGACGGTTACGGTTTACTGCTTGAAAAAGCAGCCGGTAACTGATTTTGTACGGAGTTGCGTTTATGAGATGCCCTTACTGTTCACATACGGAAGATAAAGTTATCGATTCCAGACCCGCCGAAGATTTCGCGGCCGTCCGGAGAAGAAGAGAATGCCTTAAATGCGGTTCCCGCTTTACTACTTATGAGAAGATCGAAGATACCCAGCTCATGGTAGTGAAAAAGGACGGCAGCAGGCAGCTTTTCGACAGGGACAAGATCACCAACTGCATCATGAAGGCCTGCGCCAAGAGGCCGGTCTCCATTATGCAGGCAGAAAGTATTTCCGCGGAAGTGGAGCAGCAGCTTCTGAACTCCATGAAACGCGAAGTCAGTTCCCAGGAGATCGGCGAACTTATAATGGCCAGGCTCAAGGAACTGGACGAAGTCGCTTACGTGCGTTTCGCTTCCGTTTACAAGCAGTTCAAGGACGTGGACTCCTTTATGGAGGAACTCAAGGCTATGATAGACGTAAAGGATAAAAAGTCCGTCTGATCCTTTCGCTTCCTGATCCGTTTGACTGATACCAGATATGCGCGGTCCGGCTTTTTGGCCGGATCTTTTTTTGTGAAAACGCGTCTGCGGCCGAGGAGTCCGGCGTGCGTTCCGCCTTGATTTCGCTTTCGGGAAAAGCCGGGAAATAACCGTAAATTTACGAAAATTCCCATAATAAAACGTGATCGGGCCGGAAATATATTTCCCGGGAAATATCCGGGAAATACGGCGTTTTTTTTTGCTTTCCTGCCGCCTGCTGCCGTATCATTTTCACGGCGGTCCGACGGCGGCGCCCTCGTGCGCCGGAAGAACTGCCAAAATCCCGAAAGAAGGTCTTTTCCCATGATAACCAAGATAAATTCATTGTGCGTAAGCGGAGTGAGCCCCCTTGTCACCAGCGTGGAAACTTTCATTACTCCCGGCATTAGGGAGTTCAACATCATAGGCCTGGCAGGCACGTCGGTAAAGGAGTCTAAGAACCGTGTCTGCGCGGCGATCCGAAATTGCGGCTTCGAGATACCCAGAGGCAGGATCACGGTGAATCTGGCGCCTTCGGACGTGAGAAAAGAAGGCACCGCATTCGACCTGGCCATTGCCGCGGGGATACTGTGCGTGGGAGGATATATCGACCCGGAGAGCCTTAGAGGTTTCGCGCTGATAGGCGAGCTGTCGCTGGAAGGGAACGTGAGGCCGGTCGCCGGAGCGTTCTCCATGTGCGCCTTCGCCATGAAGCAGGGATTGACCGATATAGTCATTCCGGAAGACAGCTTTAAGGAGGTCTCCTGCATAGAAGGAGTCCGTTTCTGGCCCGTAGGAAAGCTGTCAGAGCTCACTGACGTTTCAAAACGCTTAAAAATGCCCTTAGAAGGCCGTTTAAGCGATTTTCCGCGGCAGGAGGAATTGTGTACCCTTTCTGACGTAAAGGGCCATAAAACGGCCAGGAGAGCCATTGAGATCGCAGTGTCCGGAGGCCACAACATCCTGATGATGGGCGCGGCGGGCAGCGGCAAGACCATGCTGGCTCACGGCATCAGGTCCGTGCTGCCTCCTCTCGATAAAGAAGACGTGTACGACGTGACTTCGATCTACAGCCTCTGCGGTATGCTCAGCACCGGCGATCCCGTGATCACCCACGCTCCGTTCCGGGAAGTTCATACCGGTATAACCAAAACGGCGCTCATAGGAGGAGGCAGGCCCGTGGTGCCGGGGGAGATATCGCTGGCGCACAGGGGAGTGCTGTTCCTGGATGAAGTGACTGAGATCGACAGGTGCGTGCTCGACGCGCTGAGGCAGCCTATGGATTCGGGAGAAATAACCGTTTCAAGAGTAGGGCACATAGAGAAGCTGCCTTCGAATTTTATGCTTGTGTGCGCCATGAATCCCTGCCGCTGCGGAAATCTCCTGGAAGGGCCCGAGAAATGCACCTGTACGCCTAAGATGATCAGCCATACGCTGGAGAAGCTGTCAAGGCCTATGCTCGACAGGATCGACATCCATATCGCCGTAAAAACGCCCGGTTATTCTGAATTATGCTCTGACGTTCCCGAGAGCGCAGAAGCGGTCAGGAAAAGGATAACCGCCGAGCGCGCGCTCCAGAAAGAAAAGATAAGAGCGGCCGGCCTCTCAGGCAGGACTTATTCGGATCTTTCGGTAGAGGAACTGGCTCAGGTGTGCGAGATGACGGGCAGCGCCGAAAAGATTCTTTTGCATTTTGCGGAAAGCCTTTCTCTCAGCATAAGGGCGTTCAACAAACTAAAAGCGCTTTCATTGACCGTAGCGGATATGAACGGACATTCGGCGGTGAGGGACGACGATATAGGAGAGGCGGTGCAGTACAGGATCATTGACAGAAAATTATTCTCAGAAGGAGGCTATGCAGACAATGCCGCGTGAACTTTCTGACAAGGCCTTTATGGTTTGGATCTCTCTGCTCGGCAGCAGCGGATATAACGTTTACAAAGCGCTTTACGAGGAGTTAGGCGATCCTCAAGGTATTTATGCTGCCTGCGCCGCCGGGAAGATACCGGATCGTTTTAGAGGGAATCCTCTGCTGCTGAAGGATCTTGGCGACGCTGCGCTCAGGGAGAAAGCTGCGGATATATGCAGGGCGGCATATGAAGCGGGTATGGGCATAGTTACTCTGGAAGACCCGGAATATCCTGAAAAACTTAAAAATACTCCATATCCCTGCCCTCTGGCGCTTTATTATTACGGAGATATAGGTGCGTGCTCCGGAGGCAAGGAAACGGGTCTTAGCGTGGGTATAGTAGGCTCCAGGCACTGTTCCGTGTCGGGAGAGACGAACGCCAGGACTTATTCATACGAACTGGCTAAAAAGGGGATAACGGTGATCTCCGGCATGGCAAGGGGCTGCGACGGCTGGGCGCACAGAGGGGCTATTAAGGCCGGTGGAACGACGGCGGCGGTACTGGCATCCGGCGCTGACGTGATATATCCTCCCGAACATAAAAAGCTGTATGGAGAAATAATTGCAAGAGGCGGGTGCGTATTGTCCGAATCACCGCCTGGGACGAGGCCCTTAAAGCAGCTGTTTCCCGCCAGGAACAGGATAATTGCCGGGCTCAGCGACGCCGTGATCGTGATAGAAGCGGCTAAAAAAAGCGGCGCGCTGATTACGGCGGACAGAGCCATAGAAGCAGACAGGATCGTGTTCGCGCTGCCGGGAGACGTCAGGAATCCGATGGCTTACGGTTCAAACGAACTGATAAGGCAGGGAGCAATCTGTGCCACAGATATCGGCGTCATACTTGACGAACTGGGGGTAGAAGATGTAAAGCGGGAAGCGAAGAAGCCCTGGAACGGCTACGCCATAGGATTGCCCTTCCCGGAAAGTTCGGTGGTCAACGCCGTGATCCACGGCGCCGGTACGATCGACGAGATCGAAGCCGCCACTCATATAGGCATCGGGCAGATAGGAAGCGCGCTGACGATGCTGGAGCTCAGGGGCCTTATCAAGAGCAACGGCTTCGGAACGTACAGTCCCGTAACAGGCTATGAAGACCGCGGCAATTAAATTTCGCTTTACACCTTGTCTTTCAAAGTGTATTATAGCCTTGTGAGAATAATTATGGAGTTGTGATAAATGGCTGATTGTCTGGTTATAGTTGAATCTCCTTCAAAAGCGAAGAATATAGGGCGTTTCCTCGGTAAAAATTATAAAGTCGACGCGTGCGTAGGGCATCTCAGAGACCTTCCCGAGAAGAAACTTGCCATAGATATAGAGAACGATTTCGCGCCTCAATACGCGAATATCAAGGGCAAGAGCGACGTTATCAAGATGCTCAAGGAAGACGCCCAGGCGGCTAAGAAAGTGCTGATCGCAACGGACCCCGACCGCGAGGGAGAGGCCATTGCATGGCATATCGAATATCTGCTCGGGATCGAAAACGAGAGAGTTTGCCGCGTCACTTTCCACGAGATAACGAAAAACGTCGTTCAGAAAGCCGTGGAAGAGCCCAGAGCCGTTGACCTCAATCTGGTGGACGCGTATCAGGCCAGGCGCGTGCTTGACCGTCTTGTGGGTTACGAGATCAGTCCGGTGCTGTGGAGAAAGGTGAAAAAAGGCCTCAGCGCAGGACGCGTACAGTCAGTTGTCCTGAGGCTCATATGCGACAGGGAAGAAGAGATCGAAAATTTCAAGCCTAAAGAGTACTGGACAGTAGACGCGGAGCTTTCCAAGACCGTCGAAGGCAGGGAAGCCAGGTTCGTGGCCAAATATTACGGCACTCCCGACGGAAAAAAGAAGAATCTCGATAATAAAGAGGCCGCCGACAAGGTGCTGATCGATGTCAACGAAAAAGACTTTACAGTCGTTTCGGTGAAGAATTCCAAGAAGAAAAAGGCTCCGGCGCCTCCTTTCATCACCAGTACGCTCCAGCAGGAAGCTTCCAGAAGACTGAACTTCCCGTCTTCCAAGACTATGTCGGTGGTGCAGTCGCTCTATGAAGGCGTGGCGGTGGACGAATCCGGCGGCACCGGTCTCGTCACGTATATAAGAACGGACTCTACCAGGGTCGCCGACGAAGCCCAGGCCGCTGCAAGGGAATATATCAAAGAAACTTACGGTGAAAAATACGTTCCCGGCTTCAAGCGTGTCTACAAGAACAAAAACAGCGCCCAGGACGCTCACGAAGCCATACGTCCCACTCATATGGAATACACTCCCGAGAAGATCAGAGCCAAGTTGACCAACGATCAGTACAGGCTTTACAAGCTGATCTTCGAAAGGTTCGTGGCGAGCCAGATGGCGGACGCCGTGTACGACGTGTGCAACGTCAATATCGTTGCCGGAAACAGCCTGTTCAAGGCTTCCGGATCCGTGCCGCTGTTCCCGGGATACACGAAACTGTACGAAGAACGCCAGGACAACGAGACCGAAGAAGACGTTTCGCTGCCGCCTCTTGCGGAAGGCGAGATACTTGCGCTGGCCGAGCTGAAGCCGGAGCAGCATTTCACCACGCCTCCCAGCAGGTACACCGAAGCTTCTCTTATCAAGACGCTTACCGAGTACGGCATAGGACGCCCCAGCACCTACGCCCAGATCATCTCGGTAGTATTCACGAGGGATTACGTGGTGCGGGATAAAAAGCTGCTGATACCCACCGAGCTCGGCAAGACTGTAAACAAGTATCTGAACGGCGCGTTCCCCAACATCGTCGACGTGTCCTTCACCGCTGACGTGGAGGAGCAGCTGGATAAAGTGGCGCAGGGCGAAAAGGAATGGGTAGGAGTCATCAGGGATTTCCACCGCGGCCTTTCCGAAGAATTAAAGAAAGCCATGGGCGAGACCGAGCGCGTTAAGGTGCCTGACGAAGTGAGCGACGTCAAATGTGACAAGTGCGGCAGGATGATGGTCTACAAGCAGGGCCGCTTCGGCAGGTTCCTGGCCTGTCCCGGATATCCCGAATGCAAGAACACCAAGGCGATCCAGGACAACGTAGGCGTGAACTGCCCCGATTGCGGAAAGCCGCTGGTTTACCGCAAGAGCAAGGCGGGCAAGAAATATATATCCTGCAGCGGCTATCCCGAATGCAAGTTCATCTCCTGGAACGTGCCCACGGGAAAAAAGTGCCCCAAATGCTCTGCCCATCTGGAATACGTATATTCCAAAGCCGGCAAGCGCTTCGTTGCATGCAGCAATAAAGAATGCGATTATAAAGATTACGGAAGGCGTTCGTCCAAAGCATCTTCCGGCAAGGGTTCCGCAGATAATAAAGAGGCGGAATGATGCGCCGCTCCGGGAGCGTCGCTT
>JAEFAM010000091.1 GCA_016287565.1 Clostridia bacterium
AGTGATGTTCGCACTGGCATGCGAGATAAATTCGTGATGCGCTCGCGCCAGGGCCCTGCTCTGTCTCGAAGAGAGAAATGAGCGCGAAACGCCCAGATTTTACCTCTTTTTTCAAATTTCTGGGCGTTTTGAAGGACGCGGCGCTGTCTCAAAGGCAAAAACGAGCGCAAAACGCCCGGATTTTACCTCTTAACCCGGATTTCTGGGCGTTTTCGTAAAGGTAGCGCTGTCTCAAAGCCAAAAATGAGCGCGAAATATAAATAAATCCACCTCAGCTCGGAGCAACCGAATTTAGCTGCTCGCCCCGCGAGCAATTTAGCTCGCACGCCAGTGCGAATTTAGCTGAACACTGACATTCTTGCCCAAATCGTCAGTGTTCAATTTAGCTCGCCGCAGGCGAATTTCGCTGAAAACCGCAGGCTTCGTTTTCCCGAAAGCCTGCCGTTTTCAATATCACTCGCACGAAAGTGCGAATATCACTCGCACGCCAGTGCGAATATTACTGCGCGAAGCGCAATATCACTCGGCGCAGCCGAATATCGTTCGCCCCAAGGCCAGGCCCGAACGTGGGACAGACTTGCGTTCGCGCCCAGACTTGCGTTTGCGACTCCGTTTTATATATAATCACCACATCATATCGAACGGCAGCGGCGCTGACGGAAACGCACGGTCACAGGGCCGCGTTGACCCACAGCGCGGCGGGTCGGAAGGGACGCTTGGAAAGTATGAATAATAAAATAGAAACGGCGAAGATAAAGATAAGGACAATGGCGCTGGTGCTGGTATTGACGCTGGCGCTGGGCATGGCAGGCGCGGGGTGCGGGAAATTGTCCGTGAACGGGCCGGAAGCCACGGAAAACGGCGTTGTCGTCAATAAGACCGACGGGCCGGAGATGACCGTTGACCCGTCGCCGGAAACTGTTGTCCCTACAGAGCCGGAGGGTGAAACTTCCTCTCCCGTTCCCACCGACGAACCCACCGAAGCACCGACTGAGACGCCTTCTCCGGCTCCCACGGAAGAGCCCACGGAAGAGCCTACAGAGGAGCCTACCGAAGTGCCTACCGAGGAACCTACGGCCACTCCTTCTCCATCGCCCACACCGTCGCCTACGCCTTCTCCTTCGCCTACTAAGGCGCCTACACCTGCACCGACCAAGGCTCCTACGCCGACTCCCACGAAGGCTCCTACACCCACGCCTACCAAAACTCCGACTCCGACTAAAGCCCCCACGCCGACGCCTACTAAAGCGCCGACTCCCACACCTACTAAAGCTCCTACGCCGACTCCTACCAAGGCACCCACGGCCACTCCCACGGCCACCCCAACGCCTGCGCCTACAAAGACAGCGGCCCCCACGCCCACCGGCGAACTGACCGAAGGTTACTTCAACACGGCGGCTTACGACAGATCCTACACGGTAGGTATCGATGACCTGGGCCGCGCGCTCAGGACCGGAACGGCGGAAAACACGGAAAGACAGGACAAAAAAGTCGGCATATTCTACTTCCTGTGGATCGGCTACCACGGCACGGCGCTCTACGACAACTCCAAGATCGTTGCCTCGAACCCCAACGCCATTAAATCCGAAAGCAACTGGGTCGCGGCGGGAGGCGGAGGCGTCAACGCCTTCCATTTCTGGGGCAAGCCCATGTTCGGCTACTACCCTTCCAGCGAGAAATGGGTCATGCGCAAGCACGTGCAGATGCTCACGGACGCGGGGATCGACTTCCTCTGCTTTGACACCACCAACGCCTACACCTACTCCCAGAACGCGCTGAACCTGATGGCCATCCTTAAAGAGTACCAGGATATGGGCTGGGACGTGCCTCAGGTCTGCTTCTACACCAACGCCTCCTCAGGCGCCACAATAAACAGCATATACCGCGACATCTACGCCAAGCACCCCGAGTACCAGAGCATATGGTACTACTGGGACGGCAAGCCCATGATCGTGGGCGTGAAGACCGATTCGGCGCTCACAGAAGAGGCCAAGAATTTCTTCCGCATCAAAGCCAGCGTCTGGCCCAACGCCGGAAGGACCGACGACGGATTCCCCTGGATGGAATTCGGCCGCCTGTATACAAGTTCCGCGGTCTACGGCATGAACGGACGCAAAGAAGTGGTCAACGTTTCGGTTGCCCAGCACAACGCCACCTGCACCTTCAGCTACACCGCCTGGTACAAGTCCAACGACCGCAGCCGCAGCTGGCACAACGGCAAAAACGACTCTTCTCCGAACGCCTACCTGTACGGCTACAACTTCCAGGATCAGTTCGAATGGGCCATCAAGCAGGACCCCGAAATGATATTCATAACAGGCTGGAACGAGTGGATCGCCCAGCGCCAGCCGGTGATCGACAACAACCGTCCCATCCGCTTCGTTGACAACGCCAGCCCCAACTGCAGCCGTGATATCGAGCCTATGGAAGGCGGGTACGGGGACAACTATTATCTGCAGATGATCTCGCTTGTCCGCCAGTATAAGGGCGCGTACGGACGGGTCGATACCGGCGACGCGACCACTATTGACGTAAACGGCGAATTCTCCCAGTGGAACGCGGTGCCTGCCTACTATAAAGACTACGTCAACGACGTGAAGAGCCGCTCCAACTCCGTGTTCGAAAAGAAGACGGACAAGACCAACCGCAACGACATAGAAGAGATGAAAGTCTGCCAGGACGACGAGAACGTGTACTTCTTCGTCAAGACCGTTGACGCCATCACCGATCCCTCCGGCAACGACTTCTCCAAGACCGGCTGGATGACGCTCTATATCTCCACCGACCTGAACTCCGGCTGGAAAGGCTACAATTACGTGGTCAACTTCACCGCGCCCTCCGAAGGCCAGACCGCTCTGGGCCGCCTCGCCACCTCCGACACCTACTCCGTCGAAGAATGCGGCGCCGCCCTCATCCGCGTCAACGGCGATCTTATGATGCTGTCGGTCCCCAAGGCCGCGCTTGGCATCGAGGGCAACGCCTCCTTCGGCTTCAAATGGTCGGACAACAACACCGTTGGCGACGTTTTCAGCTTCTATAAGAACGGCGACTCCGCGCCCCTCGGCCGGGTGATGTACTATTTTGGGTGATCGGCTGAACGCGAACTGAACGTTAGCCAAACGCGACCCGAACGGTTCTCGGACCAACGCTGACGCCGTGGAGGAAACTATGAATTTTAAATTTGAAGAGTTTGTAAATACTTCGTTCGACTGCTTCTGCCTACGGGAAGGTCCGATGGACTTCGGCGGCGGGACGATAAAAGTTTCGAATATCGACTCTTTACAATTCTATCCAGACCCCGATACCGTCCAAGTGTCGGGGCTTAACCAGGCGTCCTTTGAATACTTTATCAAAAGATATGGCAGCCAGCTGAAGGCGATCCGGTTTTTCAAGAACAAATTCGTTGAAGACTGGTCGTTGTTAGGCAGTTTGCCGCAGCTCGAATACGTCTATTTTTACTATAACCAAAGAATAACCTCTTTGTGGGATATGAGCGGAAATACTTCGTTGACCGGGCTTTGCATCCAAGATCTCAGCAGATTAAGCACGATCGAAGGGATCGCCAAAGCTCCGGCTTTAGAGACCTTTATTGTCGGAAACGCTATCGACGACAAGCTCGTACTTGATTCTCTGCTGCCGCTTGCCGGATCCTCCGTCAAACGCTTCTCTTTCGAAGGAAAAGATATCCGGGACAAAGATCTTTCTTTTCTCACCAAAATGAATAATATTGAGCGGTTCGACTTTCGCAGCAATCTTTATACGACAGAACAGGTCGCGTGGATCGCCGCCAATTATCCAGGCCTTTCCGGCCGCTCCATCAAGCCGTTCGTTGAGACCGAGTGCATGGATTTCAAGACAGGGAAAAAGATTGCCAGCGTCTGGATCGTGGGCAAGCGCAAACCGCTCCTGGCCGTTGAGGGCAACGAAGAGAAGATAAATAGATACGCTGCCCGCTTTGAGGCGCTGAAGCAGGAATATGTGGGCAAGGAGTATCGGGAGGCTTTCGCGAAAGAGTGAACATGTTGTTTGCAACGGAGCATCTCGGGTTTGTGGAAAATTAATAGTTACTAGACAAATAAAAGCCGTAGTAATATCGAACTGCTTCGGCTTTTTCATTCCCAATATTCTCGATACTGATCATTGTGTTTCCTTATAAACATTTTCCTTTCAATAAAAGATAATTAGTTTTCCACATAAGTACTTGTCGCACACAAAGCCTTTTTAAGTTCTCGTTCGCTAATCTCAATCATTGAAACAAACGTCTCGTAATCCGGTGCTGAAGTTGGTATCTTTAACATTTTCCTTGACCGATCGTATATCATTTGATATATTTTTTCTGTCAATAAATGATATATTCGCAGTCTGTTTAGGTATACAAACTCTCTTTGCCGAAAGGAGATGGATGGCATGTCGGACAAATTTTTCAACTATGATACCGGAGATTTCGAGGAGGTCGACAAGGACGGCTTCAACTGGGACGAGAACGAATTTCGTCTGGAGCAGGAGGAGGCGGAGGCCAAAGCGTCGCGCCGCGGGAATTACGACTTTTTTGATGATGACGACGATCCCGATGACGACGATGATTACGATGAAGACGACGGTTACGATGACGGTCTTGACGACGATGAGGACGACGACTTCTGGGATGACGACTCCGACAGCCTTTTCGGCGATGACGAATATTGACAGAAAAGCGCAGTCCGAGCCCTGAACGTCCGGCATTGTGTCCTGGAAAACGCGTACCGTTTTTGGTACGTAAGTAATCGTATAATTCCAACAGACAAATTGACGGAGCGCCACTGCGTTTCGTCATTTGCAAATAACAAGAAAAGAGGCCTTCCGGCAATGACCGCGTTTGAAAACGCCACTCCCCTGTTACAGTTAAAAGGCATAATGATCGACTGGGACAAGATCCCTCAGGACAGCTACCTTAGAGGCATCGAAGCGCTTAGCTCGCTGAACTACCTGGATCTCACGAATCCGGTCACGTTCTTCGTCGGCGAAAACGGCAGCGGCAAGTCGACGCTGCTGGAGGCCATTGCCGTGGCATACGGCTTCAACCCTGAAGGCGGCACGATCAATTACAATTTCGCCACCCGGGACTCGCATTCGGATCTGTGGAAGGCGGTGAGTCTTATTCGCGTCGAGCGTCGCATGAAAAGCAACGGCAAAGGCTATTTCCTCCGCGCGGAAAGTTTTTACAACGTTGCCACCGCCGAAGAATCGTACGAGTTGTCGATGCATTATCACCAAAGGTCTCACGGAGAGAGTTTCCTCGCTTTGGCGCAGGACAAGTTCCAACCGGGCGGCCTTTATCTGCTGGACGAGCCGGAAGCGGCATTGTCCCCGCAGCGTCAAATGTCTTTTTTGATCGAAGTGTACAACGTGGCCAGAGCCGGAGGTCAATTCATCATTGCCACCCACTCCCCCATCATGCTGTCGGTCCCCGGCGCGGAGATCCTGAGCTTCGACGGCAATGAGATCCACAAGGTCAATTACGAAGATACGGGCTGCTACAGGATCACGGAAATGTTTATAAACCGCCGCGAGAGGATGCTGGACAGGCTGCTGGGAGAGGATTGAAAACACATTTAAAGATACGGAAGGGACTGCCATGGAAATAAAAAACATATTTGATTACGCAACTAAAGAACTTTCTCAGGATGCTTTTTTGAGATGGCTGTTTGAGAATTACGACTGCGACGTTGAAGGAGTTCGTAATGTCTGTTTTAAAGTTTTGGGATCATTCTTGGGTTTTAAGATAAACAAAGACGATATCGTTGATCTCAAAACGTATGCCCAGGATTATAAAATTGATGTTATGGTTTCAGTAACTATCAAAACCGCGAGAAAACGAAAGCTGCACATCATTGCAATAGAGGACAAAGTTTCTTCCAGTGAACACAATCAGCTTGAAGATTATAAAAAGGCATTGAAAAAGCTCGAGGAACACGGGAAATATCATGATAAAGTATTTGAGTCTTTTGAACTTCATAAAGTGTTTTATAAGACTGATCTAATAGACTTGAGCGAACTAGACAGAGTAAAAAAAGCCAAATGGAAACCATTTTATATCGATGAAATCTATAAAGATATCTTTGCGGAATTTATCTTTGATGGAAAAGCTATTCCGACAGGGAGCGAAATTCTTGATCATTATATAAACCGGATCTCCTATCTTTATAATAATCTCAGTATTATCTCTAACTGTCCAGTGGAGAAATGGGATAGAATCAACTTTAGATCATACCTAATTAACGAGATTAAGCCCTATGCCGAGAAGGTTGCGGAGAATAAAGCGGTTCAATTAGAGGCAAAAGAATGGAGCTGGCAAGGTCATTATATTTCTCTTGGTTTAGTGCACCATTTCCCAATTACTAGTAACCGTTTTCCATGTCTTGAATTCTCAATGGAAATAAAAGCCCGAGATTTTGACAATCCTGAAAACGGTATGCTGTCTATCAGTCTTCGGTGTACTCGCCTGGAACGAAAGCTAAATGAAATAACGCAAAGAAAAGACGAATTATTACAAGAAGATGCTGATCCGGCACGTGCTGGTTTAAAACTATTAATTAAAGATTCCCATTAAAAAGCGTATAAGCGGTAATGCCCACGTACGATGTGCTTGCTTTTAGTGCAGTAATCTCGCCGGTGCTGCTCACCGTCGCAACTGAAGTGTTACTACTC
>JAEFAM010000092.1 GCA_016287565.1 Clostridia bacterium
ATCCCGGGCGGCAATGAACTCTCCGCTCTCTCCGTCGTATATCACGCAGGCGAATTCCGCGTCGAGCATGGAGAACATCTTCAGCCCGTACTCCCGGTACATGGGAAGCAGTATCTCGCAGTCGCTGTCGCTTTTAAAGACGTAGCCCTTCTGCCTGAGCCGCTCCCGCTCCGCGCGAAAACCGTACAGTTCGCCGTTGCACACGGTGAAGCTGCCGTCAAGTTCGAAGGGCTGCATGCCCTCCGGAGTCAGGCCCATGATGGAAAGCCTGTGAAAACCCAGTTTTCCGCCCGTTTCAGCCCCTGTATCCACGAGGCGCGTATCATCGGGCCCCCGTGAAACGGTGCGCTTAAAACCGCTTATAAAGGCCTTCTCGTCGATGACGTTGCCGCAGTAACCGATCACAGAACACATCGACGTTCACCTACTCCACGTCCTGCAGCGCGTCGTAGCCCTCCTCGCCGGTACGGACCTTGACCACGTTCTCCACGTCGTAAACGAATATCTTGCCGTCTCCGATATGGCCTGTATAGAGCACGTTCTTGGCGGTCTCTATGACGGCTCTCACGGGGACTTTGCTGACTACTATGTCTACCTGGATCTTGGGAAGCAGCGTGGCTTCGATCTGGACTCCGCGGTAGTATTCCGGCTTTCCTTTCTGAGCGCCGCAGCCCAGCACGTGGGACACGGTCATGCCGGTGATGCCTATATCCATCATCGCTTTCTTAAGCGGCTCCAGTCGGGACTCCTTGCATACGATCTCTACTTTTGTAAGTTTCGGAACGCTGCCGGAAGGCATCGAGACGGTCTTTACGGGGACCGCTTCGGCGGGAGGCGTATCTCCGGTCACCGCCACGGCCTGCGAGAGATCAGTTCCGGGATGGTCGTACAACAGGCTCTCCACTGCGGGAACGAAGTCCGCGTATGCGCTGGGAAGCCCGTGCTCCGTGCTGTCGAGGCCCTTGATCTCCTCTTCCTGTGTGACTCTGAGCCCCAGCGTCTTTTTAAGTACGAAGAACGTGAGCGTCATCCACGCGGCCGTCCAGGCGGCAACCGCCAGGATACCCAGGCACTGTTTCCCGAGAAGCGCGAACTCGCCGGTGTAAACGAGGCCTCTGAGCCCTGCGGGGGCTGCGGGATTTGCCAGGAGCCCCACTGCTAAAGTACCCCAGATGCCGTTGAACATATGCACCGCTACGGCGCCTACGGGATCGTCAACGTGAAGCTTGAGGTCCAGCAGCTCCACCACCACGACAACGAGTATTCCGGACACGATGCCGACCACCGTGGCGCCTACCGCGTCAAGGGCGTCGCACCCGGCGGTGATGCCCACCAGGCCGGCCAGCGATGCGTTCAGGCACATGGACACGTCAGGCTTTCCGTTGCGGATCCAGGTGAATATCATCGTGGTGACGGTGGCAACGGCGGGGGCGATTGTCGTGGTCACGAATATTGACGAGAGGGAAGTCTGATCCCAGGCCGCAGCGCCGTTGAAGCCGTACCAGCCGAACCAGAGTATGAAGCAGCCCAGGGCGCCCAGGGTGATGCTGTGGCCCGGGATGGCGTTGACTTTGGAGACCTTGCCGCTCCTGTCTTTGACGTACTTGCCCAGCCTGGGACCAACCATAATTGCTCCGATCAGTGCCGTGAGGCCGCCTACGGTGTGGATCGCCGCGGAACCCGCGAAATCATGGAATCCCAGCTTGTAAAGCCAGCCCTGTGAGTTCCAGATCCAGCCTGCCTCGATGGGGTACACGAACAGGGAGATCACCGCGGAATAGATGCAGTACGACATAAATTTGGTGCGTTCGGCCATGGAGCCGGACACGATGGTGGCGGCGGTGGCGCAGAACACCAGGTTGAACACAAACGAGGGCGCGCTGCCGCTGCTTAAAAACTCTCCGAAGTTGGTGAGTATCTTAAGGTTGGGCACTCCGATGAAGCCCAGCACGTAATCTTCGGCCATCATCAGCGAGAAACCCAGTATGACGAACACCACGGTGCCGATGCAGAAATCCATAAGGTTCTTCATCATGATGTTGCCCGCGTTTTTAGCTCTGGTGAAGCCCGTCTCCACCATGGCGAAACCGGCCTGCATGAAGAACACCAGCGCGGCTCCTATAAGGAACCAGATGCCGAACACTTCTCCGGATACGCTTTCTCCTATAAGTTTCGATAATTCTTCAGTAAGCATTTTTATATCTCCGCAATAGCTTTTTTACATAAGGCGAGCCTTCAGACCGCCTGCCGGGCCACTTTTCCGGACCGGGGAGGCTGCCTGCGTGCTGCCTGCCTGACCTCGCTTCGGGTCGATCATTTCACGCTGAACAGTATGTCTCCGTAGGTGGGGAAGGGCCAGTAGCTCCTGGCAGTCAGCGTTTCCGCCTCGTCCGCGGCAATGCGCAGTTCGCCCATCCTGGAAAGGATCCTGTCCCTGATCTCCGCCGATTCCTCGATCACGTTCGACGTGTCGTGGAGCGAGATCAGCGCGTTCTCCAGCGCCTCCGTCCTTTCGGCGATGCTGTCAGTGAGCGACGAGAGCTTGGACACCAGTTTCGTTTCGTATCTGCAGGCGATGGAGCTGTCTGCCGCCTTCTTCACAGCGACGTTGGCCGCCAGATCTGCAGAGTATTTTTCGACTGCGGGAGCGATCTGCGTCCTGGCCATATCGATCATAGTGTTGGCCTCGATGACCACGGTCTTGCAGTAGTTCTCCAGCATTATCTCGCAGCGGGATCTCAGTTCTTCCACCGTGAAGACGCCGTGGGACGTAAGCATGTCAACGTTCTTCTTGTCCAGCAGGTGAGGCATGCAGTCTGCGGTGGTTCGGTAGTTGGTGAGGCCTCTGACTTCGGTGGCTTCTTTGATCCAGGCGTCGTCGTAGCCGTTGCCGTTGAATATGATCCGCTTGTGGTCTTTAATGGTCTTCTTTATAAGTTCGTGAAGCGTGTCTTCGAAGTTTTCTGCGTTCTCCAGGAGGTCTGCGTACTGCTTAAGGGACTCGGCCACGGAGGCGTTCAGCATGATGTTGGCGCAGGCGATGCTGTTTGAAGAGCCAAGCATACGGAACTCGAACTTGTTGCCGGTGAACGCGAAAGGCGACGTCCTGTTCCTGTCGGTGGCGTCACGGTTGAACTTGGGAAGCACGTCGACGCCCAGCTTCATCTGGGTCTTCTCTGCGCCCTTATAAGGCCTGTCGTTCTCGATGGCTTCCAGCACCGCGTTCAGTTCGTCTCCAAGGAACATCGATACCACGGCGGGAGGCGCCTCGTTGGCACCCAGACGGTGGTCGTTTCCGGCGGTGGCAACGGATATCCTCAGCAGGTCCTGATAATCGTCGACCGCCTGGATCACCGAGCAGAGGAACAGCAGGAACTGGGCGTTCTCGTAAGGCGTGTCGCCGGGAGAGAGCAGGGATTTGCCGTTGTCCGCGGCAATGGACCAGTTATTGTGCTTGCCGGAGCCGTTGACGCCGGCGAAAGGTTTTTCGTGAAGTAGGCACACCAGCCCGTGCCTTGCCGCCACCTTCTGCATGATCTCCATGGTCAGCTGGTTGTGGTCCGTGGCAACGTTCGTGGTGGTGAATATGGGGGCAAGTTCGTGCTGCGCCGGAGCCACTTCGTTGTGCTCCGTCTTGGCCATGATGCCCAGCTTCCAGAGCTCTTCGTTAAGGTCTTCCATGAACTCCGCCACTCTGGGCTTGATCACGCCGAAGTAGTGGTCGTCCATCTCCTGGCCCTTGGGAGGCTTGGCTCCGAAAAGCGTCCTGCCGGTGAATTTGATATCCGGCCTGGCGTCGTACATCTCTTTGGTGATCAGGAAGTATTCCTGCTCGGGACCGACTGAAGAACGGACGCATCTGGCGGTGGTGTTGCCGAACAGCCTGAGGATCCGGAGCGCCTGCTTGTTGAGCGCCTCCATGGACCTCAGCAGCGGCGTTTTCTTGTCCAGCGCGTGGCCGCCGTAGGAGCAGAACGCCGTGGGGATGCAGAGCGTCTTGCCCTTGATGAACGCGTACGACGTGGGGTCCCAGGCCGTGTAGCCCCTGGCCTCGAAGGTGGCCCTCAGGCCGCCGGAGGGGAAGGAGGACGCGTCGGGCTCGCCCTTGATCAGTTCTTTCCCGGAGAATTCCATTATCACTCCGCCGTCGGGAGAGGGAGAAATAAAGCTGTCGTGTTTTTCCGCGGTGACGCCCGTAAGGGGCTGGAACCAGTGCGTATAATGAGTCGCGCCTTTAGAAACCGCCCAGTCCTTCATCGCTTCCGCCACGGCGTTGGCCAGGCCGGAATCCAGTTCCAGACCCTCGTCGATCGTCTTCTTCAGCGATTCGTACACTTTTCCCGGGAGTTTTGCTCTCATGACTCTGTCGTCAAAAACCAGGCTTCCAAAATAATCCGATACAGTTTCCATAATTCCAGCTCCTTTTCTGCTTTCGCCGTCTGCCTGCTAAAAAAAGAGGCGCCTTTCGCGGGAGATATGTCCGCAAAAGACGCCATTGCCTTCGGTAAACGGTAAAGTCCTGTGGTTCGGTGAAACAGAGAAAGCGTCCCCGGGAGAAAGTTCCCGAAGACGCCTTTGCCTTCACACGCGGAGTATTCTATACCCTCCCGGACCGTCCGTCAATACCCGTTTTGAAAATTTTTTCGAAATTTTTGAAGATTTTTTCCGGAGCGGCGGACAACGTTGTTGACATACGCCGCGTGCGGGCGTACAATACGCGCGATGGGCAAAGGCGTTCATTTCCGTGTATCAGTGCGCGGAAATGGGCGTTTTTTTATTGCCCGTCCATCGTACCGTCAACGCAAAGGGGAGACGAAAAATGATTTGCAAACGGGAAGGCGACGTCCGGATCCCGTCCGGATGCGCGATCGCTGCCGTGATTTCCAGAGAAGGGAAAAAGATGACGGCGGAAAAAATCATCGAAGCCATGAAGCCCATGCACGACCGTTCCAACGGCCTGGGAGGCGGCTTCGCGGGCTACGGCATATATCCGGAATACAGGGATCTTTACGCGTTCCATATGTTCTTCGATTCCAGAGACACCCGCAAGGACTGCGAGGCGTTTCTGAAAGAGGGTTTCGAAGTGGTGAAAGGGGAACTGATCCCTACGAGGAAGATGCCCGAGATCACCGACGAGCCCATCATCTGGAGATACTTCGTGACTCCTTTAAGATCCGTGCTGGCGGACCTTCAGCTGGACGAGAAGGAATTCGTCACCAGGACGGTCATGAAGATCAACACGGAGAAGAAAGGCGCCTACGTCTTTTCCAGCGGAAAGAACATGGGCACTTTCAAGGCAGTGGGCTTCCCCGAAGACGTGGGAGTATACTACCGCCTTGACGAATACGAGGGGTACAGCTGGACGGCCCACGGCCGCTATCCTACGAACACCCCCGGATGGTGGGGAGGCGCCCATCCCTTTACGCTGCTGGACTTTTCCGTGGTACACAACGGAGAGATATCTTCCTATGACGCCAACAGGCGCTTTATAGAAATGTTCGGCTACAAGTGCAACCTCCAGACCGACACGGAGGTCATAACGTACATCCTTGACTATCTGGTGAGGGTAGAGGGACTGACGCTTGAGGAAGCGGCCGGAGTCATCGCGGCGCCTTTCTGGAGCACCATCGACCGGCAGAAGGATCCCGCGGTCAGGGAGCGGCTCAGGTACCTGCGTACCGTTTTCCCCAGCCTGCTGGTCACGGGTCCTTTCTCCATAGTGCTGGGCTTCAGCGGAGGCCTGATGGCGCTGAACGACAGGCTGAAGCTCCGCTCCATGGTGGTGGGAGAAAAGGACGATAAAGTCTTCGTCGCCAGCGAGGAAGCGGCCATAAGGACGATGGAGCCGGACGCTGAAAAGATCTTCGCCCCCTCGGGCGGAGAACCGGTGATCGTAAAAGTCCGGGAAGGAGCGTATTGACATGGCAATAAATTATTACTGTCCCGAATTCGAAGTTGTCCGCAACGAACAGCGCTGCATCGCCTGCCGCGCATGCGAGCGTCAATGCGCCAACGAAGTCCATTCTTTTGACCCGGACCGCGGTATTATGGTCAGCGACGAGACGAAGTGCGTCGACTGCCAGCGCTGCGTCTGCATCTGTCCCACGAGAGCCCTGAAGATCGTGAAGAGCGACTGCAGGATCAGGGAGAACGCCAACTGGCAGAACGATACGGTAACGGAGATATACAAGCAGGCTTCCTCCGGAGGCGTGCTGCTCTCCTCCATGGGCAATCCCAAGCCGCTGCCGGTGTACTGGGACAAGATACTCATCAACGCTTCCCAGGTCACGAACCCGCCCATCGACCCGCTGAGGGAACCTATGGAGACGAGAGTCTTCCTGGGCAAGAAGCCTCAGAAGATCGAGCGGCGCCCCGACGGATCTATATTGACCGAACTGCCTCCCCAGCTGGAGCTGTCGATGCCGGTGATGTTCTCGGCAATGAGCTACGGCTCCATCAGCTACAACGCCCACGCCTCTTTAGCGAGGGCGGCAACCGAGCTGGGCATCCTGTACAACACGGGCGAGGGAGGCCTTCACGAAGATTTTTACCAATACGGTCCCAATACTGTGGTGCAGGTGGCCAGCGGCAGGTTCGGAGTCCACGAGGATTATCTGGAAGCGGGCGCCGCCATTGAAATAAAAATGGGCC
>JAEFAM010000004.1 GCA_016287565.1 Clostridia bacterium
CCCGAAATACCTGAGACATTTCCGGTGGCGAGGATGAAGAGGGCACACCTGTTCCCATGCCGAACACAGAAGTTAAGCTCTTCGATGCAGACGATAGTTGGTTGGAGACGACCTGTGAAAATATGTAGCCGCCGGATCTTTTTGGAGGCTCTGTGCAAAAAGGCGCAGGGCCTTCTTTTTATGCCTGCTTATGGCTGTTGTCCGGGCCGCGGGGCGGCAACGGGGTAACAGGCGGGCGCAGGGCCGGGCCGCGGGGCGACAACGGAGGAAATGGGTGGGACTTGAAAAAACGCGGGCGGAATAGTACAATTCAGACAGCTCGATGTATCGGAGGTCGAAATGATGAATAAAAAGAAATTTGAACCGTCCCGCTATGGAAAGGCGGGAATGCTGAGGACGTTGACCGCGGCGGTGCTGATGATAGCGATGATAGCGGGATTGACCGTTTTCGTTTCCAGCGGCGAGGAGGCGGCTCAGGCGGCGGAAAAGACCGCGCTGGAAGAGTTTATTGCCGGATGGGGCGAATCTTACGCAGGCGTGATGGGCGTTAAAGATTACACGCTGGATTTTAACAGCTTCGAGACGGGTGAAGATTTTTCGACGATCGATGAGCTGCAGGAGTACTGGACGGTGAACAACGCCACTGCCGATCACATCACCAAGATCGCGGAGAGCGACGGCAACAAATATCTGAAATTCGAACCGTTTTCCCAGATGTATCTTACCGACGGCCTGACGGACAAGTACGTTTTCTCCTTCGATATGAAATTGCCCCAGAACCAGGGCTTCGGCGCGTTCTTCCGTTCCAACGGCGAGACCAACATCAACCCCTATTTTGAAGACGACCAGAGCGGCTACTCGATCCTGGGAATCGGGCCCGCGGGCATCTACGTCATTCCCAACGAAAAGTCCGTAAAAGTTTACATCAAATTCTACGACGAGAAAAAGACGTCGGATCAGGGCGGGAAATATATCAATAACAAATCGTTCAGCTTCAAGACCAAAAACAGCTTCACCTCCGATTTCGGCCGTGTCAGCATTGCCGACTACGGCACCGGCGCCAAGATCTTCGTGGAAGGCGAACTGGTCTGCACGCTGGAGTTTTCGAATCTCGTAAGCGGGTACGAAGAGTTGTTGACGGAATACAGCTATTATTCCACGGTGAGAGTGTTCGACGCCAACGGAGAAGAGAAGAAAGCGGTCGAGAACGCCCTGGTGTGCGCCGATACGAGCGTGCTGGCTTTCGGCATGCGCATCAACGAAGGGTACGTCGACAACGTGGTCATTTCAGAATATCCGGAAGCCGTTTCGAAGATCGAACTCAGCGGTACGCCCAAGACTTCCTATACGGTGGGAGAGAAATTCGATGCTGCGGGAGCGGCTCTGACGGTGACGTACGAGAGCGGCAAGACGAAAAAAGTGGCGTTGACGGAGGATATGCTGGAAGGGTTCGATACTTCGGCCGCGGGAGAGAAGACGGTCAATATCAAATACGAGTCCTTCGAGCAGTCGTTGACCGTGACCGTATCTGAAAAAGCAGAGGAGCCCACTGCCGCTCCTACGGCGGAACAGGTCAATACCGACGACGGGAAGACCTCGGACAAGGACAAGGATGACGACAGCAAAAAGGGCTCGAACACGCTGCCAATAACGATCGCAATAATCGCAGGGGCGGTCGTCTTGTGCGCCGCAGTGGCCGTAGCCGTAATTATAGCGAAGAAGAAAAAGAAATAAAAAGATCGGCCGTCAATTGTCCAGAGACTGAGCACATTGACGCGCCGAAGTGATGCAGCCGCATCTGCTGCGCAGACATCGTTTGAGACTGAATAATAAAAGCAGACTGATGATTTTTCATCAGCCTGCTTTTCGTTTTATCGTAGTTCTATTTGATGCGCCAGGCCGCGGATCAGGCCTTCTTCTGCTTCTTCTTGATCAGCAGGAGCACGACCACGATGGCGGCAATAATCACGCCGCCGGCGATCAGCGCGGCGATCAGCACGCCGTTGGCGCCCTTGCCGCTTTCCTCCTTATTGTCCGACTGCCCGGGGGTGGAGCTGCCGGAACCGCTGGCGGGAGCTTCGGAAGCAGGCGCGTCGGTTGCCGGAGCATCGGTGGGGACCGCAGTGGGTTCCTTCGTAGGAGCAGCGGAAGGAGCTTCCGTTGCCGGAGCCACGGTGGGGAGCACGACCATCTCGGAAAGCTTCGTCACCTTAAGATGGTTGGGGTTGGTGATGTTGACGAAAGAATCCACGTCCAGGATTGCCACCGGCGTGTTTTCGCGGCCGGTGTAGGTGCGGGCTGCGTATTCTGTCTCGAAAAAGGCGATCCAGGCAATGTCGATGCAGTCGCCCTTGCGGACCTTGCCCGAAACTTCGTCCTGCTGGGTGTCCTCGGAATCACGGTCGGGCTCCAGCGGGTCGAAGCGGATCACGTCAACGTTGATATAGTTGGCGGAATCCCAGATGGATTCGAACTCGGTGCGGGCGCTGACCTGGGTCAGATCGACGATGGCAGTCTCCCATTCGCCGGTGAAATTGTAATGGAGCGGCACGCAGGGCTCCTTCTCGGGAATCACGTAAAACTGGCCCGAAAACTCCACGCCGGTGGAGTCGTACTGAGAAACGGTGCGGTAGCGGACGGCGGCCCAGAGCGTCTCGTCCGGGTCGATGGTGGTGTTTTCACCGTCAAGATGAAAATGGAACGTGCCGTAGGGGTCGTTGCCCGCTGCGATCATCCGCACGTATTCCATTTCGACCTGCTCTTCCTCCGGAGCGTCAATAGCGACGGGTTCAGAGTCTCCCGATTCGGCGACGGGTTCTTCGGCCATAAAAGGCAGCGCGGCAACCGCCAGCGCGGCGAGCAGAGCAAAACAAATCATAATAATTAAATATTTTTTCATTCTTGTCCCTCCCAAGGGAAAATAACGTTTTTTCGGTCGTTTATTTTACTACCTTGCGCCCTGCCGCGTCAATGATGAGCCAGACCGTTGCCACGATAACGGCTCCCGCTATAAAACCGGCCGCGTCAAGCCACACGTCTGCCACTTGCGCCGCTCTTCCCGGCGAAAAATGCTGGAGCGTTTCGTCCGTCAATCCCGCCAGCAAGTCTATGAACAGCAATACCGCGCCGTGCTGCAGGAGATCGCTCCGCTTCAGCCGCTGCTTTTGCTTCGGCCTACGGGTCTGTTCCGGCGCTTCGCAGAGCGATTGACCCTGCGGCTGCTCCGGCGCTTCGCCCTGCGGTTGTCCCTGCACCTGCTCCTGCAACTGGTCGAGCGGTTGTCCCTGCGGCTGCTCCGGCACCACGGTCTCCTCCAGCAAATAGCAGAACAGCGAAGCCGTTCCCAGCGCCCCGAGCACGAAAAACTCCGCAAAATGCGCCAGTTTCCGGATCCCGTCAACGGTCAGAGACGGAAAAAGTCCCTGCAAAAACGCAAGGACCTTGCCGCTGTCCTCCGCAGATTCTTCGGCAGATTTCAGCGAATTGGAAAATATAAACGCAAGCCAGAGCAGGGCAAGGCCCAGGAACACAAAGCAGAGGATCCTTGACGCAGGAAGCTTCTTTCTTTGACCTCCGTCCGGGCGGTCAGCCTTTTTGCCCTTGCCCTTCACGCTCACCTGACGATCCTGACCTCCGCCGGCGCCTCGATCTTCGACACGATCTCGCCTTTAGTGTTGTGCTTGTGGATGACGTGGATGTTGCCGTATGGAGTGGGATAAGTGCCTTCCACGAACCGCAGGTCGCCCAGTTTCGGAGCGATCCGCACCGCCTTGCAGCCCGGCTCCACAGGAGTTATGCCCAGAACGTACCGGGAAAGGAACGCCGCGGGGCCGGAAGCCCAGCCGTGGCAGAGGCTGTGGCGGAAACCGATGTAGCAGTAAGCGCCGTAATCGCCGTGGAGATCTTTAACGCCCTCGGGAACCAGTTCGTCGATGCGACCGGAACCCTCCAGCCAGTCCAGATTGAAATCTTCCCAGAACGTGGTGGCGCCCCGGTCAAGCATCGCGCCCCAGAAGTCGCGGATCATGTCCAGCGCCGCGCCGGTCTCGTCCAGTTCGGCCAGTGCCTGCAGCACGTAAAAGCCGAAGAACGTGGAGATCCTGTGCGCCCCGTCCTTTTTTATCATCCTGCAAAGCTCGTCAGCCGCTTCGCCCTTCGCGATGTTCGCGAGAATAAGCATTGCCGCCGCCTGCTTCGAGCCGTTCGGATCAGGAAGATGCCTGCGCAGCTTGTCCGCGGTCTCCCGGCACGTTGCCGCCATCTCTTCGTCGCCAAGTTCGGAGAAGAGGAAAGCGCCCGCGTCGAAGCACATTGCCAGCATACCCTGATAACCCGCGTGGATGCCGGCGGGATTGTCGTTGGTAGGCCAGTCCAGCAACCTGCCGTCGGGAAGCTTTTCCTCCCCGTCTTCGCCCACGCAGTTCGCGAAGAATTTCAGCAGTTCCTTCATATAGGTCTGCTGCTGCCTGAGATATTCGAGGTCGCCGTTCTGCATATACCAGCCGTAATGCACCAGCACCCACCAGACCGAGTAGCCCGAGATGCCGCACATCATATTAGGCAGCGGAGATTCGTCCCGCGCCAGGTCAAGGCTGTTTTCCACGCTTTTGTCGTATCCGAACACCGCCTGGATCGTGGAAGTTTCGGGATGGATGTCGCCGATCCACACCAGCCGGTCGCGCTTGATGCCGTCCCACACGTACTCCTGCATATTAAGGTGCACAGTGTACGCCGCAGTGTTCCAGATCTTGTCCAGCCGCGGGTCGTTGGAGTGGAAAGAACCTTTATATTCGAGTTCGCGGTAGATAAAGATGCCGGAAACCGCCATGAACGTGATCTGGGCGCCGGGGTCAAGCAGGTCGATTCGGACAAACCGGAAGCCGGAGGGGCCGATCTCGGGCATGGACAGGAAGCCCACGTCGATGATCTGGTCGCGGTCAATATGGTCGTTGGTGGCGTTTTTGGTCCCGCCCAGCTCCGCCATGGCTTCTTCGGCGGATTCTCCGAACCGGACGCGCAGTTTTACGCGCTGAGGCTGCACGCCTGAAATGAACAGTTTAACGTAGCCGTGGAACTCCACGCCGAAATCGATGAGCACGCCTTCGGGCTTGAAACCGTCGCCCGCGGGAGCGGTCTTGATCGACATGGCGGCCGGGATCCTGAAATGTATCTGCTTCTCACGGGGCACGAGCAGGCACTCTTCGCCGCTTACGCCCTCGGATTTCCAGACGATGCGCTGAGGCGTGAGAAAACGGCGGACGCGCACGTCCTGCTCGGAACGGTCGATGATCTCCGGCGCGCGGATGCCTGCCGGTATGAAGTTTTTGTTCTTATCCATGCTGAAAATACCTCCTGAAAACGGTATATCTGAATTGCCGCAATGCTAACATTTTTGTTCGAAGTTTGTCAATCGGCGAACCGGCCGGCGGTTGCCGTTTTCCGTGTGGCCGTTCACGTCGAAGCGGCGAGCCCGGGTCAACGGATCACGTCAAACCAGCCGGCGACGAGTCAACGTATCTCGCCGAAGCGGCGGGCGCGGGTCAACGTATCTCGTCGAAGCGGTAGGCGCGGGTCAACGCCTTGTTGCCATGGCTGTCCTTCACTTCGATGCGGAAATGGTCGTAACTGCCTCCGATATCGAACTCCGCGCCTTCCAGCTCGTCGCCGTGGCTCCGGCGTTTGTCCGAGCGCCTGGTCTCGAAGCGGATGAATATCGACTGGGCAGGGGAGCATTTGACCACCACTTTTCCGTCCTCCGCGTAGAGTTCCCTGATCTCCGGACCCGTGGAGGCGTAGCAGTCGCCCCGCTTCATTGCCTCGAAGATGGCGTCGTAGGAGAGCTCCGGCGCGAAGATCATCGTCCAGCCGCCGAAGGAATCGTTGTAGGGGCTCGCAATATCGCGGCAGCCGTTGTGATTGTCGTCCGTGGCGGTGGCCACCGGCTTGCATTTTCCGTCCCTGCACATCACTTCGTACTCGTAATCGCCCCAGCCGTCGATCATATCCACCTCGCAGCCGGTGTTGAACACCTCGAAGCCCCACAGACCTTCCAGTCCGATGAACTCGTCAGGCGTCTGGAAAGACCAGCGCGGGTGGTTGTACTGGCAGAGAAAACCTGCGTCGTTGCAGATCTTTATGATCCTGTTGATGCCCTCCGTGCCGTAGACCCGCTCGATGGCGGGGAACACCGACCGGTCTTTGTCCGGCGAGAAGAAATTCAGGTGATACGTGTGCCCCTTCGGGCCGTTCACGTCGACTTCTATGGCCGTCAACGGCACGAAATCGTCGCTCCTGAGTTCCGGATGCGGGACGAGGCAGTTGTGGTCGCTGAAAGCCACCACGCTGTAACCCCGGTCAACGTAATGCTTTTTCAGGGTCGCCACGTCGAATCTTCCGTCCGAAAAGGTGCTGTGGCAATGCAGATTCGCCTTGTACTGCCTGCGGTCCGCGGGCAACAGATATTGTTTCATGCTTTTTTCTTCCTTTCGTTTATATATGCCTTGTTCGATGTATGTTTTCTGTAATCGGACCCCGGTTTTTCCCCAGCGGGCAGCGGGTTTTCCCCAGCGCGGATATGGCTTTCCACAGGGTTTTCCACAGATTTTAGGGCAAATCGGCGGAATTTCCGGGTTTTCCACAGGCCGGGAGCGGCCTGACAGCATTCTCCGGCGCCCGGCTGAGTTGACGGCGTCACTCGCCGATAAACGTGATCCCCACGATGTTGACCCCGTTGAAATCGCCCATATAGACCGCCAGATAGAGCGGTCCGCTGTAATCCACCCCGGAAAGATCGATGGACACGGTCCGCACGTCCTCACTCCATTGACCCTCCGCGTCCTCCATATTGCCCTTGGCCAGCACGTTCTTGTTGCCCTTGGCGGAAGTTATGCTGGCTTTCTTGGACTCGAAAGCGAAATAGCTTCCCACGCTGTCCAGCTTGGCGTTGCGGTCGGAGCAATACCGGATCACCGCTTCCGTGTAGCGCGACAGATCCATTTCCCCGAGGCCCAGCACGGTGCCGTAACTTCTAACTTCCACGGCGTAATCGAATATTGCGGGGCTTCCGTAAACGCCCTTGATTTTCGAGAGATCCACTTCGACCGAGTTTGCCTGATCCGTGGCGGTATAAAATTCGATGGTGCCTTCTAAGGAGAGGCGCGGCTGGCCGCCCTTCGTCTCGGCGTACTCGATCCGGATCCTGTGATAACCGGCCCCCAGCATAATGGAGCAGGTGCCCTCTACCGTTTCGCCGGCCTCCCGATTCTTGTCGTACGGGCAATCAATGAGCAGCCGCCCGTCAATAAACAGCTTCGCCGAGTCGTCGCAGGTCAGTTTGAACTCCTTCGATTCGTCGGAACCCAGCTTGATCAGCCCCTCGAAGACCAGTCCGTAATCTGCGTCAAGATCTCCGATTACGTCTGGGGCAACGGAGCAGGTCCTTCCTTTTGCGGCGATCAGCGAATCCAGCAGCCCGAACTCGGGGGCCTTGCCGTAATCCTCGGGGAGGTCGTACAGCGTGACGATGAGACCGCTCTTCAGGGAGGACCGTTCTTCGGTGTTCAGCGTGATGCCCGGCATATAGGCGATCCGGCCGCTTTCACGGCCTTTCTGGAGCCGCTCGTCCGATGCCTTATAAGGTATTTTCATGGTGAGACTGTAATTGTTGCGGCGCTCCGGAGCGCTGTCACCGGTGGTGAACCAGGACTCAAGGCTGTAGATATCGGTGACGT
Organism: Clostridia bacterium; assembly: GCA_016287565.1. GTDB lineage: Bacteria > Bacillota > Clostridia > UBA1212 > UBA1255 > UBA1255. The sequence goes on from JAEFAM010000004.1 coordinate 7,731, forward strand.
TGTCCATCCAGTGGAAGTTCAGCGTGAAAGCGTCGCCGGTGAGGCCCAGCAGGGAGCGTGGGATCTCGATCATCATTTCGCTGCCGCCAAGACGGTAGGCAGCCGAGCCGATCTCCTGCCAGACGTTGTTCCGGTACGCGCACACGGTAGTAAGCGTGTCGGACAATACTCCGTAGTTGATCAGGTAGTCGTACCCCTCCCAGCCGGTGGATTTGTCGTTGTCCGCGTCAATAAACAGGAGCATCCAGTTTTTGGCTCCGGCGTAGCCTGTGATCTTTTCGGCGCAGCGCACGTAGACGTACACCATGCTCTTGTCCGCGGTCAGGCGGGACTCGACGATGTCGTTGCGGCCCGTGTTGTTGACGTAAGCGATCCTTCCTGTGGTGTCGGTGGAGTTCCGGTGGGAAGTGTCGCCCTCGAAATCGGTGAAGACCGGGGCGATCTCCTGCCATTGTCCGAACCCGCCGTCAATATCCACGGTCTGGCAGCCGGTGTTGCCGTCCGCCGGGAGCACGCCCTTGAACCTGCGGATGATCGAGCACATCTGGTAGAAATAATTGTCCGTGAATCCGCCCTTCATAGGTTCGATGTCTCGGGAGAATTCCCGGTTGAACTGGTCGACGTACCCGGTGTCGGTGGGCATTTCAGAGGTGAAATTCTGGGCGATCCATTCGTTCCAGCGCGAGATCAGCAGCACTTTTACGTCGGGATAGCGCTCCATGTTGTCGGTGAAGGTCTGTTCGAAAAGGATGCCTTCGCCCATGGTCGGGGTCTCCAGGAATTTGTCCAGGAGCCGTTTCGCGGATTTGTAGCCGCTTCTTCCCGATCCGAACATGGCGAATTCCGCCGTTCCGATGCCGACGCACTCTACGTTGTCCTCGGTGCCTGCCCAGCCGAATGCGTTCCAGGAAATGCCGCCGCAGTCTACCCACCAGTATTCTCCGGAGCCTACCCACGATTTGCGGAAAGTGAGTTTGTCGTTGAAAGAGTCGTCTTCGAGGATGGGGAAGCTGCCGTCGTCATAGGGTTTGATCAGGGCCAGGGGCTTGCCGTCCCAGTAGAACCAAAGGTCCGCGTATTTTTCATCGGTCATGAACAGGCGGTAGAATTTGCCTATATCTCCGGTGGAGTTTTGCTTGTCGGAGCCGAAGCACCAGGGTACTACGTAGGGCGTCATCTGGCCGCTCTGCCTGAGTTCAAGGCAGGTGTCAAGGAACACGGTCATAGCTTTTTCGTACAGGAAACCGTTGGTCATGTCGAAATACAGGAAATCCACGCCTGCCATGGCGAAATAGTACAGGTCACGCTTTATCTGCCAGACGTCGTTCGCTTTGTGGTAGCCCGTTTCGGGCTCGGACCAGAAGCAGAAGCCGCCGGGGGTGCCGTGGTTGGGATCGTACGGATTCGTGGCAAGGACTTTGGTGTTGTCCACCGGGGCGGAAATTTCGGAAGTCCACAACGAATAAAACAGCCCCACGTACCTGTCCTTCTTAGGGAGGCCGCATTCTTCCGAAGTGGGAAGGGCGCGGTTCAGAGCGTCGATGGCTGTTTCATTATAGTTTCGTATAATTATCTGAGGAGAATTTCCTTCTTTCGTCAATTTCTGTCCTTCCGGAGAAGCCGGTTCGAAGGTCAGAAGGTCAATGCTTTTCACGGGCTTTCCCCCTTTTCCGCTTCCGTTTCCGCCTCCTCCGCATGCCGCCGCCAGCAAGGTCAACGCCGCAGCGCATGCCGTCAGCAGGATCAGCAGGACGCGTTTCCGCTTGTATATATCAGACATATTAAGTACCCCCTCGTTTTGCTGCTTCAATTATACCATTTTTTGGCCGAGGCGCAACAGGGGCTGCATCGGTCTTTTGCCGCAAAAGGGGCCGCAACGGGGGACTGTCCCCCGTTGCAGGGGTTCGTGAATTTTCGAAAATCCGTGGTTAATTTTCGTAATAACAGGGTTTTGGCGGCGGATCTCTCTACGGCTGGTAGAATTTGCCGGGAAATGTGATTTTCCGCTTGTGGACCGGCGGGATCCGGTGTAAGATTCCGGTGTGAAGCAAACGCGGCCTTGACTCGCAGCATACGCAGCAGAATTTCTATCGAAAGGATCGGTTCCGGAAGGGAACGGGTGAGAGCTATGTATGTGAGATTATACGAGCTGGGCGAAGAAGGCGGACAGGGAGGCAGGACGGTTTTCGACGGATGGTTTCCCGAAGATATCGACGCGGGAGAGATCGTCGACGCGGTGCGTAAATGGGTGCCGGAGGACGCGGAAACGGGGGAGCGGTACGTCGTCGAGCTCCTGAAAGACGGAGAGCCTGCGGGGGAAACGGAACGGAAACCGGAGTATCTGGATATTGACGGCAGCGCACGGGAAGCGCCGGACGAGGGTGAGTTGACAGGTCCCGGAGACGGGTATCTGATGGTGGTGCTGCTGCCGGGGAAGCGGCCGTTTCTGGCCAGGATACGAGATTCGTTGCCCGATCTTCAAAAATGTGTGGACGGATATATTGAAATTACGTATCCCTTCGACGATAATTGTCTCGTGATCGGAAACGACGAAGCGAAATTAATAGGGATGAAGGGAAACAGAAGGATAAACGGGGAGATATACGCGGGCCCTCTGCTGCTGGCGGGAGACGACTGCTGCGGCGGATTCTGCGACCTCACGAAAAGCCAGATAGACAAGTATATGGAGAGGTTCCGGGAGCCCGAGGCCATTTCAGACGAAGAAGTTGACGGAAGCATAAAAATAGAAGTGTATGCCATTTGATCGAAATACCGGAAAAGGGGCGGAAGAAATGAAAGAAAACGAGCAGAAAAAGATTGACCGGGAAGCATTCATGGGATTCAAGAAGGCGAGGCCTGTCTTCATACGTGACTACGACGGAGGAGGAAACTACAGGGCCGGATTCATTGCGGCGGCGGAGCTGAAGGCGGGGGACAACGTCCGGATCGCGGTCTGCGCCGGAACTTTCTACCGCCTGTACGTGAACGGCCTGATCGCAGCCCACGGTCCTGCCAGGGCAACCGAAGGCTTTCTCAGAGCAGACGTGCTTGACGTCAGCCGGTTCATCCGGGACGGGGTCAACTGCTTTGCTTTCGAGGTTTCTCACTACGGAGAGCCCTTCGGTCCCTATTCGAACGACGTTGCCCGGGTAAACGCGCTGCTGATGGCGGAAATATACGGACCGGACGGGGACGTAATTGACGCCACCTCCGCGGCCTGGAAAGGAATAGAACTTTCGGAAGTGGTGCGCCACGCCGAGCGAATATCCCATTGCCGCGAAGCTGCCGAAAACTATTTTCTCGACCGGCGCTACGAGGCCTGGAGGACCGAGCCGGCGCTTTGTGACAGAGAGACCGAAGAAGTCGACTGCCCTTACGTCATTATAGAGAGAGGCATGGCGCTGCCTATTCTGGAGCGGCAGAAGCCCGGCAGAGTCGTGGAATTCGGAGAGGCAAAAACGGATCTCGACCGGGTGCCGGGGATCGACTGGTTCTGCCGCAATTCTCCCGGCTATTTCGACGTGGCAATGGAGCGGCCCGTGCTTGATTACAGATGCACCGAGGAGATCCCGGCGTCTGCGGGGACGAAGTTCCGTCATATAGAAGGAGGCGCCGTCAGGATCACCGGCATCAGGCCCGAGGCCACAGCGTACGTGCGTTACGATCTGGGTCAACTTTACCTCGGCTTTATCTCGCTGAAGGTCAACGCCGCGGCTCCCTGCGTGCTGGACGTGGTTCACCTGGAAAGCGATCTGTATTTCGGCTTCAAAGAAGAAGTAACGGGCGGCGCCAATCCTGTGACGCGGCTACATCTTCCGGCCGGGACCACCGAGTTTACCTGCTTTGAACCCGCCTGCGTCAGGCAGCTGACCGTTTACGTTCGCCCCGAAGGAGACTATTTCCGCAAAGACGGAAAATATTGCGGGCAGACCGGCAAAAACACGCCCGAGATCACCATAGAGGCTCCGGAGATCCTGGAATATACCACGCCGGACACCCAGAACGGATCCTTCCAGTGCAGCGACGACGATATAAACAGGCTGTACGAAGCCGCCCGAAGGACGCTGAGGCTGAATACGCTCGACATATTTATGGACTGCCCCGAGCGGGAGAGAGGAGGCTGGCTCTGCGACTCACTTTGGACCGCCAGGGCCTTCAGAATGATGATGGGCGACGCTTCCGTGGAGCGGGCCTTTATAGAAAACTTCCTGCTGACGGATCCCGACGGAATGTGGCAAGCCTTTTTCCCGGAATCCTATCCCGGAATGAAAGGCGACTTCAAAGCCTGCCCCGGGCTCCTTACCTGGTCCTTCTGGCTGATGGTGGAATTGCCCGAATACGTAAGGCGCACGGGAGATATGGCCTTTGCCGAAAAGTTCAGGGAGCGTGTGGCTCGGTTCGTAAAAGGCAGCCTCGAGCTCCGGGGAGAGTCAGGGCTGCTTGAAAATATGCCCTGGATATTCATCGACTGGTCAATGTCGAACGATTATTGCCGTCCCATATCCACCGCTGCCAACGCATTGTACGCGCGCATGCTGAAGGATCTGGGAGAGCTTTACGGCGAACCGGAATGGACCCGACATGGCGAAATAATTCGCTCCATATTAAGGACGGTATTGGCCGGGAGCAGCGAAAAGCCCAAAGACATCGGCGGCTTTTTGCCGGACGCGCTGGAATACAAAGACGGAAAGCTCCGCAAATGCGGCAATTATTCCGAAAGCGCCCAGTATACCATGATCTGGGCCGGACTGTTCACTAAAGAGGAAATGCCCGGATACGTCTGGCGGCTGGTCCACACCACCGGCGCTGACAGGGATTTCGAATGCGACACGCGGCTGGGAAAAGCCGGACTGTTCATCGGCCTGTGCATCCGCCTGGATATGCTGGCGGTGCTCGGAGAATACGAAAAAATGTATTCCGAGATGCAGGCCATCTACTTTGCGAACCTTAAAGAAGGGCCCGGAACGCTCTGGGAGACCCAGGACGTGGTCAACACCAGCCGCTGCCACGGCTTTTCGGCGCATGCCGGAGTGCTGCTGACGCGGGATATTCTGGGGCTGGGAGAGCCGGACGAGGTCAACAGAACGGTCAAGATCGATCCTCATCCCTGCGGCCTGCGCTGGGCCCGGGGCACCGTCAACACATCAGACGGACTGATCTCTCTTTCCTGGAAAAAAGTATACGGCGGGGAACTCGAAACGATCCTCACGCTGCCGGACGGGTGGAAGGCGGTCTGAGCCGCACGCCGGTAAACCGCAGCGTGGCTGGTGTTACCTATGCCTCGCCGCTGCCTGCATTTTTCCTGTATTCACCGGGAGAAACGCCGAATCTGCGGCGGAAAAGCTCATAAAAAAATTTGACGTCGGAATAACCCACCGCCCCGGCCACCGAGCTGACGGGGAGGGTGGTCTCCAGCAGCATTTTTGACGCTTCGGACAGACGCACGCTCTGGACGTACTCTGTAGGGGTAACGCCGCAGACTTCCTTGAAGACTTTGTGAAAATAACCGGTGCTGACGAAGGCCCGGGCCGCCAGGAGGCTGCAGGGGACGTTGTCCGCGTAATAAGTACGGATGTAGCGGATGGCGCTGTCTGCGATCGCCGCCTTATAAGCGTCCACGCCCGAGGCGCCGTCGCTGCGCTTCAGCCTGAATATGGCGATCAGCAGCCGCATAAGATTGGCGGCGTTGACCTTGGTATAACCGTTTTGCTTTGAAGTATACTCCCGGAACATCTCCTTGACGATCTCGGCAGCGCTCTCAGCGTTGTTCAAAAAGATGTAGGGCTTCGGGTCGCGCCGGGCAACGGACGTTTCGAAGATAAAATCGTAGACTATATTTATGAAATCGTCGCTTCTGGAGACGGAAGCGTCGAGGACGGAAGGGTCGAAAAGGCAGTTGTACACTGTGAGGGAGCCCGGAGGCGTCACCTGGAATCTGTGGGCGACGCCCGGATTGAACATGATCAGGTCGCCTTTTTCCACAGGCAAAACGGGTCCGTCAACGATCTCGTGGGTGCCATTGCCCGCGTCCACGTAGGCGATCTCGATAAACCGGTGCCTGTGGTACTCAGTGCTTTCGTTGACAACGCATTTCTGGATTATGATCTCGCTTTGCTCTATTAGAAAGAGGGTGTCGCCCTTTGTATAATACTCGTTCATAAGATCGTCCTTTCGGAAGCTACGCGCCGGTTCTTCCGCCCTGTCACGTCTTCGATCGCGATTATACTCCCGCCGAATTGCCCCGGCAATACCCCGACGCAGCCCGGGCGAAAAAGCAGAGAGCAGAATACCCCCCTATATGGTCACGATAGCCCATTGCCCGCGAAAAGCAGGATCGGCCATAATAATCATCGCAAAAACATAATAACGGGCAATCGTCCGGAAGGAGAATCGATGATGAACGCGATAAAAATGAAGGTGGGTATCGTGATCCTGGGCAAGATCTACACCCTGACGCCCGAAGAGCGCAAAGTGGCGGACAACGATCTCAACGACCCTGAAAAACTGAACTTTCAGACCGACGATGAATTCAGGAGCAGCATCGTCAGGCGGGTGAGAGACCTGCTTCCCGCGGGCACGGAGACTTTCGACTGCCAGGTCCTCACGGAAAACGACGCCCTTGACGTTGACGAAGCAGACGCCTACGTGCTGGTGCCCTTCAACGCCATCGACTGCGTAATGGCGGCGCTCCACTCCAAGAACAGACCCATTGTCGTTTACACGCTGCCTTACAAGGAAGTCTGGTCCTACGGCAACGTGTTCTACCCCTATTTCTTGCGCGACGTGCGCAAGCTCGACGAATATCTGGGGATCGATCCCGACACGTATCTTCCCGAGAGCGACGAAGACTTCGCGGAGCATATGGAAGCGCTGGCGGTGCGCCACCGGATCAGGAACACTAAAGTATTGTGCGTGGGAGAGGCCATGTACGAGCCGTACCACAGCTTCAACTGGGGCTACGAGATCGTGCGCCTCATCCAGGCGAAATTCGGCATCAAGTGGTATCAGATGGGCAAAGAACGGTTCCAGAAATTTTTCGAGGAATGCGCCCCGGGCAACGGCAGCCTTATCCGCAATATGGCAAAAGAAGACAGGCTCCCAGCCGAATATTCCGCGGACAATTGCGAGAAGGCGTACAATGTATACAAAAAACTCATCGAGACTTACGGCGTCAACGCGTTCACGGTGAACTGCCTCGAATCCACGGTCCACACCGCCTGCCACACCACCTCCTGTTACGCCCTGTCCAGGCTCAACGACTCCGGCATAGTCTCCGCCTGCGAAGCGGACGCCACCACGCTCATCGACATGATCATCACCTCCTACGCCTCCGACGAGCCTGCGTTCATGCTGAACCCGTACCTGTTCCCGGCGGACGACAAACTTTTCGTTTCCCATTGCACTTCTCCCACCCGCCGCAGCTACAAAACAGACGAAAAGGACCAGTTCAATCTGTACGCCTACTTCGAGATGCGCTCGCTGCCCTGCGGCCTGCAGATCCTCAAGCAGCCCGGCCCCGTGACCGTCACCGGAATATCCCACGACAAGCTGGACCGGATGGTCATAGTGCGCGGAAATCTTGTCCGCAACACCGCGTTCCCGTCCTGCAGGACCCAGGTGGAGATCGACGTGCCCGGCGGCATCAAAAAGCTGGCCGAATGCTACGAAGGGCGCCACTGGGCAATGGTGTACGGCGACCAGAGCCGGAAGATCGAGAAGGTCAACGGCTTGCTGGGGATCGAGAGCATCATCATCTGACGAGAGGATAAAGTCAGGCAGCACGGCTGAGGCGCCTGACAGCGGCGTTCGCGTGCCGTCACCAAAGAAGAGAAGGACCCGCCGCGGCATTTTTGGTTTCGAAAAGTGCCGCGGCGGGGCTCATTATGCCCGCTGAGCCGAAAAGAAAAAAACGGTTGACACCGCCTCCGGCGGGAGTATAATTAACGCGTTAACAATTAACGTGTTAACGAGTTGGCGTTGCCGCAGTGCAGCGGCGACGAGTTGCCGGCAGGGCAGCCTCACGCCGCGCCGCAACGTGTTGCCGCGCGACGCCGCACCGACGCAAGCCGTGCTGCAGCACATTTCCGCATGCCGCCTGCAGCGCCGCGTCTACGAACTGAAACCGGGCGGCTACCCGCGCCCGGAGAGGGGATAACCGTTTTGAAAGATCCGAAAAACCATCCGAAAACATACTCCGGCGACCGCTCGAACGACCGCCCGAACGACCGCTCGAACGACAGTTCGATCAATTGCCAGAGCGATTGCCCGGAAGAGACCAATAGTATCAAGGCCGCGATCCGCCTGCTGGGCCAGGCAGACCGGGAGCACCGCGCCATAATAGAATCTAAAGTCGCCCAGCTGGGGGTCCACAGGACGCAGCATATGATGCTGATGTACTTGTCCAAAAACGAACCCGCGGCCCAGAACGATATTGCCCGGGCCTTCGACGTCAGCGCCTCCGCAGTTGCCGTATCCGCAAAAAAACTCGAAAGCGCAGGGCTGATCGAACGCACCCGCAAGACCGGAGACGAACGGACCAACTGCCTCAAACTCACCGAAAAAGGCGCCGAAATGGTAAAAAAATCCAGGGAACTGTTCCTGGCGGTAGACGCGGCAATGTTCGACGGCTTCACCGAAGAAGACGTGGCGGTCTTCACTAAATATCTCAGCAAAGCAAAACAAAATTTGGTCAAATACGCTCAAGACCGGGAGGAAACCAGGGAATGAAAAGGTGGTTTAAGTACATCAAGCCCTATCTGAACTACTTCATAATAGGGCCGCTGTGCATGATCGTGGAAGTGATAGGCGAAGTAGTGATGCCCAAGCTGCTGGCCACGGTCATCAACAGCGCAAACGAAGGCACGCTGACGTCCGGACGAAGCATCGGAATAATGTTCCTGATGATATTGACGGCGATCCTTATGATGGCCGGAGGCGTGGGCGGCTCCTACTTCAGCGCCAAGGCTTCGGTCAATTTCGCCGCGGATCTGAGATCGGACCTCTACTCTAAAGTTCAGGCCTTCTCCTTCGCCAACATCGACAAATTTTCAACCGGCTCCCTGGTGACGCGCCTCACCAACGACGTCACCCAGGTGCAGAACTTCATCGCCATGGTGATGCGAATGGCCCTGAGAGCCCCGGGAATGATGATCGCCGCCCTTATAATGGCGATACTGATCAAACCCTCCCTCTCCGTGGTGTTCGCCGTCAGCATGCCCCTGATGCTCGTCACTTTAGTATTTATAATAAGGACAGGCTTCAACCGCTTCTCCCGGATGCAGGCCAAGATAGACGCGCTGAACTCCAACGTCCAGGAAAACGTCACCAACGTCCGGGTGGTAAAAAGCTTCGTGCGCGAAGACTACAGCATTCAGGGCTTCAAAAAGGCCAATAAAGACCTGAAAGATTCCGGCATTTCGGCAATGTCGGTGATGATCTTCCTGACCCCTGTTATGACGCTGTTCATGAACGCCACCATTATTGTCGTCATCCTTCTGGGCGGCCGGATCGTGCTGAACAACGGCATGCAGGTAGGCGACCTCTCCGCCTTCATCACGTACGTTATACAGATATTGTCCTCGCTGCTGATGATCACGTTCATGCTTATGATGTCCTCCAGGGCCATGGCTTCCGGCAAGCGAATAATCGAAGTCATGGACGAAAAACTTGACATTTCCGACGAAAACGCGGCCCAGCCGGACAAAAAAGTCGAGAACGGCGAGATCGAGTTCCGGAACGTATCCTTCCGCTACTACAAAAGCAGCGAAGACGAGGTGCTCTCAGACATCAACCTCAAGATCCCGGCCAACTCTATAGTAGGCATCATCGGCTCCACCGGTTCGGGCAAATCCACCCTCGTTTCGATGATCCCGCGGCTTTACGACTGCGACCGGGGCGAGGTGCTGGTGGACGGCGTCAACGTCCGCGACTACTCCCTGGTCAATCTCCGCGACGGCATCGGAATGGTGCTGCAGAAAAACACCCTGTTCTCCGGCAGCATCGCGGACAACCTCAGATGGGGCGACGAGAACGCCTCCGACGAGGAAGTGCGGCGGATCTCCGGATACGCCCAGGCAGACAAATTCGTCAGCACGTTTACGGACGGCTACGACACCAAGCTTGACCAGGGCGGCACCAACGTGTCGGGCGGCCAGAAACAGAGGCTGTGCATCGCCAGGGCGCTTCTGAAAAAGCCCAGGATACTGATCCTGGACGACTCCACCAGCGCCGTTGACACGGCCACCGAGGCCCAGATCAGGAAGGCGTTCAGAGAGGAACTGCAGGGTTCCACCAAGATAATAATTGCCCAGAGGATATCGTCGGTGCGGGACGCGGACATGATCGTGGTCCTGAACGAAGGCAAGATAACCGGCATCGGAAAGCACGACGAGCTGCTCCGGGACAACCTCGAATACCGCGAGATCTATGAATCTCAGAGCGGAAAGGAGGAATGAGCCATGGCAAGAAATCTCGAACAGCTTCAGGCCCAGTACAACAGCGCGGCTCCCGGCGCGAAGCGGGGAATGATGGGCGGCGGCCCCGGCAGGGCCCAGAGCGCCAAGGGGAAGCCCAAGGACACGGGCAAGACCATCGGCAGGCTGCTGTCTTACCTTAAACATTACAAGGGGCACATCATCGTGTCGCTGATATGCATGCTTTTCAGCACCCTCACGTCGTTGTGCGGCTCGTACCTGCTGGCACCCATAGTCAACAAATTGACCCTGGCCGTCAATCCTGCGGCGACTATCAAGATGTCCGCCACCGAGAAAGTTGCCGACGGCATTATCCGCTCCGTCATGGGCGCCCGGACCGAGACGATGGACTATATCGTTGCCGCGATCACCGTGCTGGTCTGCATCTACTCTGTAGGCATCATCACCTCCTACGTCCAGGCCAGGACGATGCTGCGTATGACCCAGGGCGTGATGGAACGGCTCCGGAACGACCTCTTCGAGAAGCTACAGAAGCTGCCGCTCCGCTACTTCGACGCCAAACCCACCGGCGAGATTATGTCCCGCTTCACCAACGACATCGACAACATCGAATCTATGGTGAACAACTCCCTCACGTCCATCTTCTCCGGCTCCATCACACTGATCGGAACGCTGATATTCATGGTCACCACCAACTGGATGCTGACGCTCATAACCGTGGCTTTCGTGCCCATCTTCGCATGGGGCGGCGCCACCATCGGAAAGCTTTCGCGCAAATATTACGGCAGCCAGCAGGCGGCTCTGGGCGCCCTTAACGGCTACATCGAAGAGACCGTCACCGGCCAGAACGTCATTAAAGTGTTCAACCACGAGGACGAGTGCGAAGAAGAGTTCGGCGAGCTCAACGGAGATATGCGCGGCAAGCAGTTCAAGGCCACTTTCTGGGGCGGCGTCATGGGACCGATCATGGGCAACACCTCCCAGATCTCCTACGCTGTCACCGTCGGCATCGGCGGCGTGTTCATGGTCAACGGCCTCCTGACTCCCGGCGGCCTGTCGGTCTTCGCCCAGTATTCCAGGCAGTTCTCCATGCCCATCAACCAGATCTCCCAGCAGATGGCAACCATATTCTCGGCCCTTGCCGGAGCGGAGCGCGTGTTCGAGGTAATGGACACGGAGCCCGAGACACCGGACGCCGTTGACGCGGATCCCATGCCCGACATGAAAGGCTACGTGGTGCTGGACAACGTTTCTTTCGGCTATATCCCTGGCAAGACCGTGCTGAAGAACATCAGCCTCTACGCCAAACCCGGCCAGAAGATCGCTTTCGTGGGCTCCACCGGCGCGGGCAAGACCACCGTCACCAACCTGCTGAACCGGTTCTACGATATCGACGAGGGGTCCATCACCATCGACGGCGTGGACGTGAAGAACATTAAGAGAGACGTGCTCAGGAAGAACATTGCCATGGTGCTTCAGGACACCCACCTGTTTACCGGCACCGTGATGGAGAACATCCGGTACGGAAGGCTGGACGCCACCGACGAGGAGGTCATCCAGGCGGCGAAGACCGCTTCCGCGCACAGCTTCATAATGAGGCTGGCGGACGGGTACCAGACCGTGATCGAGGGCGACGGCGGCAACCTTTCCCAGGGCCAGAGGCAGCTCCTGAATATTGCACGGGCAGCCATTACGAAGGCGCCCATACTTGTCCTGGACGAAGCTACTTCGTCGGTTGATACCAGGACCGAGCGCCACATCGAGATCGGATTGTCCAAACTGATGGAAGACAGGACCACCTTCGTCATCGCCCACAGGCTGTCAACGGTCCGCAACTCCAACGCAATAATGGTGCTGGAGCACGGCGAGATAATCGAGCGCGGCGATCACGACGACCTTCTGGCGCAGAAGGGCAGGTATTACGAACTGTACACCGGGCTTACCGAGCTGGCATAGAACGAAGGGACGGACAATATGAGAGCTTATTTTGCGGGGGGCTGTTTCTGGTGCATGACGCCGGTGTTCAAGCTGTACGGCGCTGACAACGTGGTCTGCGGCTATTCCGGGGGCAGCGAAGCCGCTCCTGCCTATGAAGACGTGAAGTCGCAGAAGACCGGCCACCGGGAAACTGTGATGCTGGAATACGACCCTGCCGTCGTGCCTTACGGGACGCTGCTGGACGTATTTCTTGCCAACGTGGATCCCTTCGACGAGGGAGGCCAGTTTATCGACAGGGGCAGATCCTACACGCTGGCCGTGTACTACGTGTCCGAGGAGGAGCGTCAACTGGCGGAAAGCCGGATCGAAGCTCTGGAGCGCGATTCCGGAAAGCCGGTGCATATCGCGGTAGAGCCTTTCGGCGGCTTTTACGAGGCGGAGGAGTACCACCAGGATTATTATCTGAAGCACCCGGCGGAATTCGAGCAGGAACTGAGGGATTCGGGCAGGAAACGGGATTGACGGAAGAGTGCGCAAATAATTTTCGGGAGATTTGTTATGAATAATTCGGACCATAATACTATCATCAATGCAATGGCTTTTAAAAAAGCCGTTATTGAAATACTAAAAAAAGATAATGAATAAATTGGTGTATGAGAGCTACTTTGATTCTTTAGGAGTCAACGTTTTGTGGGTACAAAAGTTTGAAGAAATACCCACAAAGATCGATGCTATTTAAAGCTCTCACAACCGGAAACGGGGCCTGCTTTCTCATCTCGAAAGCAGGCCCCGAATGCTGTACGGGTGTCATATCACCCACGTGCCGGAGCCCAGTATCATTGGCTCGGCAGCGCCGGGCGCTTCGAACACGGCCTGGGTGTTGGCAGGGACCTTGACGGTGTACCTGAATCCCGGGGCGTCGTCGCGTTTGTTGTACACCACTTCGATCTCCCCGTAAGGCGAATCGAACTGGACCGCCACTCTGTTGACGCCGCGCATATGGCAGGGCTTGACCCGGAACCGCCTGAATCCCGGCGACAACGGCTCGATGCCTGCGATGCACGTGTAGTAGCTGTACATAAAGCCGCCTTCCATCGGGTGGTCGTAGGAGGCAACGCCCACGTCTTCCCGGGTCTCCACGAAATGCATATCGGGCTGCTCCCACATCGACGTGCCGCCGTCGTCCATCATCGTCCCGAAGCTGGGGGAGAAGCGGTTGAACAGGAACCGGAGCGCGTCTTCGCCGTAACCGGCTTTCATCAGCGCGGGGACAAGGTATTTGTTGCCGTAGATACCGGTGGGCATGGCATATTTTTCGTCCCTGATCATCCGCACCGTCTCTTCCAGCAGCGCCTTTTTCTCGCCCTCGGGGTAGATCCCGGTGAGCAGCGCCGCGCCGTTGGTGCCCCAGTAGCCGTAAGTGTGCTTTTCGACGTCGTAAAAGTGCCGGTTGAAAGATTCGCGGATCTTCTCGGCCAGCGCGTCGTAATGCGCTTCGTCGCCGTACCCGAAGGCCCTGGAGATCTCGGCCATCTTGACGCAGATCTCGTAATACATAAGAGTGGAAGAGTGAGGCACGGGCATGCGGCGAGGAGCGTCGTTGCCGCCGGGAGGACACCAGTCTCCCAGGCCTTCCGAGATTATGCAGTCTGGCGCCCGGTTGGTCTCGTGCTCGACCCACAGGCGCATGAGGTCGATATTGTCCGTCACCGCCGAAGCGTCGCCGTAGTATTGCCACATATAATAAGGAATGATGATCTGGGCGCAGCCCCAGAGCGGAGTCGCCTCGCCGCAGCCCCGTTTTCCGGGGGCGATCATCTGCCAGGTGCCGTACACCTCTTTAGACGTGCGGATGTCGTTCAGGTATTTTTCGTAGGAAGCCAGCGTGTCGTAATTAAGGAGGCCCCAGTTCACCACCACTTCCGCGTCTCCCAGCCAGCCGCATTTCTCGCGGGCGGGACAATCCTCCGGATACCCGTGGTAGTTGGACCGGAACGTATTCTGCATGATCCCGTGGAGCCGGTTCAGGTCAATATTATCCGAATCGAACCGCCCGGTCTGCCTGAGGTCCGTGGACAGCGCCAGCCCCTTTATCATCGTATGCAGCGGCATCGTGCCGTACCCTCTGGAGAAATCGTGGATGCCTGTGATCTCCACGTACCTGAATCCGTGATACGTAAACCGCGGCCTGAATATCTCCTCTTCCGGACCGCCCCGGGCAATATACACGTCCTGCTGTATGCACTGTGTGGCGAAAGCGCCGGTGGAGCGGTGGTCAAGTCCGCCTCCCTTGTTCAGCGCCTCCGAAGTCCTGAAGACGTACACCGCGCCTCTGGGAGAGTTGGCCGGGATCTTAACCTCATAAGTACCGGCAAAATTCTCGCCCAGGTCGAATATCCAGCAGCCGTCGGAAGCGCCGCTGGCGCATTTTACAGACTTGCAGGGGATCTCCCGGATGATCCTTACGGGAGGCATCAGGCAGCCAGTCAGCTTGCCCTTGGGAGTTTCGTCTTCCACCACTTCGCCCCAGCCACAGTCGCAGGAATCGTAGTCCGCGAAGCCTTCGATCTCCAGGCGGCAGTCGTACACCTCGCCGGCGTAGATGTTGTTGGTGGAGATGGGGCTGTACTTATATGACCAGGAGCCGTCAACGTCGGTCTTCACCAGCTGCTCCGAGCCGTCTGTATATTCGATCTTCAGAAGGGCGATGAGGCATTCCTTGCCGAAGACCATGCCCTGGGAGCCCCAGACGCGGCTCTGGGAGTAGAAACCTTCTCCCAGCATGGCGGTCAACGCGTTGCCCCCTTCTTTTACCAGCGCCGTCACGTCCGTTCCGCGGTAGAGCACCGTCTTCTCGTAGTTGGTGGCCGGCGGGTCAACAAAGAAGTCGTCCGTCCTCTGCCCGTTGATATAATATTCGGCGCAGCCCAGGCCGCAGGCGTACAGCCTGGCCCCGGCGATCTTCCTGCCGTCGCTTCCGGCAACGAATTTGGTGCGCAGATATGGCGCCCAGCCGGAGATATGCTCCCCGGGCCTGATCCACTTCGCGCCTGCCCAGCCCTTTTCGTCGAGCCCGGTGGAGAAGGGGAGGGACGCCGCGGCCACGTCGCCGTGGTTGTCCGTCACCGTCACCGCGAAAACGTAGTCCGTACCGGGCTCCAGCTTCAGTCCCTCCGGCGACGCCAGTACGCTTTCCGGACTTTCACGCTCCCCGGAATCGTACACGACCTCGTCGTTGTCCCTGCCGGTCCTGGTCACGGCAATGCGGCGGGAGACCTGGAAAGTATTGTCCTTCTCGGACTCGATCTTCCAGCTGAACCTGAGCCCTTCGACAGGTGCCACCAGCGTTTTCCGGGCGCCGTTTACGGATAAGTCATAAAGTTTCATACAGCTTGACCGTCCTTTTTTCAGTTTTATGTTTTTCGCAATATGCGGTTTTCGATCTTATTGCGTTTTGCCGATGATATTATATCATCCCGCGCTGCCGGGCACAACGCAAATCGGGCCGTTTTCGCGAAATTCGGAGGATTTTTACGGTCGACTGCCGTTCCGTTCGTCAGGCTTTCCGCAGGGCTTTTCGCAGACCGCGGAAAACGCATGGAAAACCGCCCGAAAAAAAGCGAAAAACGCAAAAAAATTTGTTGACAACCGGCGCGGTTTAGTGTAGAATTCACAAGCTTTTGCGCCAAAAACGCAAGAGCTTGTGTTGCTTTTGGCTAAATTGACCCCCGAACGGTGCGGAAAAAAAGCGAAAAGCACCACAAAACGCAGAAAAACTGCGAAAAATTGACCAAAAAAAGCAAGGAGGTGCAAAGAAGAATGCCTACATTTAACCAGCTGGTTCATAAGGGCCGTGAGACCGTGGCGAAGAAGTCCACTTCTCCCGCTCTGCAGAGAAGCATCAATACTCTCCATAAGAAGAGCCTTGACCTCAGCAGTCCTCAGAAGCGCGGCGTCTGCACAGTCGTCCGTACCACTACCCCTAAGAAACCCAACTCCGCTCTCAGAAAGATCGCGAGGGTGCGTCTGACCAACGGAATGGAAGTTACCGCGTATATCCCCGGTATCGCCCATAACCTGCAGGAGCACAGCGTCGTCCTTATCCGCGGCGGAAGAGTTAAAGACCTGCCCGGTGTACGTTACCACATCATCCGCGGAACACTTGACGCGGCCGGCGTTGCCAACAGAATGCAGGGCAGATCCAAGTATGGCGCAAAGGTGCCGAAAGGCTCCAAGAAGTAATCTGTCAGTTAAAACAGACCCGATCCGACGGAGATAAAAGGCTCCGCGGACAGTGCCGGGTACTGAAATATAGATCGAATACCTCCGCAAGCGGAAGAGTAACCGATTCTGTACAGAAGTACGCGAGCACGACTGCGTGAAATACCGCAGAGTACCCATGATTATTTATCATAGAAGGAGGGAAAGCAAGTGCCAAGAAAAGGTTATATCGCTAAACGGGAGGTATTACCTGATCCTATCTACCATGACGTAGTGGTCACCAAGCTGATCAACAACATCATGCTGGACGGTAAAAAAGGCGTTGCGCAGAAGATCTGCTACGACGCGTTTGCAAAGGTTCAGGAAAAAACGGGAAAAGACGCCCTTGAAGCCTTCAAGGAAGCTCTGGGCAACGTTATGCCTCAGCTCGAAGTCAAGGCAAGGCGCGTAGGCGGTTCCACTTATCAGGTGCCCATGGACGTACGTCCCGAGAGACGTCAGGCTCTGGGCCTCAGATGGATCGTCACCTTCGCCCGCAAGAGAAGTGAGAAAACTATGTCCGATCGGCTGGCAGGGGAGATCATGGATGCCCTTAACAGCCTGGGCGGCGCTTTCAAGAGAAAAGAAGAAATGCACAGAATGGCAGAAGCCAACCGTGCTTTCGCACACTACCGCTGGTAAGCCGGAAAACGGCCGCGCAATATCGCTGCCGGAATTACGGTTACTAAAAAGATTACAGAAGAAGAGGAACAGAAACTGCAATGCCAAGAGATTATTCTTTGGAAAATACGCGTAATATCGGGATCATGGCACATATCGACGCCGGAAAGACGACCACCACCGAGCGTATTCTTTTCTATACCGGAAAGACGCACAAGATCGGCGAGGTCCACGACGGCGCTGCCACGATGGACTATATGGTGCAGGAACAGGAGAGAGGCATAACGATCACGTCTGCCGCTACTACCGCGTTCTGGAAAGACACCCGTATAAACATTATCGACACTCCGGGGCACGTGGATTTTACCGTAGAAGTGGAAAGATCTCTCAGAGTGCTTGACGGCAGCGTCACGCTGTTCTGCGCGAAGGGCGGCGTCGAGCCCCAGTCCGAGACGGTATGGCGCCAGGCAGACCAGTACGGCGTGCCCAGAATGGGTTACGTGAACAAGATGGACATCATGGGCGCGGACTTCTTCCGCGTCGTCGACATGATCCGCACGCGCCTGGGCGCAAACGCTGTTCCTATTCAGTTGCCGATCGGAAAAGAGAACGATTTCAAAGGGATAATCGATCTCGTTGAAATGAACGCTCATATGTATGAAGACGAGCTGGGCACCAAAGTGTCCATCACGGAGATCCCGGACGATTACAAAGAACTGGCCGAGACCTACCGCGAGCAGCTCATCGAAAGCGTTTCCGAATTCGACGACAACGTTATGGAGAAGTATCTTGAAGGAGGGGAACTTACGGTCCCCGAGATCAAGGCCGCCATCCGCAAGGGGACGATCTCGGTCAAGATGATACCCATCTGCTGCGGTTCCTCTTACAGGAACAAAGGCGTGCAGATGCTGCTGGACGCGATCGTAGACTATATGCCCGCGCCTACCGACATCCCCTCGATCCACGGCACCAACCCCAAGACGGGAGAGGAAGAACCGCGCCACCCCAGTGACAGCGAGCCCTTCTCCGCCCTGGCCTTCAAGATCATCACCGACCCCTTCGTAGGCAAGCTCTGCTTCTTCAGAGTATACTCCGGAAAACTCTCCGCGGGTTCTTACGTGTACAACGCCACCAAAGGCGAGAAGGAGCGCATCGGGCGCATCCTCCGCATGCACGCGAATCACCGCGAAGAAGTTGCCGAGGTATACACCGGAGAGATCGCCGCGGCCGTGGGACTTAAGTGCACCACCACCGGCGACACGCTCTGCGACGAGCAGCACCCCGTCATCCTCGAGACTATGGAATTCCCGGATCCGGTCATTTCGATCGCCGTGGAGCCCAAGACCAAAGCCGGACAGGAGAAGATGGGAATAGCGCTTCAGAAGCTTGCCGAAGAAGACCCCACGTTCAGGGTACATACCGACAAGGACACGGGACAGACCATCATTTCCGGAATGGGCGAGCTGCACCTGGAGATCATCGTCGACAGGCTGCTCCGCGAATTCAAGGTCGAGGCCAACGTGGGCAATCCCCAGGTGGCTTACAAAGAGGGCATCCGCAAGGCGGTGCATCAGGACAGCAAGTTCGTGCGTCAGTCAGGCGGCCGCGGTCAATACGGCCACTGCGTCATTGACGTGGAACCCCTTGAAAGAGGCGCCGGGTACGAGTTCGTCAACAAGATCGTCGGCGGCGTCGTGCCGAAGGAGTATATTGCCCCCATCGATCAGGGAATACAGGAAGCGCTGCAGGCCGGCGTGCTGGGAGGATATCCCACCGTTGACCTGAGAGTCACCCTTGTAGACGGTTCGTACCACGAAGTGGACTCCTCCGAAATGGCCTTCAAGATCGCAGGATCCATGGCCATTAAAGAGGCCTGCAAGAAGGCGGATCCCGTGCTTCTGGAGCCCATAATGAAGGTCAGCATCACGGTGCCCGAAGAATATCTGGGCGACGTGATCGGATCCGTGAGCTCCAGGCGCGGACGCATCGACGGAATGGAAGACGTAGCGGGCACCAAGCGGATCACCGCCTACTGCCCCATGGCCGAGATGTTCGGTTACGCCACGTCGCTGAGGTCGATGACCCAGGGCCGCGGCACGTTCATCCTCGAACCCAGCCACTACGAAGAAGTTCCCAAGAGCGTGCAGGACACAGTCCTCAAGGACAGGTCGGGGCTGTAAGATCTCCATATTATCCGGGCTGAAAAGCCCGTCAACATAATTTATCCCGGGAGCCTTTTTAACGGGGTCCCGAAAGAAGCAGGCGGCGTCCGGAAGCGGACCGGGCCCTGCTGCGGGCGGAGCCGCAAAGAAGCGCCTGGCGCAAAAAAATGTTGCGCCGTCCGAAAAAATAGTGTATGATAACCATACGCGCATATTTAGTGTCATTTCTTTAAGGAGGAAAACAAAATGGCAAAGCAAAAGTTTGAGAGAACCAAGCCTCACGTAAATATCGGTACCATCGGTCACGTTGACCACGGCAAGACCACGTTGACGGCTGCTATCACCAAAGTTCTGGCTATGGGCAACGACAAGATCCAGGTTAAGGCTTACGATCAGATCGACAACGCTCCCGAAGAGAAAGCCAGAGGTATCACGATCAACACCGCACACGTTGAGTACGAGACTGCCGCCAGACACTACGCTCACGTTGACTGCCCCGGACATGCCGACTACGTTAAGAACATGATCACCGGTGCTGCTCAGATGGACGGCGCTATTCTGCTGGTCTCCGGACCCGACGGCCCGCAGGCTCAGACGAGAGAGCATATCCTTCTTGCCCGTCAGGTCGGTGTGCCCTACATCGTAGTATTCATGAACAAGTGCGACCTGATCAAGCCCGGCGACGAGGAACTCCTCGACCTGTCCGAGATGGAGATCAGAGAGCTGCTCAGCAAGTACGACTTCCCCGGCGACGATATTCCGATCATCCGCGGTTCCGCTGCTCAGGCTCTTGAGAGCCCGTCCACCGATCCCAACGCTCCCGAGTACGCCTGCATCCACGAACTTATGGATGCCGTCGACAACTACATTCCTACTCCTCAGCGTCCCACCGATCTTCCTTTCCTGCTTCCTGTAGAAGACGTGTTCACGATCACCGGTCGTGGTACCGTTGCTACCGGCCGTCTTGAGAGAGGTATCGTTAAGCTGAACGATCCCGCCGAGATCGTCGGACTCAAGGAAGAGAAGAAATCCACCGTCGTTACCGGTATCGAGATGTTCCGTAAATCCATGGACAGCGCAGAAGCCGGTGATAACGTAGGTCTCCTTCTCCGCGGCGTGCAGAGAACCGAAGTCGAAAGAGGACAGGTCATCGTTAAACCCGGTTCCATCCATCCTCACACTCACTTCAAGGCTCAGGTGTACGTTCTGACCGCTAACGAAGGCGGACGTCATAAGCCCTTCTTCACCAACTACAGACCTCAGTTCTATTTCAGAACGACCGACGTTACCGGCGTTATCACTCTTCCCGAAGGCGTTGAGATGGTCATGCCCGGCGACCACATCGAGATGGAAGTCGAACTCATCACTCCTATCGCTATGGAGGAAGGTCTGAAGCTCGCTATCCGTGAAGGCGGCCGTACCGTTGGCGCGGGTTCCGTTACCAAGATCATTGAATAATCCAGATTATTCAGAGACAGGACGGACGAGTCTTTATAAACCGTAAGCATTTCGAAGAGCGGCATATTCGTGTGTCGCTCTTTTGCTTTTTTGAGAGGAGGCAGCAGCCGTGAGCAGAACTGACAAAGCTACAGGAGCCGTCGGAACTATCGGAGGTATCGGATCTGCAGGATCCGTCAGAAACAAAAGGACGCCGTTGAGGTTCGCGTCAATATTGCTTGCCCTGGCGTTGTTCGCCGCGGCGATCGCCGGGGGCTGTACAAACAGCAATGGAGGGAAGGACCCGGCGGATCCGACCGTGGTGCCGCAGGAGGGGACAACCGTGATACCGAGCGACGAACAGTGGGCCGCCGTTGCCGGCGCGCTGACGCCGAAGCCCAAGAGCATAATGCTGAAGGGCGGAAGCGTTGCCGTGGGGGAGGAGACGGATATAACGCAATTGCCCTATCTCAACGTGTACGAGACGCTGCTCGAAAAAGCGGAGATAAGCATCGACGGCGCCATGGGCCTCGAAGCGTACAAGGTCGAAGTGGACGAGGGCGGCGTCAAGATCATTGCCGGAAGCGACGACGGCGTGTATTACGCGCTGAAGACGCTTACTCAATTGAGCCGCGCCGGAAGATTGCCCAAATCGACCATCGAGGACGAACCTACCGTGCCGCTTCGCGGCGTCATCGAAGGCTTCTACGGCCAGGCCTGGACCCACCAGTTCCGGCTGAACCTCTTCACTTTCATGGGCAAGTACAAGCTGAATACGTACATCTATGCCCCTAAAGACGACGCCAAGCACCGGTCCCGCTGGAGAGCCACCTACAGCGGAGAAGAGCTGAAAAAGATGCAGGAACTGGCGGATACGGCCAAAGCCAACCACGTCAAATTCGTGTACGCGCTGTCACCGGGCCTTGACATCAAGCTCGGAAGCGGGTACGAGAAAGACCTGGATTCGCTCTTCAAGAAATGCGAGCAATTGTACGAACTGGGCGTCAGGTATTTCGCCATACTGCTGGACGACATCGAGTCCAGGGACGCGGAAGGCCACGCCAAACTGCTTAACGATTTCCAGACCGGCTTCATCGAGACCCACGAAGGCTGCGGCGACCTGATCGCCATAAGCCCCGAGTTCTGCACCGGCATGTTGACGTCCTACACCAACAAATTCGCACCGCTGCTGAACGACAAGATAATAATGATGTGGACCGGTTCCGGCGTCATCCCCGCCAAGATCCTGTCCGGCGACATGCGGTCCATCAGCAAAAAATACGGTTCTAACGTGCTGGTCTGGTGGAACTATCCCGTGAACGACACCATGGCGGATAATCTTTTCCTTGGCCCCTGCGAGAACGTTTCTCCCAAGATCCAGAGCGACATATCCGGCTTCGTGTCCAACCCGATGAACCAGGGATACGCGTCAATGCTTCCGCTGATCACCATTTCCGACTTCCTCTGGGATCCCGACGGGTACGATCCCGAGGCTGCCCTGGTCAACGCCGCCGCGGCCCTTATGCCCAAATGCGCCGACGCCCTGCTGACGTTCGCGGACCTTTGCCGCGCCTCCATCATCAACGGCAGCAAGTCCACTTTTTCGCTGGCCGAGGCCGTGGACAGGTATAACAGGGGAGAGGCTGATCTCAAGGCGCTGGAGGAGCTGATCGCGTCCATGGACAAGCTCCGGGAGGATCTGGAGAAGCTGAAGAACGACGGGGACCCCCCGTTCGTTGACGATGCCCGCCGGTGGATCGACAAGGCGTTGTCATACGCCGCCCAGGCCAGAGTGCTGTTCGAGGTGGAAGCCGAGGCGCTCCGCGTCGGCGTTGACAATATCAGCGAGGAGGCCTCCCTGAAATTCTATGCAGATTTCAAGGCCGCCAGAGACCTGGCCAAGGGCAACAGCGCCATCGTGAGCCCGGACGTGCTTGCCCCGCTTTCGGCCAACGCCCTGGGCCGCCTAAACCGGCTCCTGAAGTATAAAGGCGAGTCCGGTCGGGCAGATGCCGTTGCCATCAGCGACTGCGCCGCCTACGAGGATTACGTGCTGGACAATATCAACGACGGCGACGAGGGCACGTATTTCTGGACCCAGGGCACGCTGGCCGTTGCCTCGGGCAACCGCGTGGGATATATCGGACTTGACCTGGGCTTCGTGACGGATATCGAAAACGTGTATATCACCACCGGTTTCGGCGGCAAGGACGCGCTTACGAATATGATCGTGGAGTATTCCGAGGACGGAAACAACTGGACGACGCTGGCTTCCGGGAAGCTGGGTGAAGAGGTCATCCTGAAGCCCGAGGGAGTGCGCGCCAGGTACGTGCGTCTCAGGAACGGAGACCCGTCGTCGCCCTACTGGGTGATCATCAGGTCTTTCGAGGTCAATTCCATCAAGGCGAAGGATTGAATCAAAAGGCAAACGATCGAAAGGGGAGAGGCGCGGTATGACGCATCCTGAGAAAAGGCTTGCCCGGCGGTACGACACGCCGGGGAGGTGCGCGGAATTTACGGATATTGTATATAAGCCCGGTGACGCCAACTGGCAGATGCTGCGCGCGGCCGAGCACAAGTTCGATCCGGAGCCGCCGGAACTGAACCTGTATATAGGTGAGATGCACGGCCACACGAACCTGTCAGACGGCAGCGTGGACATTGACACGTATTTCAGGAATCTGAAGAGCAGAGGCCTGGACTTCGCCGCCCTTTCCGACCACGACCACGGCGGAGTGGGCCGCCCTGCGCTTTGGGAGGGCTCGCCTTCCAAGTGGGACCTTATCCGCGAAAAAGTCCGTGAATATTACGAGCCCGGCAAGTTCACCACTCTTTTAGCGTATGAGCGGGATTCCTATCCTTTTTATTGCAACCTGGTGATCTATTATGGCTCCCACGGGGGCGAGATGATACGGGGCGTCAGGGACGGCGAATTCACTGCGGAGGAACTGGCTTCGGCGCTTCGGCGGGACGACGTTTTGCTGATCCCTCACGACACATGGATGTTTTCGGCGGGAGCAGACCTTGCCAGGATCCCCGAGGAGCTGTTGACGCCTGTGATCGAGCTGTATTCCTGCGCCGACGCCGCCGAATATATGGGCAATCCCGCTTTCGACACCGACAGCGCCTGCGAAGGCGGATTCTGGCAGGACGCCCTCAGGCGCGGAGCCAGGATGGGCTGCATCGGCGGATCGGACAATCATTCCGGCGGCGGGGCAACGGTCCTTGACCGTCCCTATCCCCAGAACTTCCAGGGCCTCACCGGCGTGTGGGCGGAGGATAATACGGTGGAGTCCATCTTTGCCGCCCTCAAAGCCCGCCGCTGCTACGCCTTTATGGGCGGCCGCATGGAGATCGATTTCCGCATAAACGGCCGCTATATGGGCTCCGAATTTGCCGCGGACGAAGACGAGGACCTGGCCGTCTGGTTCGACGTCAAGGCGGACGCGCCCGTGAAGCAGGTCACTCTCGTAAAGAACCTCAGAGACTATATCGTCCTGCGAAACCGGGTCAGCCAGACGATCTTCGACTACGAGCGGGAGACTGGCTGTGACTGCTACTATCTCAGGGTCGAACTGTCCGACGGGCGCTTCGGCTGGACCAGCCCGATCTGGGTCTCGAGCGATAAAAATACGTAAAATCCGCGCACGATACGCGCAAGATCTGCGAAATAGCAGGTCAAGGCACTGCCGTAAACGTTGTTGACGTCGTATTCATATTCCGGTTTCGCTCTACCGCCTCGGCAGGCACCGGCCGGCGCCGTCATTGCCTTTTTGTTGCCCATTTCAAACTTTCAAAAAATGTTAGTTAAGTAAAACGGCCCGATTTTTCCTGTTTTACTTACATTGTCGCTCATTTGACACGTCAGGCGCTGCCTCTGTGTCAAAAAAGTCCGCCATTTTGCGCAGGACAGCGGCGCCGATCAGTATAAAACACGGACGTCAGACGAACGTCTTTCACAAAATCGCCGTTTGAACAAGAATAAGAACAATAGTCGCAAAACCGCGCCGTCCATTCAAACTATGCTCCTTGATCAAACGAGCGATATCGGCGAAGAGGCAGAGCAGAGTTAAGTAAAAACGGCGAAAAAACACGATTTTACTTAACTTGAGATTTTTTCCAAAATGCGGATACAGAACCGTCCGGCAAAAACGAGAAAACAGGGCGAAAATCGTCTTTGGCACCGGCAGATATTCACGGAAACGAGACTTAAGAAAAATAAGAAAAGAGCCAAAAATAAGTTGCAACGCCATCGCCGTTGTGGTAGAATTACCGCGTATTCTTTTTGTGTTTTTTCGCAGAAGGGAGGGCTATCGCCTTGCAGCTTTTAGAAGAAAGAATACTGCGTGACGGGAAGGTTTTTCCTGACGACGTGCTTAAAGTAGACTCTTTCCTCAACCACCAGCTCGATACCGCGCTGCTGGATGCTGTGGGCACGGAAATTGCCGCCCGATTTGCGGGCACGGGAGTGACTAAAGTGTTGACCGCCGAAGCCAGTGGCATTGCCCTGGCTTGCTTTGTTTCCCTGCACCTTGGCTGCCCCGCGCTTTTCGCGAAGAAGTCCAGGACCTCCAACATCTCCAGCGGCGTGTGGAGCGCGGAAGCCCATTCCTACACTCACGGAAACGACTACACCATGATCGTTTCGAAAGAATATCTCGGTGAAAACGACGTCGTGCTCATAGTAGACGACTTTCTGGCCAATGGAAGCGCCCTGAACGCGCTCTGGGAGATCTGCAAAAAGGCCGGGGCGTCGGTGGCGGGAGCCGGAATAGCCGTGGAAAAAGTATATCAGGGAGGCGGAGACGTGCTTCGCGACGCAGGACTGCGCGTGGAGTCGATGGCACGGATAGCGTCAATGGATACCGAGGACGGGATCAGGTTCTGCTGAGCGGGACGGACCGCCCTCAAATTTTTTACAACGTCAATTACTTAAGTACTTAAGATAAAAGCTCGACGAAAAAGCCCGGAAGTACAACCACTACATATTTAATTCGGATTGCGCGGCGCCCGTACCGGACGGCCGGTGATCATAAATTCATTTTTGGAGGAACGGTAAAATGTTCAAAAAAATTCTCTCTCTTTGTCTGGCGATTCTTATGGTAGCCGGTCTCTGCGTGGGATTGTCCAGCTGCAACAGCAGCAAAGACAGCTTCAAGATCGGCGTCATCCTGCTTCACGATGAATCTTCCACTTACGACAAGAACTTCATCAACGGCATCAACGACGCTCAGAAAGCGCTTGGACTGAAGGACAGCCAGGTCATCATCAAAAAGGGCATTCCCGAAGGCAACGAGTGCTATGAAGCCGCTGCCGAGCTCGTAGCGGAAGGCTGCAAGATCGTGTTCGCCGACAGCTTCGGCCACGAGGACTACATGATCAAAGCCGCTAAGGAATTCAAGGACGTTCAGTTCTGCCACGCTACCGGTACGAAAGCCCACACCGAAGGCCTTGACAACTATCACAACGCTTTCGCGTCCATCTACGAAGGCAGATACCTTGCCGGTATCGCCGCCGGCCTCAAACTTAAGGCCATGATGGAAGCTGACAGCACGATCGTTCCGAAGATCGGCTACGTCGGCGCCTTCACCTACGCCGAAGTTATTTCCGGTTACACCTCTTTCTACCTTGGCGTTAAAGAGATCGTTCCCAACGTCACCATGGACGTTCAGTTCACCGGTTCCTGGTACGACGAGAACGAAGAGCGCAACGCCGCTCTCGCTCTGATCAACGGCGGCTGCGTGCTTATCAGCCAGCATGCCGACTCCATGGGCGCTCCCTCCGTCTGCGAGGACAAGAACGTTCCCAACGTATCCTACAACGGCTCTACGCTCAGCTCCTGCCCCAACACCTTCATCGTTTCTTCCAGGATCGACTGGGCTCCTTACTTCGAGTACATCTGCAACCAGGTCATCAACGGCAAGAAGATCGATACCGACTGGACCGGAACTATCGAGACCGCTTCCGTCAGACTTACCGACGTCAACGACAAAGCCGCGGCTGCCAATACCCAGGCCACTATCGACCAGTATAAGGCCGAGCTCATCGCCGGTACCCGCCACGTATTCGACACCAACAACTTCACTGTTGACGGCCAGAAGCTGACCTCCTACAAGGCTGACGTTGACACCGACGCCAACTACGAGGGCGACACCGAAGTTATCAAAGACGGATATTTCCACGAGTCTGAATACAGATCCGCTCCTTACTTCGATCTTGCTATCGACGGTATCACCAGGATTAACGTTGCGTTCTGATAACACGACGATCCAGGATCCACGGAAAGGCAGGCGGCTGCCTGCCTTTCTGTTTTTTCCCAAAAACATTGTTGCGGAGGGAGCGACAGATGACTGACCCTGCAGAAAAAACGCGGGACCTGACGGAGAACGCGAATCGGCCGTATGCTCTTGAACTTAAAGGCGTTTCGAAGGCGTTCGGCTCGATACAGGCGAATTATAAAGTTGATCTTCAGCTGAAACACGGCGAGATCCTTGCCCTTCTGGGCGAAAACGGATCCGGAAAGACCACGCTCATGAATATGGTCGCCGGCATCTATTTCCCGGACGAAGGGCAGATATTTGTTGACGGAGAAGAAGTTGTAATAGGTTCTCCGAGAGACGCGTACAAGTATAAGATCGGTATGATCCACCAGCATTTCAAGCTGGTAGATCTGTTTTCCGCTGCGGAAAACGTTGTCCTGGGCGTCAACGACGGCTCCAGGTACAGCATTAAAGAAGTCAACGAGCGCGTACGGCAGATAGCTGACCGGTACGGTTTTAATATAAATCCCAAAGACAAGATCCACGAGATGTCCGTTTCCCAGAAACAGACCGTGGAGATACTTAAAGTCCTTTACAGAGGCGCGGAGATACTGATCCTGGACGAACCCACCGCGGTGTTGACGCCCCAGGAGACGGAAGTGCTGTTTTCGGTGCTGCGCCAGATGAAGGCGGACGGCAAATCAATCGTTATAATCACCCACAAGCTTCACGAGGTGCTGGCGATCTCCGACAGAGTCGCGGTGCTGAGGAAGGGCGAACATATTGCCACGGTCAACACGGCGGAGAGTACGGAGAGTTCTCTTACCGAGATGATGGTGGGCAAAAAGGTGTCGCTGAACATTGACCGCACCGAGCCCCACGATACCGCTGAGCGGCTGGTGGTGAAAGGCCTTTCCGGGCACAATCCCGAGGGGCTAAAGGTCCTTGACGACGTTTCGTTTACGGCGTTCGGCGGCGAGATACTGGGCATCGCGGGTATCGCGGGCAGTGGTCAAAGGGAACTGCTGGAGGCCGTGGCAGGCATATACAGCCCGGACGAAGGCGAGATCACCTACATAGAGCCCAAGAACGGGGACCGGGTCAATCTCCGCAAAAAGACGCCTCTTCAGATACGCGAGCTGGGAGTGCGGCTTTCCTTCGTGCCCGAGGACCGTCTGGGCATGGGCCTGGTGGGCAGCATGGACATCACGGACAACGTCATGCTCCGCAGCTACCGTTCCGGCCGCACGATATTGCTGAACCGCAACGATCCCAAAAAACTGGCCGAAGATATTGTCCGCGACCTCGAAGTTGCTACGCCGAACCTCCGGACTCCCGTCAGGAGATTGTCCGGCGGCAACGTACAGAAAGTGCTGGTGGGGCGTGAGATCGCCTCCGCTCCTTCAGTACTCATGGCCGCGTACCCCGTGAGAGGCCTTGACATAAACTCCTCCTACGCCATCTACAACCTGCTCAACGATCAGAAAGAGCGGGGAGTGGCCGTGATCTTCGTAGGAGAAGACCTGGACGTGCTGATCGAGCTGTGCGATCGGATACTGGTCATCAACTCCGGCAGGGTCACCGGGATCGTCGACGCCCGCACCACCGACAAGGAGACCGTGGGCTTCCTTATGACCAAGTCGGACGACAGGCCGAAATCGGATGAGAGGGGTGGAAACAGCTGATGAGTTCATATAACGTAATAAAACACGAGGTTTCTAAAGAACCGCTTATCCACATTACGAAAAACAGCGCCATGCCTTTCTGGAAGTCGTTTCTGATCAGAGCCGCGGCGGTGGCCATCGCCTTCCTGCTCTGCTCGATATTGTCGTACCTGATGATCGGCGCCAATCCGCTGGAGTTCCTGAAGACCTTCTGGGACGGCAACTTCGGCATCAACGCGGCGGCCAGCAAGATCGTTATCTGGAAGCTGGCGAAAGACACGGCGGTGCTGCTGTGCATTGCCCTGGCAATAACTCCCGCGTTCCGCATGAAATTCTGGAACATCGGCGCCGAAGGCCAGGTGCTCATCGGGGCGCTGGCGGCGGTGGCCGTGGTATATTACAGCGGCGACAAGTTCCCTGACTGGCTCCTCTTCCTGTTTATGCTACTGGCTGCGGTGGCCGCGGGCATCGTCTGGGCCGTGATCCCGGCAATATTCAAAGCCATCTGGAACTCAAACGAGACGCTGTTCACCCTGATGATGAACTACGCCGCCACGTATTTCGTAGCGTTCTGCCTGGTGAAATGGACTCCCGACGGCTCCAGCACACTGGGCGAACTTAAGAGAGGCCACCTGCCCTCCATAGGCCACCCGTACCTTCTGCTGATCCTGACGGTGCTGCTCATCACGGGACTGCTGTTCGTCTACCTGTATTACAGCAAGCAGGGCTACGAGATTTCGGTGGTAGGTGAGAGCCAGCGCACCGCCAAATATATCGGCATCAACGTTAAGAAAGTCATCATCCGGACCATGACGCTGTCCGGCGCCCTTTGCGGCCTCACCGGTTTCATGATCGTTGCCGCGCTGGACCATTCCGTTACCACCACCACGGTGGGCGGCCGCGGATTTACGGCAATAATCGTTTCCTGGATGGCCAAGTTCAACCCGCTGGTGATGATCGGCGTGGCGTTCCTGATCGTTTTCCTGAACCAGGGCGCGAACCGCCTGGCAACGAATTTCCGCGTGGGCAAGGCGTTCCCGGATCTCGTAGTCGGCGTGATCATTTTCTTCGTGATCGGCTGCGAATTCTTCATCAGATATAAGGTGCACATCCGCAGGAAGGCTCCCGCGGCTGCGTCTGTTTCGGGCAACGTCGCCGAAGGCATATCGGAAAGCGGCGAAGGGTCCGGCGGCGGAGGCGGAGACGGAAGCGGAGTCGTCGAAGCTTCCGGAGAGGCCCGTTCGGACGAGGCCGTCAACGAGACCGTCAATGATACCGAAAAGGAGGGCAACGCAAAATGATCGTTTTTGAATTCCTTTTAAACGCGCTCGCCATCGGCATCACGTTCCTCTACGGCTCAATGGGTGAGACCATCACCGAAAAAGCCGGCCACCTGAACCTCGGTATCCCCGGCATCATGTCCGTAGGTTCCGCCTGCGGCTGCGCCGTGCTCAACGTACTGTGCCGCGACGGCTGCCCGGTGCATCCCGTCCTTATCGTAATACTCGCCCTGCTGGCCACCCTTGCGGGCGGAGCGCTGATGGGGCTGCTGTACAGCTTCCTTGCCGTATCACTCCGTTCGAACCAGAACGTGACCGGTCTGGCAATGACCATTTTCGGCGTGGGCCTGGCCAAGTTCATATTCGCGAAGCTGGAAGTCGACGGCGTGTTCTACACCCGCTCCACCAAATATTTCCGCTTCCCCTTCGCCAACACCACCTCTTCGCTCCAGTACATCGGCATACTGGTGTTCCTGGGGATCGCGCTGGCAATAGTATCCTCCGTCGTGTTGTCCCGCACCCGCGTGGGGCTGCACCTGAGGGCCGTGGGCGAGAGCCCGGCAACTGCGGACGCGGCGGGCATCAACGTAACGAAATACAAATATATTGCCACTATAATCGGTTCGGCCATTGCCGCGCTGGGCGGCCTGTTCTACATCGTGGACTTCCAGGGCTCCCAGGAAGCGTATCTGACGGTGGAAGCGATGGGCTGGCTGAGCGTTGCCCTGGTCATATTCTCCACCTGGAGGCCCTACGTGAGCATTTTCGGATCTTTCGTGTTCGGCGTGCTCTACATCCTCGGCTCCTACCTGCCGTCCTTCGGGCTTAAGGTGGATATGGCAACGTCGAACCTCATCAAGACGCTGCCTTACGTCGTGACGATAATCGTTCTGATCATCACCAGTATCCGGAACAGGCCCGAGAACCAGCCTCCGGCCTCGCTGGGCGTGTCATATTTCAGAGAGGACAGATGACATTGAAATCGACCTTTATAGTCAGAAAAGCTGCGGCGCTGTTTTTATGCGCCGCTTTGTTTCTCACGGTCGCCTCCGTTTCCGCGGCGGACGATCTTCCGAAGCTCAGCGGCGAATCTGCCCGCACCGTGAAAGAGCTGTACAACGGCGTGACGCTGACCTCCGTGACAACGCCTTCGGGTTCCGCGTACGGATACCAGAACTTCAACATCGTCAGTTTCGACCTGGCCCAGCGCGATCTGTACCTGGAGACGTTCTACTACAACAATGACGCCAGGCGGCTCAATACGGTTGCCAACGACATCACCCAGTACAACCAGACGCACCCGGGGAAGACGGCTATCGCGGCGGTCAACGGCGATATGTGGATGGTTGCCTACGCCCATGCCCGGATCGAGGGCAGCGGCACGTCCTACGGCGGGTACAGCGACGCGGTGGTCAAAAAAGAATTGACCGTATCCCGGTCCTACAACGTAGTCGACGGCGAGATATTCACTTCCGGCACCATCGAGCAGGAAACGCCTTACGCCGGAACGGCCTGGGCTTTCGGTATCACCGACGATTTTGTCCCGCTGCTGGGCCAGCCGGTGGTGGATATCAAGGCCACGGACCTTACGAATTCCGCCACGATGAATATTGACGGAGTGAACCGCCTGCCCGCAAACAACGCCATCGTTATGTACACCGACCGGGTCATGAGCACCTACACCGGGTTCGCCCTGGACGACGCATACGAGATCCTGCTGGAATTCGACAGCGACTATAAACCTGCCCACGGCATGGACGTGACCGGCACGGTGAAGGCGATATACAGCCCCGAAAACGGCGTAAATCCCGGCAAGATCAATGAAAAGCAGATGGTGTTGACCGCCAGAGGTTCGGCCAAGATCGCCGCCATCAAGAAGTTCGCCGTGGGAGACAGGATCAACATAACGTTGTCCGTCACCGACCTTCAGGGCAATACCGAGCA
This sequence comes from Clostridia bacterium, assembly GCA_016287565.1. Taxonomy (GTDB): domain Bacteria; phylum Bacillota; class Clostridia; order UBA1212; family UBA1255; genus UBA1255. The sequence goes on from JAEFAM010000004.1 coordinate 39,730, forward strand.
GTGGCGCCGGGTGACCAACTCCGTGGGCGGCAATATCGTTTACGTCCAGAACGGCGTGCTTACGGGCGCCGGGCTGGAGAGCGGCTATCCCACCACGCTGCTGGGCTACGACAATTCCGGAAAGCTCATCATGCTTACGATGAACGGCCGGGGCCAGGGAGGCACCGGTGGCAGCGGAGCGAGGCTGGCGCAGCTGTGCAGAGATCTGAACCTCTACAACGCGTTCATTCTTGACGGAGGCGGGTCCATGACGATGGTGGTGAACGACGGCACCAAATACACGCCGGTGAGCCACGCCGTTGACAGCAACGGAACGTCCTACCGCACGGTGAACAACGCGGTCATTCTTGCCCACGGCCCGGAGCGCGCGGCCCAGGGCGAGTTCGAGATCGAGCTGCCCATCGAAGTGACTGACCCGCTGAACATCAGCTTCCCGTCTTCGGGGTACGTGAAGTCGCTGATCTCCGGGGAGAACCAGGCCATGTCGGGCTGGGAGGACGGCTGCCTGAAGCTGACGGGTTACAAGATGAACCAGACGGCGGGGATGGCGGATCCGTACGTGAGCCTGAGCTATCAGAACATCAAGAAGACCGTCAGCGCGGGTACGTACAAGTACATCACGCTGGTGTACAAGATGCCTACGACCAACGCGGGCAAAAGCTATTATACGGAGCTGTTCTGCCAGTGCGAGGGCAGGGGAGCCGAGGGGGGCCAGAGCGTGCTTGCTGCAACCCGGGCAACGGACCGGTACGAGTACGTGACCTTTAATGCTTCTACGCTGAGCAAGTGGAAGGGGACGATCACCGGGCTGCGCATCGACTTTTTCGCGGGCAACAGTCCGAATTTGAGGGACGGGGACGTTATGTACGTGCACAACGTCATCCTTTCGAAGACCGCGTCGGATGCCAAGGCCGAGGCGTCGGCCATCGTGAACGAGCTCAACGGCGACGAACCGGCGACTCCCACGCCTACGGTTAAGCCTACCGCGACGCCTACGCCTGCGCCTACGGCTACTCCGACTCCTGCTCCGACCCGGACTCCTACAAAGGCGCCTACCGAGGTGCCCACGGCAACGCCGGCTCTCACTAAAGCGCCTACCGCAACGCCTACGGCCGAACCTACGGCGACACCCACTTTAGAGCCAACAGCCACGCCTACCGAGGAACCCACGGCCGAGCCCACGGCAATTCCGACCGAGACGCCTACCGAGGAGCCTGCCGCCGAACCCACCGAAGTCCCGACAGAGGAACCCCCGGCAACGGCCGTTCCCACCGCCGATCCCACCGAAATTCCACCTACCGAGGCGCCTTCGCCCGTCGTTACCATGGACAATGTCACGGCAGTTCCGGAGCCCACCGATCCGCCTGAAGACAAGTCGGAAAAGTCCTCCGGCAAGCTTCTCTCCGACGCCGCCTCCATTGCCATCGCAGTCGGTGCGGTCCTGATCCTGGCAATGATCCTGGTCACCCTCGTTATCGTCCGCAGGAACAGGAAGAACAAAAAATAAGGGGACAATATAAATAAGCTAACAGATCAAAGTCATCGGCAATCACGTTTTTCAGCGGGTTGCCGATGATTTTTATAAAGTAACTCGAGCCTGCAACGGGGGACAGACCCCGGTTGCCGAACCGGCCGCGAACGAGGGACAGACTTGCGTTCGCCGCTTTTCCCGGAATTTTCGAAAAATTACAGGCATATTTCGAATATTTACGGGGAAATTCTACGGGCGGTAGAATTTCGGCAACCGGGGTCTGTCCCCCGTTGCAGGTTTAGCTCGCACGCCAGTGCGGATTTAGCTTGCCCGAAGGGCAAATTTAGCTGCGTGCCGTGCACGCAATTTAGCTCGCACGCCAGTGCGGATTTAGCTTGCCCGAAGGGCAAATTTCGCTTAAGAACGGGGACCTGTCCCCCGTTCGCGGCCCGGTTTGCGCGGCACGGCCCGAGGTGGTATAATTGACCCAGGACAAGCGTCGTTGACGCGCTGGAGGTAAAATCAATATGCTGAAAATCGAGAAATTGACCAAAATGTACGGCGACAAGGCAGCCGTGAAAGACCTTGACCTTCACATCGCACCGGGCGAGATATACGGCTTTATCGGCCACAACGGCGCGGGCAAGACCACCACGCTGAAGAGCGTTGCCGGCATCCTGAAATTCGACAGCGGCACGATCACCGTCTGCGGAAAATCCATCGTGGACGATCCGGTGGAATGCAAGCGGCACATGGCGTACATCCCGGACAACCCGGACCTTTACGAGTTTATGACGGGCATTAAATATCTGAATTTCGTTGCCGACGTTTACGGCGTCAGCGCCGCCGACAGGCAGGAGCGGATCCGCAAATACTCCGAAGCGCTGGAGCTCACCGGGTCGCTGGCACAGGGCGTGTCCGAATACTCCCACGGAATGAAGCAGAAGCTTGCCGTGATCGGAGCGCTGATCCACGAACCCGACCTGATCCTGCTGGATGAGCCCTTCGTGGGACTTGACCCGCTGGCCTCCCACACGCTCAAACAGATCATGCGAGACATATGCGACCGGGGCGGAGCAATATTCTTCTCCACCCACGTGCTGGAAGTGGCCGAAAAGCTCTGCGACAAGGTCGCCATCATCAAGAACGGACAACTCGTCAGGTCGGGGACCATGGACGAGGTGCGCGGCGACACGTCTCTTGAAGAAGTCTTCCTTGAACTGAAATGACAGGACCGGTGCGAAAAAATGCTGAAAATATTACTTAAAAAACAACTTGCCGGACTGATGGCCGGCATAGTGACAAACCGCCGCACCGGCAAGCGCCGTTCCAAAGGCGCCCTGATCGGCTACCTGGTGCTGCTCCTGTTCTGCGGCCTGATGACCATGGTCTCCATTGCCGCCATGCTGTATCTATTCGCCCAGATGCTCCTCCAGGGAGATCCGCAGATCCTTACCGGTTCCGGGCAGTCCGGCGAAGAAGGCACGATACTGACGTTTTCCCAGATCCTGAAAAACGCGGAAGGCTATTCCATCCTCACGGGCAATATCGGCAAATATCCCCTCATCGACTGGGCCGGGGGCATCTATTTCATAATCGTGGGCGTCTTCACCGCCGCCATCGGCCTCATCGGAGGCATGTTCAGCACCTACTCCATACTGTACTGCGCCAAGGACAACGAGACGCTCCTGGCTATGCCTTTCAAGCCCTCGGACATCCTGCTCTCCCGCATGCTCAGCGTCTACCTGCTGCTCCTGATGTACACGCTGATCGTATTCATCCCCGGCATCGTGATCTTCTTCATATTCGTGGGATTCAGCATCCTGGTGCTGCTGAAAGCCCTGGCGATGTACCTTATGTTCACGCTGCTGATGCTGGCCATATCCTGCCTGCTGGGCTGGCTGCTGGAGATCGTTGCCGCGAAGCTGGGCGGAAAAAAGGCAGTCACCGTGATCTCCATCATCGTTGCCATGGGCGTGTATCTTCTGTTCAATCTCGGCAGGATGAAACTGATGGAAGCGTTGACCGGCGACCTGTTCGGGTTCGACGAAAAGGTCAAGACCTTCGGCTATCCCCTGTACGCCTACGCTCGCGGCTCGGTCAACGACACGGTCTCGTTCCTGCTGTTCTGCGTCATTGCCCTGGCATGCGCGGCCCTCACGTGCTTCCTCTTGTCCCGCAGCTTTATCTCGCTGATCACTTCCAAAAAGAGCTTCAAGAAAAAAGTTTACGTGGAAAAAGCGGCCAGGACCAGATCCGTGTTCACCGCACTGTTCCGCCGCGATCTACGGCTCTACCTCACCAACCCGATGTATCTGATGAACACCGCGCTGCTTTCGCTGCTGCTGGCGGTGGCCGCGGTAGTGCTGCTCTTCAATTACAACCAGCTCCACTATTTCAACGCCTGGGCCTCCGAAAGCTCCGGAGAATACCTGTTCCCGCTGCTTGCCCTGCCCCTCGTCGGATTGAGCGCGTCAATGATAACCATTTCTTCCGCCTCCATCTCCATCGAGGGCAAGACGCTCTGGCTGCTCCAGAGTTTCCCCGTGGCGGGCAATCAGGTCCTCGGCTCCAAGATGCTCCTCCATATGCTGTTCGCCGGGATACCGTCTCTTATGATGGCCGTGTGCATGTCCATCGCGTTCGGATTCTCCGTTGTCGTTTCCATCGTGATCTCCGTGTCCGCGGTGCTGTTCAACCTGTTCGTGTGCTGCGTGGGTCTCACGCTGGAAGCCCGCAATCCCAAACTCGACTGGGTGGATGAATCGATGGCCGTCAAGCAGAATACGAACACGCTGTTCTCCTTCTTTGCGGGCGGCGGCCTGGCGCTGGCAATGGGAGGCATCTCCATGGTGCTCTACCTTAAATTCCACGTCCCCGGCCCGGCGCTGCTGGCGTTCCAGGCGGTGGTCACCGCGGGGCTGGCGTTCTGGTTCACCAGAGTGGCGCTCCGTCAATGGCCTCGGCTCACCGAGATAAAATAAGCTTCGCCCGAGACCCGGCTGCAGGCCGGCGGGCACGTACCTTAAAACTGCCGAAACCACATAAAACGGCTGAAACGGCCCCGAATACAGGAGGGAAGATTATGAAACGCCTTGCACTTACATTAAGAAAAGCGCTCTGCGCAGGCCTCTCCGCCGCCTTGCTGGGCACCTGGGCAGGAGGCGCCGCCTCCGCGGTTCCTGCCGGCGCGGCCGCTTCCTCCGGGGGCGACGTAACGACGGAAGTGTTCAAGACTTCCTCCGCATACGATCTGGGGATCGACCCGGACAACGTACGGCTGGGATGGAAGATATTGACCGAGAAACGCGGCGTATACCAGACGGCGTACGACCTTGTCGTCACTGACGAGGCGGGCAACGTGGCCTGGGACAGCGGCTGGGTGGAAAGCGGCGCCCAGACCGGAATAAAGGCGGAAAATCTGCTCCCCGAGACCGTCTACAAAGCGAAAGTAAGTGTCAAGACACTGGACGGCGTTGCCACCGGCTTCGGAAAAGAGCTCTGTTTCGAGACCGCTCCCTCCAAAGTCGAGGGAGACTGGATCGCCACCGGACGCCTTCTTCGAAAGGTCTTCAAGCTTCAGCAGCCCCTGGCCAACGTGGAACGGGCGCGCTGCTACCTGGCCAGCACCGGCATCATCGAGATCCGCCTAAACGGCGGCAAGGTCGGAGACCTCATCTGGGGGCCCCGCAAAGGCGTTTCGGACAAAGTGGCATACTACAACACTTACGACGTCACTTCGATGCTGCTTGACGGCGACAACTGCGTAGGCGCCTACGTAGGCGGCAGTTCGTATTTCGACCACGACCTGTGCGGGATGCTCAGGATCAGATACAAGGACGGCACGGTCCAGACCGTAAAGACCGGCCCGGACTGGAGCGCCTGCTCGAGCTCCGAGATCGTCACAGAAAACTTAAGCAAGGGCGAAGACATCAACCTGGGCAAGAAGACCGACTGGGACACGCCGGGCTTTAAGGAAGGCTCCGGCTGGAAGAGCGCCGAAACCGTGGTATTCTCCTCCGTCAACGGCGAGCTGACCATCCCCGCCAACGCCGGCACCTTCAAAACCTACAAAAAATTCAGCGGCGACTACACCATTGAAGCCGTCGTCACCGTAAAACAGGGCGTGGCGGCCATCGAATTCGGCGTCACGAACAGCGACTCCAACTGCCTCCTGTGGCAGGTGGGCGCCTCCGGACTGAGACTTCACAAAGTAGGCTGGACGGATATCGACACGCCTTCCGTAAAAGGGCTGGGGCTCAACAAAAAAGTGACCATGCGCGTGGAGATCGTCAAAGGCACGGTCACCACCTACATCAACGACGAAAAAGTGCATACCGTCGACCTCCCCGCAAGCCAGACGAAAGGCTCCCTGGGGATCCGCGCCGCCCAGGATGAGATCGCCACGTACGACCGGATAACCGTCATCCAGAACGGAGAAGTCATCTGGGAAGACAACTTCGACACAGTTGACACGACCAAATGGAACTTCCCGGGCTCCGAAGTCGAGATCGTGCCCGCCACCTGCGGCACCAAAGTGTTAAAAGAGATCAAGCCCGTATCCTGCAGCGAGATCACCGTCAACAAAAAGACCGCCTATATAATCGATTTCGGCGTCAATATGCAGGGCTACGTGAAGCTGGAAACGGCGGGCAATGCCAAGGATAAATACAAGATCGAATACGCAGAGATGCTTGACGAAAACGGTGACATCTGGGCCAATACCACGGCTCACAAACCCGTGTCCACCTATACGCTGTCCGGCGGCAGCGACGTGTTCGAGCCACGTTTCTTCTACACCGGCTTCCGCTATATCCGCGTGACGCCTCCCGAAGGCACGGAATTCGATCCCGGCATATTCACCGCCTGCTTCACCAGCGACGACGTGCCCCAGACAGGCTTCTTCGAATCCTCGAACGACCGGCTGAACCAGGTGTTCGAGATGTACAACGTGTCCCAGCGGTCCAATATGATGGGCAACTACACCGATTGCCCCCAGCGTGAGAAAAACGGCTGGCTGGGCGACGCGGCGGTGACGAAAGAAGCCTGCGCCATGCTGCTGGCGGACTGGTCAACGGCGGAGGCGTTCCTTGACGCTATGCTGATGGACGTAAAGGAAGACGGGAGGCCGGAGATCGTTGTCCCCAGGCCCACGGGCACGGACAGCGGCGCCGCCTACGACATCACCTGGGCCAGCGCCATATTCATTTTCCCTTACGAACTTTATATGCAGACCGGGGACAAATACTATATCGAGCGCAGCTTAGACACGCTCATAAAGGTGTTCGAGTACGCCAGGACCTACGAGGAGAATTATATCGTCACCCACAACGTTTACGGAGACTGGGTGGGACTTGACGACTACGGCGCCGGGCTCGTCGACCGCAGCTTCCTTTCCGCGTCCACGTATTATTATTGCGGCACGCTGCTGTCGGAGATGAAGCGCATCGTCGGACGTGACGATTCCGAACTCAGAGCTTATCTGAGCAAGGTGTACGACGCCATCCAGAAGAAATATTTCCACTCCGACCGCTACGGAACCAGGAGCCAGACCAACAACGCCATGGCGCTTGACCTGGGGCTGGTGCCTTCGGACAAAAAGAATACCGTACTGGATACGCTTAGGCAGATCTGCGACGAGAAGGGCCGCGTGCTGGGCACCGGCGTGCTGGGCACCAAATCGCTCTACGACGCTCTCAGCGCGGCGGGCGAGCACAAGCTGCTGCTGGATATGACGATCTCGGACCAGAAGGGTTCCTACGGCTTTATGATCGACCACGGCGCCACCTCGTTGTGGGAATACTGGGACACGCCGGGCAACAATTTCAACTCTCACGCAGGCGATTTTCTTGCCTTCTTCGATTCCCTGAATCACGTGATGCTGGGCGGCGGCCCCGCGTGCTGGATGTTCCAGGGTCTGGGTGGCATCCGGGAGACCGTGGCAGGCTACGCCGGCGTACTTATGCGTCCCGGCATCGAAAGCGGCCTTTCTTCCGTCAAGTGTTCCATTGATTCGGTGATCGGAACGTTCGTTTCCAACTGGGGCTATTCTGAAGGGAAGCTTATGTGGGAGATACGTGTCCCGGCCAATTCCACCGCCACCGTCGTGATCCCGGTCTCCGGCATTAATACGCTGTACGAGTCCGGAAAAGACGTGTTCGAAAAGGACGGCGACGGGATCAGATACGTGGGCAGAGGGGACAACGGAGAACTCGTCTACAGCGTCGGAGGCGGCACGTATTATTTCTATGTGGGCGGAGAGGGGATCGTCGACAACGACGGTTCATACGCCAGGGAAGCGGCGCGGAAGAAATTGTCCGACGGCCTGATCATCGCGGCGGAGATCGCGGTGGCCGCGCTTGCCATTGCCGGCATCGCCGTGGCGGGAGTATTGATCGTCAAGAAGAACAAAAAGAAGTGATTTAAAAGGGGAGCGGCGGGGGAGACCGGCCTCCGTATCAGCTGACCGAATCGGGGGAGGCCTGCCGCAGGGCCCCTCCGATTTTTCTTTACAACCCCCTCCGGGCATGGTATAATTAAACCGTCCCGAGGCCGGAACACATCTGTGTTGTGTCGTGTCGGAGTTCCTGCTGATCGGATCTCCGGCGCGGTTTTTTGCGGGACGAAAAGACATGAAGAAAATTTGGTCTAAGGAGGTAGAAAGATGAAAATTTTCGGAATCGGTACCATTTTAATTGCCGCGGCAGAGTCGTCCGGCGGAGTCCCGGTGGGAGTGATCATCGGGATCATTGCAGCAGTCGTACTTATTATAATTGCCGCGGCCTGTTACAAAAAAGCGCCCCCGACTGAAGCGCTCGTCATCACCGGTGTGGGTCACCGCGAACCGAAAGTCATTTCCGGTAAGGGAGCGGTCGTGATACCTGTTCTGCAGCGCGTCGACCATCTTCTTATGCGGATAATGAAAGTCGACGTCAAAACTCCGCAGACCGGTGTTAAGACCCTCGAAGGCGTGCCGCTGTGGCTGGACGCCGTGGTCACCATCCAGGTGTACGCGAACAGCTCTACAGTGAGCCAGAAGGAGATCGAAGCTGCAGGGTGCAAGAACCGCAAGGAGTTCATCACCATGCGCCAGCAGGCGGCCATCTCCAACTTCCTGGGATATAATGAGGACGCCATCTCCAGCAAGGTCAACGACGTGCTGCAGGGCAACCTCCGCGAGATCGTCGCTACAATGACCGTCATCGACGTGCTCACCAAGCGCAAGGAATTCGCAGAGAGCGTCATCGAGAACGCCCGGCCCGACCTGGCCAAGATGGGCCTGGAAGTCGTTACGTTCAACATCCAGGACATCCAGGACGCGGTGGACAACTGTGGCGAGCGCCACGGTGTCGTCGAGGCCATCGGCGTGCAGCGCGAGATGGAAGTCAAGCGCGACGCGGAGCAGGCCAGGGCAACGGCCATGAGAGACATCGAAGTGGCCAAGGCCAACGCGGCCCGGGAGACTGCAGAGAAGAGAGCCGAGGCTGAGAAGCTCACCGCCGAGGCGAACACTGCGCTGGCTCTGAAGAAAGCCGAACTGAAGGCTCAGGCGGACAAGGCTGCCGCCGACGCCGCTGCGGCCGGACGGATCCAGGAGCAGCTGCAGGAAAAGATCAGGAAGCAGGCCGAAGCGGACGTAGCTATCGCGGCTCAGGAGAAAGAGATACTCAGAGCCGAGAAAGAGGCGGAAGTCAAGCAGCGCAAACTCGACGCTGAAGTCCGTAAAAAGGCTGACGCGGACAAATACCAGGCGGAGAAGCTGGCGGACGCCCAGAAGTACGCGGCGGAACAGAGGGCTGCGGCCCAGAAGATCCAGCGGCAGCTGGAGGCCGAGGCCAAACTGATCGAGGTCCAGAGGGAGGCCGAGGCGAAGAAAGTGGCGGCCGAAGCCGAGCTGGTGGAAGCTACCAAGAGAGCGGAAGGTATCAGAGCGGTCGGCGAGGCCGAAGCTACGGCAACGAGAGCGAAGGCGCTGGCCGAGGCGGAGGGTATCGATAAGAAGGCTGAGGCTATGAAGAAGTACGGCGAGGCCGCCGTTATCGAGATGGTGATGAAGGCGCTGCCCGAGATCGCCAAGAACGTTGCGGAGCCTCTGTCGAAGGTCAACAAGATCACGATGTACGGCGAGGGCAACAGCGCCAAGCTGGTGAACGACATCGTCAACAGCACCAACCAGATCACCAACGGCATCACCGAGGGCATGGGCATCGACCTTAAGAGCCTGCTGTACGGAATGCTGGGCGGCAAGCTTGCCGCTTCCGGCCCGAAGTTCGAAGTGCCTGCGGAGCCGGTGGACGACGCGGACATTGACGAATAATAACGGTTAGATCAGGTTCTCGCCTGAGCGCCGCCCGGCCCGATGTTCGGGCGGCGCCTCCGGCGAGAGACAGGGGAGACAGGATCCCGAGATCCTGCCTCCTTTTTTATTTGTCCAAAAGCCTGCAACGGGGGACAGACCCCGGTTGCGGAGCGAAATAGAACGGGGGACAGGTACCCGTTTCGCTTGCCCGAAGGGCAAATTTAGCTGCGTGCCCGGCACGCAATTTAGCTCGCACGTTAGTGCGAATTTAGCTTGCCCGAAGGGCAAATTTCGCTCCATAACCGGGGTCTGTCCCCCGTTGCGCTGCAAGTTTTTGCTTGCTTCGGGCGGAAGAGTATTCTATAATTGACCCATGACGAACGTTCGACATTTTGGATACAGGGGGAGACGCTGCCATGGAGAAGAAAGTGCTGATCTTTCAGGGAGGCTGGGACGGACACGAGCCGAAATTGACATCCGCGCGGTTTGCGAGGCTTATGGAGGAGGCCGGGTACAGGGCCGAAATTTACGATAACCAGGATTGCCTGGCGGACAGGGAGAAATTGTGCGAGTATTCGCTGATCGTTGCCTGCTGGACCATGGGGACGATCCCGGGAGAGTATTGCCGCAACGTTTCTTATGCGGTGGGCAAGGGCACGGGCCTGGCGGGTTGCCACGGCGGCATGTGCGACGCTTTCCGGACGGATACGGAGTGGCAGTTTATGACGGGCGGACAATGGGTGAGCCACCCTGGCGGGGACGGCGTGGAGTACGTTGTGAACGTGCGGCGAGGCTCAAGCCCGATAGTGGAAGGGATCGAGGACTTCGTTGTCCGCAGCGAGCATTATTATCTGCACGTTGACCCGTCCATCGAAGTGCTGGCGACGACCCGCTTCCCGCTGGTGAATTATTATCACTCTTCCAACAAGCCCGTGGACATGCCTGTGGCCTGGACGAAATTCTGGGGCCTGGGGCGCGTCTTCTACACCTCGCTGGGCCACCACGACGACGTGTTCGACAAATTCCCCTCTTCTCAGGAGATCATGCGCCGGGGAATGATATGGGCCGCCGAGGGCAAACAGTACGCCGTTGACAACGGCCTCACGGACGAGCGGTTTATGAACAACGCTAAAATGTATTGACGGCGGAACGGCCGGGGCAATTTGAACGGCGCGGGAAATATGAATGACGCGCACAATTTGAATAAAGCGTGCAAAACGAAAGAAGGGGCAATATGAAAGAGAACAAAACGGTCAAGATCGGTTTCGTCGGCGTGGGCGCCATCTCTGGCATCTACCTTGAAAACATCACCAAACGGTTCGACAACGTGGAAGTCATCGGCGTGTGCGACCTGATCCGGGAGCGCGCGGAGAACGCGGTGCAGCGGTATAACATCCCCAGGCTGTACGACGATATGTACGAGCTTTTCGCGGACCCGGAAGTGGACGTGGTGCTGAACATCACGCGCCCCGACGAGCATTACGAAGTGACCAAAGCGGCGCTGAAGGCGGGCAAGCACGTTTACAGCGAAAAACCGCTGGCGTCAACGCTGGAGCAGGGCCGGGAGCTGGTGAAGCTTGCCGCGGACAAGGGCCTTTTGCTGGGCGGAGCGCCTGACACCTACCTGGGCGCCGGGATCCAGACCTGCCGCAAACTCATCGAAGACGGCGTGATCGGCGACATCGTCGGCGCCGCGGGATGGATGCTTTGCCCTGGCCACGAAAGCTGGCATCCGGATCCGGAGTTCTATTACAAGCGGGGCGGCGGCCCCATGATGGATATGGGCCCTTACTACGTCACCTGCCTGGTGAACCTGGTGGGCAACGCCGCCCAGGTCTCTGCTATGACGAAGCGCACGTTCCTGAAGCGCACCATCACCAGCGCGCCCCACAGAGGAGAGATCATCGACGTTGACGTGCCTACCTTCTACGCCGGTACGATCCGGTTCGAGAACGGCGCCATCGGCACGCTGATCACCACTTTTGACGTGTACAATTCCGCCAACAACAACTGCCTGGAGATCTACGGCACCAAGGGCACGCTGTACGTTCCGGACCCGAATATGTTCGACGGGCCCGTCAGGGTGATGCTGGCGGGAGAGGGCAAGAAGGACGTGGAGCTGGCGTTCGACAACCGCGAAAACAGCCGCGGCCTCGGCCTGTCGGATATGGCAAGGGCGGTGGCGGACGGTTCCGGGAAGTTCCGGGCAAACTGCAGCCAGACGCTGCACGTGCTGGAGATCATGGAGGGGTTCGCGGTGAGCGGCGAGACCCACAGGGAAGTGGAGATACGGTCAAGGTTCGACAGGACCGAAATGATGCCGCTGAAGAAGTGACTTTACCGGATCGACAGCCTGCCGCCTTTCGGCACGTCCAGCTTTAGAGCCTGCGCTCCCAACAGAGCCGTTCCCGAACCCGTCAGATGGCCGTACAGATCGTATATCTCGTATTCGAACGGATCGCCTGTTCCGCCCGCGCAAACTATATAGTCGCAAGAAGTATTGTTAAACACGTCCTCGGTTTTTCCGCAGGCCTCGAACAGAGGCTCGCCGCTGAGGACGGTTATTTTTTTGTTGTCCGATTCCGAAGACATAACGGTGTAGTTGGCGTCTGGATGGATCGCGCGGAACCGGCCGTGGAGCAGCAGGTCCCGGTTGGCGGTCCAGTATTTGATATAATTGTCCAGCACCGCGAGCTGGGCGGCGTCGATCTCGGTGAGGCGCACGGAGATCTGGGGCACGGAGAACATTATATTCATCAACTGGCGGGCGCAGTTCAGGGGAGACTCGCGCTTGCCCCAGAGGAGCATATCGGAATGGATGGCCGTGCCGCCGTTGACCAGGCGAAGTGCCGCGATACCTACGCGGTTGGTGGCGGAGTCCGCGGCGCAGTCGGCTACACGGAGCATGTTGCAGCGGTTGACAATGGCGGCGCCTATATAGCATTGACGGAATTCGAACAGAAAATCCGGATCTGCCGCCGTCAATTTCGCGTAGATCTCGTCCATCAATATCACCGCGGCGTCGTCAAGGTCCTCCACGTCCATCCCCTCGGCGAAGGGCGCCACGTTGGCCGGGTCGGTCCGGAACGCGTCAATAAAGTCCAGCTTCAGCCCGTCGATCCCGTATTCTTTCACGAACCTCTCGTAAATGCCTATGATGTACGCCCGGACCTCGGGGTAGCGGATGTCAAGCACCCCCGCCCGGAAGGCATCCGAGTTGTATGCGATCTTGTCCTTCAGCCGCCTGTAGTCTTCGGTGGCGTATCCGGCGAAGGGCACGGGGAACCATAGCAGCATTTTTATGCCAAAACTGTGGACCTTGTCGCAAAAACGCTTAAAATCCGGGAACTTGTCCCGGGCAACGCTCCAGTCGCCGCACTTGTAATAGTCGCCGGTGTTCTTGCCCTCGAACTGCCAGCCGTCGTCAAGTATGAACGTCCGGAAGCCCATCTGAGCCGCCAGTTCCAGCTCTTTTTTCAGCAATTGCCCGTCCGGCTCCTGGTGGAAATTGTACCACGACGAATAGAGAGGGAGCTCGGCGTTGTCCGGCACCCGCACCTGGCCTCCGGGCAGGAACGACCGCATCCATTCTCCGGCTTCGCTGATGGCGCGGCAATAGTCGATCTTCCTCCGGTCGATCCGCAGCAGCACTTCCTCGCCCCGCTTCACCCGGGAGCTTTCCTCGATACGGACCGAGAAAAGGATCTCGTCCTTCTGGCTGAGGTCGTCAACGCTGACGGTGAGCTTCGACCGGGAAACCGTGTCCGACAACGCCGCCGTGACGCAGTTTCTGTCTTCCGGGTCGACCGTTGCGATCAGCGGCGATCCGAACTGGTACATGGCCTCCGCCGCGTTGGGGAACCACCACTGCCTGATGCTGTGGTCCCTGCCTCCCAGCGGCGTCCAGCTGTAAAACACGTCCCTGAGCTCCTCCGTCCACCTGTACGTGCCGGCTCCGGTCAATCTGTATATCTCGATCCCGTTTTCCGCCGAGACCGGCGTCAACGTCTTTTTGCTCTCTTCGTGTGTTATCATCTTTCTCCCTCCGGTCTCGTCTGCCGCTCGTTCGTTGAGACAATTTTGACATACGCGCCGCAGAATTTCAAGTGGTGCAACGGGGGACAGACCCCGGTTGGCGACCCGTTTGCAGAGCGAAATTTGCCCTTCGGGCAAGCGCGGAACGGGGCTTCTGCGTTGCCTTGAATTTTTGCGCGGGATTTGGTATTATATAGGCGGCAGGAGAGTTGTTAAGGCAGATGATCCCGCTGACCGGGACAGGGAGGAAAAGCAAATGAAGCGCAGCAATGTCATATCACTTTTCATAATGTTCGCCGCGGTGTCGGTGTTTATTATTGTCATGGCATTCCTGGGGAAAAGCCCGAAGAAGAGCATTGCCGCGCCCACAGCCACCAACCAGGTCGTAGTGCTGCCCACGCCTGTTGCCACCGACGCGCCGGAAGCCACCGAGGCGCCTACCGGCGAACCTGTCGTGACGCCTACCGCTGCGCCTACCGAGGAGCCTACCGCGGAGGCCGTCGTGCGGCCCGTGATCAATGCGTCGGACTTCAGCGACCTGTCCACCAAATCCGTGTCCTGGGGCATTACCGGGAACTGGAGCGACGACAAGGACCGGGAGTCCGTTAAATACGATATCGACAGCGCCGCCCAGAAGGCCGCTGAAGGGACCGATTATATCTACCGCGCCGTTGACGGGCCGGAAAAAACGATCTATTTGACTTTCAATCTCGGCTACGAAGACACCGCCGGAAGCACCGCGAAAATACTTGATCTGCTGAAGAGCAACAACGTTAAAGCCACGTTCTTCGTGTCCAAAAACTACATAGAAGAGAACGAGAGTATTGTCCGCAGGATCATCGAAGAGGGCCACACCGTGGGTTCCAGAGGAGACATCAACGCCAAGTCCGGGTCAAACCGCGGCATGGTCTACCTGGGGACGAAAGAGTTCGCCGACACGATGTGGAGCGTTGAGGAACTGTACCAGGCCATCGCGGGGGACAACACCAGGACGTACTTCTACCGTCCGGAGAGTTATTCCGCCAGAGATATGGCGCTGGCCGAGGCCATGGGCTACACGGTGGTGTTCCGCACCTTCGACTACCGCGACTGGGACGACTATTATTCCAATTCCAAGGCGCTGCAGAAATTGAAGGACAATACCGCCTCCGGCGCCATCTATCAGCTCTCCTCGTCGAAGTACAACGTTGCCGTCCTCGAAAACTACATCCTCTGGGCAAAAGACCAGGGATACGGCTTCGCGGCGATCGACGCGGCGGTGAAACAGTAAAAGATATTGACGGGCGCCGTGCCTGCGGACCGGGTCCGGGGAGGACAAATTAATGATAAAAGGCGTATTGACCGTGATCGGCAAGGACAGGGTAGGCATCATCGCCGCTCTGTCCCGTATTTTAGCAGAAGCAAACTGCAACATCCTTGACATCAGCCAGACCACCATGGACGACATTTTCACCATGACTATGCTGGTAGACGTCACCGACGTGAAGGGCGGTTTCGGGCCTCTGGCGGAGACGCTCCGGCAGGAAGGCGAGAACATGGGCCTCCGGGTGCAGCTCTGCCACGTGGACATTTTCAACGCGATGCACAAGATCTGAGGTGCCGCCGTGTTTATTTCGACTGACGAAATCATCCAGACCGTGACAATGATACAGCAGGAGCACCTGGACATCCGCACCGTTACCATGGGCGTGAGCCTGCTCTCCTGCGCCAGGGGCAATATCGACGCCACCTGCGCCGCAGTCTACGACAAGATAACATCCTGCGCCGGCAGGCTGGTGGAAGTCTGCCGGGAGATCGAGCTGGAGCTGGGCATCCCCATCGTCAACAAGCGCGTTGCCGTCACTCCCGTCTCCCTGATCGCCCCGGACGACCCCGAGGGCTGCGTAAAACTGGCCGTGACGCTGGAGCGCGCCGCCGCTGCCGTGGGGATCAACTTCCTGGGAGGCTATTCCGCCCTTGTCCATAAAGGCTTTACCCCTGCCGAAAGGGCGCTGATCAGGTCCATACCCGAAGCGCTCAACAGCACCACTAAAGTGTGCGCCAGCGTCAACGTCGCCACCACCAAGGCGGGCATCAATATGGACGCCGTAGGGGAGATGGGGCGCGTGATCAAGGCTGCTGCCGAATTGTCCGCAGCTACCGGCGGGTCCAACTGCGCCAGGCTGGTGGTCCTGTGCAACGCTCCCGAGGACAATCCATTTATGGCAGGCGCTTTCCACGGCGTCGGGGAGCCTGACTGCGTGATCAACGTAGGCGTCAGTGGCCCGGGCGCGGTGAGGAGCGCCATCGAGCACGTGCGCGGCAAGGACTTTACTGTGCTGGCGGAGACGGTGAAAAAGACGGCGTTCAAGATCACCCGGGCCGGTCAGCTGGTGGCCGAACTGGCAAGCGAACGGCTGGGAGTACCTTCGGGGATCGTTGACCTGTCACTGGCGCCGACACCGGCGGTAGGGGACAGCGTTGCCCGGATAATAGAAGAGATGGGTGTGGGACGCTGCGGCGCTCCCGGCACCACCGCCGCGCTTGCCCTGCTGAACGACGCGGTCAAAAAGGGAGGTCTGATGGCGTCTTCCCACGTGGGAGGCCTTTCCGGCGCGTTCATCCCCGTGAGCGAGGACGAAGGCATGATCGACGCCGTGCGCCGCGGCAGCCTGTGCATCGAGAAACTGGAGGCAATGACCTGCGTCTGCTCCGTCGGGCTCGACATGATCGTTGTCCCCGGTGACACCGAGGCGCACACCATTTCCGCCATCATCGCCGACGAAGCGGCGGTGGGCATGGTCAATTCCAAAACTACCGCGGTGAGGATCATTCCCGCCCCGGGCAAAGTCGTGGGAGACACGGTGGAATTCGGCGGACTGCTTGGCTCCGGTCCGGTCATGAGCGTGCGTCAATACGGCGGCGCCGACAGCAGCCTGGCTTTCGTGGAGCGCGGCGGAAGGATCCCGGCGCCCATGCAGAGCCTTAAAAACTGAGAAATATCACCCGGGAAATACCGGGAAAAGCCGGGAAATATCCGGTGATAACGTGTAAATTTGAGTAATACCGGGAAATATGCGGGAAATATCTGAAAACATCCGAAAATACGCCGAAAAGACCCTCAGCATAGGCAGATACGAGCACAGCCTGAGCGTGGCTGAAGAGGCGGTCCGCATAGGCAATATGACGGGCGCAGACCCGGAAAAATGCTATCTCGCGGGGATACTCCACGATATATGCAGAGAATATACTAAAGAGCAGTACGAGGCCCTCGGCCTCACGGAAGAACCGGGGGCGCTGGACCCGGAACAGGGCCGCTACGACCACGTGCTGATGCACGGAGCCGGAGCGGCGGAAGAAGGCAAAAAACGGTTCGGGATCGTTGACCCGGACGTGCTGGAGGCAGTGAGCTGGCACACCACGGGAAAAGCCGGGATGGGAGAACTGGCCCGGATCATTTTCGTGGCGGATTATACGGAACCGGGACGGAAAGGGACCCATTTCGATATTGTCCGGGCCGAACTGGCGGAAAACGGGCTGATGGCCGCCGTGGAGAAAGAGGCGGAGCTGTCCACGAACTACTGGCTGGGGAAAAAGGGCATCGACCCGGCGGATATAAGGGATCCGGAAGGATTGCCCCCGAACTGCCGCTGGTCGTATGAAACGATGATATGGGCAAAAAACGAACTCAGAAGGGAGAGAAAGATGAACAAGGAAAACAGCAAGAAGTACACTGACATCATCGTCAAGGCGATGGAGGACCGCAAGGCGAAAGCGATAGAAGTTATCGACATTTCGGAGAAGACGCCGATCACCGACGCGTTCATACTGTGCAGCGGAACTTCCTCCACGCACCTCAGAGGTATCGCCGACGAGATCGAGGAAAAGATGAAGGAAGCCGGCGTGGCATGCGCGCATCTCGAAGGCTACGACACGGCCCGCTGGATCCTGCTGGATTTCATTGACGTGGTGGTGCACGTATTTTTAGAGGAAGAGCGCCAGTTCTACAATATAGAACGGCTCTGGAGATAATTCCGGAAATTCAAACTTTTTTCATAAATTTATTCTCAGAAACTGTAAAAATTTCCGCAGTTGTCGTCTGTATCAGTGAAGGGAGGTCTCAAGCGGAATGCAACCGGGCAAATCACCTGATACGGCAGCGACTTTTGCGGCAACGGACGAGGAACTCGTCGAGCTTTATTTTGCCAGAAGCGAGCGCGCCATCGAGGCGACCGAGGCAAAATACGGCAGATATCTTCGCGCCGTCCTGGACAACGTCCTTGACAGCGCCGAGGATCGCGACGAGTGCCTGAACGACGCTTATCTGTCGGCCTGGAACCACATCCCGCCGGACCGCCCCCGCAGTTTTCCGGCATACCTGACAAAGATCGTCAGGAACATCGCGCTTGACCGGCGCAAGGAAATGAACCGCAAAAAACGCGCGCCCGCAGAGGGCTTCGACAGCTACGACGAGCTGGATGAAGTCCTGGAGAGCGGCAGGACCGTGGAGTCAGAAGTGGATTCCAGGCTGCTTTCCGAATATCTCTCCGGCTTCGCGCGCAGGCTTCCAAAGGAGCAGCGGTACGTTTTCCTGTGCCGGTATTATTATTCAGACAGCGTAAACACCATTGCCGCGAGACTGGGCCTGAGCCCCTCGGCGGTCTACCAGATGCTGGCCGTGATCAAAGGAAAGCTGCGCGACGGACTTGAAGCGGAGGGTTTTGTATGAAAAAAGAGACGTTCGAACGGGCAATGCTTGATATTGACGACGACCTGCTGGACGAGGTGGGTCAATTGCGTTTTGACCAGTTCGCGGCGGAGGAAGCGGCGACGGTGGCCTCGGCGGCTGACAAAACCGCCTTGCCTTCGAAAGCAGCGGAAACGTCCTCCGAGACTCGCAAAAAAGGGCGGAACCGCAGCGGCTCTTCCGGCAGCAGGGCAGGCGTCATCGGCTCCGTGGCATTGATCACCGCAGGACTGGTGGCCACGATTGCCGTCGTCAGCGTGATCAGGCACAGGAACCGCAGCCTTACACCGGCGGGCGAGACCGATATACCTTCGTACGTCACCGCAGACCCTCTGGCGGCGCTTCCCGATATCACCGACTTCTCCCTTTGGCCGAGTTACCACTGCGTCGATTCCGGCAGCAGCATGCTTCCCGAACAGGAGGCCTCCGGCTGGAACGACTTCCTTTTAAGGGAGGAAGAATACGATCTGACGAAAGCGGAAGAGGCTGCATATCACGCACGGCTGGAAGCCGCGGGATTCACGGTAGAAAAGGAGAAATACGGCGCGTTTATCTACTCCGATTCCGCGTATATATTCCAGAGCGGCACCGCCTCCGCCAATACCGGCGATTCCGAAAAGACCCGGATCGAACTGGTATGTTTCGAACGTTCCCCGTCGCACAGCGGCAGCGTCAGCGAAGAAGAGGCCGCAGATATCATATCCGCCTTGCCGGACTGGGATCACAAGCCCCTGGACGTTACTCCCCGGGGTCTTTTCGAAGAGACAGGCATACAGGTTTTCCTGGCGCCTCACAGATATACCGTTTCCGACGCCCAGGACGGAGTTGACCGGGAATGCGTCTCCACCAGATTCTGCTACATATACGGCGGCAAGGTCATCCGGGCCGACGCCTATCCCGCGCTCTCTATGATAGCCGCGGCGGATATCGACAGCGACGGCACCCGGGAGGTCGTCATGCTGAGCTTTGGGCCCCTTGCGGTCTCTTCCGTCTCGTCTTTTTCGGCGGAGGTTTTCCGGCAGGGACACCTGGTTTACACGTCCACTTTCATAAGCCGCGACTACTGGTATTTTTCGCTTGTCCGGGACGAGGGCGGCTGCCTGAAAGTGCTGCTCAGGGACTACCTGACGTACCCTGACGTTCCCGCTGAATCTTATAACTGGATCACGCGGGAGGAGTCGCTCTCCATCGGCTTATCGGAGGGAGACCTGGTATTGTCCGACGGCATACGGCTGTACAGGAACGGAGACATTGTGCCCTTTAGGGAAAACGGGCAGAACGTTCCGCCGGAGGGGGCAACGGCGTCGCCCACATTGACGCCCACGGAATATCCCACGGAGTCCGGCACGCGCAAACCTTCGCCCACCGAAACTCCCGAACCCACCGCTCCGGCAACGGCGCCGCAATTGCCCACCGCCACCGCCGGGATCATCGACTCTCCGTACAAGCGGATGAACGAGATCACGTTCACGAGGCAGGTGATCGTTGACGACGAAAACATTTACGCCGCCATCGAGAGCATCTCTCTGGACAAGCTGGGCGCCTACCAGCTTAAGGTGTACGTGGAGAACAAGACGAAGCAGTCCGCCATGAAGATCGACGTCAATAACGTTGCCGTCAATGGCCTTTACGTGCGGATCGACCGCCGTCTGAACTATTATGACACCACCAAAAAAGGCTACTTGTACGTGACGCTTTCGGAATGCACCCCGAAGGAGCTCCTCAAGGAGAGCGGCATGGTGGATCCCACCGTGATCACTATGGATATGATCTTCTCGCTGGGCACCGGAAACGGAAAGTACTCGGAAGTGGCTCGGGAGCAGGTGACGGTCTATCCCTTCGGCCCGGACAAAGTGACGCTTTACGACTACACCCGGAAAGACAGACTGGTGCAGCTGGCGGACAACGAATATTTCTCTCTGTACCTCTTCGACGTGGCCGCAATGAATTACACGGGGGATCTTATCGTCGCGCCTAAACTGTACATGTTCCTGATCAACAAGACCGGCGGCGACCTGGTGCTTTCGGGAGAGGATCTGACGGTCAACGGCATCCGGATCTTCGAAGGTTCGGACATGTATCTCCAGACGTCTCCTTCGCTGTTCTGCAGTTTCCCTGCCGGAGCCGTGAACGTGCTGGAGCTCAGCTGGCCTCTTTATCCGGCGCTGCAGGAGTATTCCGACAGACTGCAGGCGGACGCTTTCAGGGACGTGCGCACGATGCAGTTCGACCTGGTGGTCTGCGACCGGTACCACCTGACGGAGCATGAGGAGCTGCTCAGGCAGACCGTGACGGTAGACATAGAGGAGTTTTTCAGATATTGACGCAAGACCGCGGCGGTATGGTTATGATCGGTCCAGGGAGCGTTTGCGCAGCCAGCCGCCCTGCCGCAGCGCCCGGATATATTGACGCGAAAACGAAAAAGTGGTAAAATTTCCTTGTCCGCGGCAGAAAACGGATGGTTTTTGACGAAAAACGCTGCCGATGGACGGGAGGAGTTTGAAATTTATGTCCGGACATTCGAAATGGGCGAATATTAAGAATAAAAAGGGCAAGACTGACGCGGCGCGCGGCAATCTTTTCACCAAGATCGGCAAGGAACTGCAGATCGCCGTCAAGGCCGGCGGCCCCAACCCCGACGCCAACAGCAAGCTGAAAGACGTGATCGCCAAGGCAAAGGCTGCCAATATGCCTAACGACAACATCATGCGCAGCATCAAGCGTGCCAGCGGCGAGGGCGCCAACGAAGTCATCGAAGAGATCGTGTACGAAGGCTACGGACCCGCGGGCGTTGCCATCATCGCCGAATGTGCTACCGACAACCGCAACCGCACCGGCGCCGAAGTACGCCACGTGTTCGACAAGTTCGGCGGCAATCTCGGAACTCCCGGCTGCGTTTCCTTTATGTTCGACCAGAAGGGCATAATCGTCATCGAGAACGACGGCGACAAGAGCGAAGATGAAGTTATGATGGACGCGCTTGACGCGGGGGCCCAGGATTTCAGCGCCGACGAGGACGTTTTCGAGATCGAGACCACTCCCGGCGATTTCAGCGCGGTGCGCGAGGCGCTGGAAGCGAAAGGGTACAATTTCCTGGAAGCCGACGTGCGTATGGTGCCTCAGAGCTACGTGAAGCTTACGGACGAGGCTCAGCTGGAGCAGATCGAGAAGCTGATCGACGGGCTCGAGGACAACGACGACGTGATGAACGTATACCACAACTGGGAAGAATGATATTGTCCGCGCCTGTGTAAGCACGGCAAAGGCGGCCCGGCAACGGCCCGGCAGAATTGACCTTCGGGCGCGTGGTCCGAAGGTTTTTTCGTAGGGCGGAGAACGGCGGCACAGCCGGCGGCCGAAGGCGGCAACGGTCGGCGGAGCGCGGGCAGCAGCCGAAGGCGGCAACGCCATTTTGGGAACGAGATATGAAATACAAATTAGCGATATTCGATCTGGACGGCACGCTGCTCGACACGTTGACGGACCTTATGAACAGCGCCAACTACGCCCTCAGGCAGCAGGGCCTGAAGGAGCGTACATATAAGGAGATCCGGGCGATCGTGGGGCACGGGATCAAGAACCTGATCGACAGGGCGGTGCCCGAAGGAACTTCGGAGGAATTGACCTCGGAGGTCTTCCGGGGTTTTCGGGAGCACTACAAAGTCCATTGCGCTGACGCCACGGCGCCTTATCCCGGGGTGCGCGAGCTGCTGGAGAAGCTCCGGGGGGCCGGTGTGAAGATCGGTGTGATCTCCAACAAGGCGGATCCGGCGGTGCAGGACCTGATGAAGATATATTTCGACGGGCTCGTGGATATTGCCCGGGGAGAACTTCCCGGAGTGCCTAAAAAACCTGCGCCTGACGGCGTGTGGAAAATGATAGACGAATTCGGCGTTGACCGGAAAGACGCCGTTTATATAGGCGATTCGGAAGTGGACGTGGAGACCGCGGCTAATTCAGGCCTGGACTGCGTTACCGTGACCTGGGGATTCAGGGACCGGGACGTGCTCACGGCCGCCGGGGCAACCGTTTTGGCGGACTGCGTGGGAGAGGTATACGACCTGATAGCAGGCGAGGAGCAATAACCGATCGGAGGTTTTGATTATGTCCTGGGACGAGATCTGGCAAACCATAGTAAGCTGGGCGCTCAGCACCGGCATCAAGCTGGTCATCACGCTGGTGCTTATGTACGTGCTGTTCAGGTTCATCAACCTGATCGCCCGGCGCATAATGAAGCGCAACGAAAAGACGAAAAAATTCGATTACACCACCGTGAAAACGCTCGTCTATATAGGCAAGATCATTGCCAAGTGCGTGGTGGTGGCCGCGGCGGTAAGCTTCCTGGGCATTGACACCAGCAGCATCAGCGCCCTCATCGCCTCCGTGGGAGTGACCATCGGGCTGGCGGTCAACGGGGCGTTGTCCAACGTTGCCGGCGGAGTGCTGATCGCCGTGACGAAACCGTTCAAGATCGACGATTATATATCGGTCAACGGCGTTGACGGCACCGTGATGGACATCCGCCTGATCACCGTCAAGCTGCGCACGCCGGACAACAAGATCGTGTACATACCCAACAGCGTTTTTCCCTCCAACAACATCACCAACTACTCGGAAAGCGGCACCCGGCGTGTGGAATACAAGTTCTCCGTGGCCTATTCCACCGACTTCGCCAAGGCCAGGGACATTCTGCTGGGCGTTATGCGGGGCAACGAAAAAGTGCTCAAGACTCCGGAACCCACCGTCAATATGAGCGACCACGGCGAAAGCGCCGTTATCCTCACCGCCCGCTGCTGGGTCAACAGCGAGGATTACTGGACCGTCTACTTTAACATGATCGAGGCCGCCAAGGCGGAGTTCGATAAAGAAGGCGTGTCCATACCGTTTCAGCAGATCGACGTGCATATGAAATAAAAACGAACCGGAATAAAAACGGCCGGATATATTTCCCGGGCGGGAAATATTATGTAAATTCGCGTAAATTTTCGAAAACGGCGTAAATAACGTGGATCGCGCCGTTAATTATACCGAAAAATAGTTACTGTATTATTGTCAGAGCGGCAAAGCGACGCAGCGATGCGCGGCGGAACCGTTTCAGGCAGCGAAAGGAGTCCCTTCCGTGGAAGATGCGGATATCATCGCTCTCTATTGGGCGCGGGATGAGAAGGCAATAGAAGCCTCATATCAGAAATATTCGCGCTACTGCATGTCCATCGCCCGGAACATCGTTCAGACGGACGAGGATGCGGAAGAATGCCTGAATGACACGTGGATGGGAGCCTGGGAAGCGATCCCTCCTGCGAGACCCACGGTATTGTCCGTGTTTCTGGGGAAGATCACCAGGAATATTGCCCTGAACAAAGTGCGCGCCGGCAAATGCCTGAAGCGAGGCGGAGAGAAGGCGATGCTGCCCTTCGACGAACTGAGCGACACCATTTGCGACGGCCGGAGCGTGGAGGAGAAAGCGGAAAGTTCCGAGATCACGGCGGTGATGAACGCCTTCCTGGCGGAGCTTCCCGAGGAGAAGCGCAAGATATTCGTCAGCCGCTACTGGTACGGCGAAGAGTACGGCGAGATCGCCGGGCGCTATGGGTACAGCCGCGGCAAGGTCGCGATGATGCTTGAAAGGCTGAAGGCCAAGCTCCGTGACAGACTGATGAAAGAGGGGATCCTGCAATGAGCAAATACGATGACGCGGGACGCAAAAAGATCGAAGAGGCGTGGAACGCCATTGACGATAAATATATTCTTGAAGCGGCGGATCATACGGCGGAGCAGACGGAGGCCGCGGGCCGGAACAGGGGCGAGCTCAAAGTCGTGCGTGGTTCACGGAACGGTTCGGGCCGGTCGAGGATCGTGGCCTGGATGGGCGCCGGTATCGCGGCAGTTGTCGTCCTCGTGGTGGCGGGGATCGGCACCGTGTCTTTCCTGAACGGGAATATGACCAACAAAAGCAGCGACGCAGTAAACTCGGGCAATTACGGCACTGTCCTCGATAACTACCGTCCGGCAGCTGAGCAGGAAAACGCTCCGGACAATTACGGCGGAGAGCCTGCCGTCACCGTTATAGATAAAGACGGCCTTTCCGAAGATGCCACTTTTGAGCCCGGCGGCCCCAACAAGGCGACGTACGTCGACGACAACGGGTACGCGACGGAACTGACGCCTTCCCACATCGGAGAAGATCCGAAGAACGAAGCGGGCGAGCGTGACGACGGCGGGTCTGCCCGGGTCAATATTTACGCCTGGAAAGAGGGCGGCGAGTACATGTTCGTCGTGCTGATGAACGCCCGGCGATATGCGGCGGACAACGGCGAACGTACGGCTGAATCCGGCGCGGTCCTGGAGAACGTTCTGGGAGAGGAAGAGGTGCTGGCGTATCTGAAGATGGCCAGGGTCCTGGACAAGGATGATTTTTCTTTCGAAGTGCTGCCGGTCTCTGAGCTGGAGGAGCTGCTGGGAGTTTCGACGGGAGGCGAGGACGTTTCCGACGCGGAGCTTTGGCAGATCGAGGCAGGCCTGGAGGAAGCGCTGGGTTGAGCGCAGGGCGAAGCGGTTCGAACGCCGGGCGTCCGACTGTGGCGCGGGCAGTTTAGAGGCGAAAAACGGACTCAAAATCTCGTAGGGCGTTAACAGCGCTGCGTGGATTCAAATCCCACATTCTCCGCCACTACGGGGTTGGAATCAATCGTTCCAGCCCCGTTTTAAGTAAAAAAACGTGTTCGATGTGACATAATCATATCGACAAACCGGGATTTGAGGAGGTGTTCTTTATGAAAAAAATGTTCATTTTCGTGTTGGCGGTCATCTTCGCCGCATTACCTCTTGCCGGCTGTAAAATGCAAGAACCGATGCTTACGGCTGATATGGATATCGTGTATATCTATGTGGAGGCTTATGGCGACGATTGGATTTACGGCAATGACACAAAGGTTATCTGCGGCAAGAATCACGGATATAAAATTTACAACACCGTTAAAGTCGAGTATTACAAAACAGATCTTGTAGAAGAACACGGCACGATAACCGTAAATCAGTTCGGCGATCCGTATGAGGACGAGTACAATAGAATCATAAAGAAGGTCGTCTTCTCCCGTATTTCGAAACCGGAGGCAGGCGAGCCGGTTTTCGACAAGCCTGTCATCTACCTTTATCCCGAAAAGATGATCGATGTTTTCGTTAAACTTGACTTCGACGGATATCTCACCGAAACTATTCCATCCTACCGTGACGGCTGGCGCGTAACCGCCTGTCCCGACGGTCAACTCATTGCCGAAGACGGAGAAAAATATCCGTATCTGTTCTGGGAGGGCATTCCGAATATCGAATTATCGATCACCGAAGGATTCTGCGTTGCGGGAAGTCAAACCCGTGAATTCCTTGAAAAGATACTGCCGGAAATAGGTCTTTTGGAGAACGAATATACCGAATTTATCGACTATTGGCTCCCGCACATGGAGAACAACGAGTACAATCTCATTCAGTTCTTCGGCAAAGAATATACCGAGGCTGCCAAGCTTGAGATTACTCCAACGCCGGATTCTATGCTTCGTGTGTTCATGGCATACCGTTCCTCCAGTGAATACGTTCAGTTGACGGAGCAAACATTTACGCCATTTGTCCGTGAAGGATTTACCGTTGTGGAATGGGGCGGCACTTGTCTCGGTAAATGAATAAAAAAAACAAGGTGGATCGGTCATGAAACAAACAAGAATATTAGTGATTACGATCATTGCATTCCTTATGCTTGTTCTAGCTTCAGGATGCGGTAAGACTTATGAATTGCCTTGGGATCAGTTTTGTGTCAAGATTGATGGCAATAAAGAAATCGTTCTCAGCGCCGAGGACAAAAACTTTATTATTGACCTTTTAAACAAAGGCAGCTGGGTTAGTGATATGACAGAATGTGAAAGTGATTATGTGTTTTTCACGCAGAAACAGGAAGTTAGATATCATTCGGCGTGCGGAACGTTTAACGATTATACCAATAAAAGAAGTTTCACCGTGTCCGAAGAACAGCGCCAAAGGATCAATGAGATGCTGAACGTTGGAAACGAAAATATTATGGACAAAAAAACGATTATACTGACCATTGCAGAAACGCAACCCAGTCATGCGGTATTTGAATACAAGGATGGTAAGCCGTATTGCTTCTATGCGTATGATTCTGAAGGATTCCCATACCGTGTTTTCCTGACAGATTTTGGTGATCTGAAAGAAAAAGATATTGTTACAGTCTATTTCAGCAACGAAATCCAAGAGCTGAACGAAATCAATCCTCCTGGAGAGTGGAGCGTCAAATATGAAATAAACGCGGAAAGTGTCACGAAAAAAAGTCAATACGACTAGTCTCGCCAGACATATAAGCATATCTTCCGGCACGTCAACAATAAATCCATTTTCGTGTTTAGGTTGGTCGAGAGTAGATAACGGAAATACCGGTTCTTTGGAGGGACAGTTCTAATGAGTTTTGCTTTTTCATAAAAAATGAATTGACTCGAAATGAGGCGCACTAATATTTGAAAATCGATTTCCGAAAATTTACAAACTTGCGTGAATTTACGTAATATCCCCGGGGAACGCTCTCAGATCGAGTGATCCGCGGGGACGTTTTTTCCCGCCCTTATTTTTTGAGAAGATTATTCCGCGGCGCCGCTGTTCCAGAAATTGTCCGTGGCAGGCAGGCCCAGGGCAAGGAACGCGCCGGTGCGGTAGGTGATGGAACGGCCGATGGCGGGGAAGGTGCCGTCAGGGGCTATCAGAGCCTCCTGTAAGGCCGCGTACCTTGTCCCCCTCGTAGATACGTACCGAGGCGCTTCCTGCCCGTATCGGCCTCAGGAAAGGCCTCAGCGAAGGTCCTGGCGATATCTATCATCATAGGCTGGATCACGTAGCTGTTATAGTAGTCCCCGGATCATTGCCGTCAATCCTTTCGCTTTTGCTGCTCCCAATATATCATCTTTTCCCCTTATTAGGAAGCGCGTGTGCAACGGGGGACAGACCCTGGTTGCAGGGGAGCTCCATGCGAAAAAAAGACGCGCCCTCGCGGGGCGCGCCTTGAAATCTTTAACAGGATTTTAGTTCACTTGACCGAAGATCAGAAGGATCTCTTCTTCGCGAAGACGACCGCGGCACCCATTGCCAGGACGGCGATCACTGCGAACAGCGCCACAGCGGCGTCACCGGTCTGAGTGTTAGGCTCGGTGGTGGGTTCGGTAACAGGCACGGTGCCGGGCTGGATGGGTACCTGCTCGGGATCAAGCTCGACGAAAGCACCTTCGTCAACGAGGGTCAGAGTGAATCTGACGGCCTCCTGGAAGGACTCGGTATCGCTCGTGTTGAAGTACTTGATGTAATCGGTGCCGTAGGTGATAGCAGCGGCGTCGCCGGTAGAAGGAAGCACTACGTAGCTGCCAGCGCCCGCGTCGTTGGTGATGACCACGACGTACTGGCCGGCCTCTGCGGCGTTGTCAAGGATGAGGCTGAAGCCCTTGTTGGCGGCGTTATAGTTGGTGAGCTTAGCGCCGGTGCCTTCCGCGGTGAACGGATTATTGACGTTGTTGTCGCCAAGGTTCTCAACGTACTTAGCGGTGGCAACGGGAGTTCCGGCAAGAGTGGTCTCAAGGTTCGTGTCGAACTTGTAGAGAGACACTTCGATGTTGGCCTTCAGATCGCCGAACTGAGGAGGATTGCTGGCCCAGTATTCAGGAATGTTGAACTGGGTGAACGCCTGGTTCGTCTTGAACAGGATCTTCATCGACTCGGAGTCGGAAGGTCTGAGCCACACGCTCCCTACGCCGCCTGCGGTCGCGGATTCGATCTCGACGGAAGTGTCAGCGTTTTCATCCTTGTTGAAGGTGATGGACTCGATGATGAAGGTACCGCCGGCAGAGCAGGCAACGAAGCGTACGCCTGTAAGTTTCTGTCCGACCATAGCCGGGAACTCGTCGGCAATGACGAACGTTCTCTCGGTCTTGCCGTTCATATCGGGACCGTGCCAGGTGCCGCTTTCACCGGAGTAACCGGGGTTGAAATCCTTGGCGCGCAGATAAACGTTGTTGCCCGCGAATCCGCTCTCACCTACCAGTTTGTACTTGATGGTGAAGGAAGTGTAGACGGAAGTGTCGATGTTGTCCAGCGGGATGGAGATCCAGGGATCGCTTGCGGTGGCAATGGTTTCGACAGCCAGACCGCCTTCGTTCATGGACAGGTTGACCTGAGATACGGCGTCGGGAGTAAGGTCAAACTCTTCGGTGCCAACGATCACTTTTACAGTGGGCTCAACTTCCGCGATGTTGAGGTTGTAGGTCCTGACGTGGATCTCTTCGCCGTTGATGTAGGCAACGAGCTCTACGGTATGCTCTCCGCCGGTAAGCGGGATGGCATCCTGGACCAGGAAGCGGTAGCCGGTGCCGTTTGCGGCAAAGCCGAAGAGGTTGGCGGCAGCGTCCATAATGCCGGTGTAGTCCGCGTCTTCAGTTACTTTCTTGAAGCTTTCGTCATAAACGGTCTCGCCGCCGTCGATCTTGTATCCGTACTTCTCAATAGGGAAGTTGGAAGCGACCCAGCCATTGAAGGACATTGCAGTCGCGTCAACAGGAAGATTGGTGGTGGAACCGTCGTTCTTGTCGATAGGGTTGGAGCCGGCATTGACGCCGTCAACGTTGACTCTGATCACGACTTCGCGAGGAATGAAGCCGATGCCTTCCTCCTTGGTAAGGAGTTCGAAAGCGGCTCTTCCGTGGGAATTCAGAACGTATTCGTCACCCAGCGGGTCGGTAGCGTAACCGTAAACGGCATAGCACTGATACTGACCGTCGGTCACCAGCGTTTCGTCGGTGATCTTGAACTTGATGACGTACTGTCCGGCAGGGATCTCCTGACCGAATTCTACGATGAAGCCGCCGTCGCCGGGACGCACGATCTCGCCGGTGTAAACGATGCCGTCGTCGAAATGTCCGTCCTGAGCCAGGGTGACTTTAAGAGGAGTTCCGGGGAAAGCGAAAGCAGACGGGAAATTGATCCCGGTGAAGCTCACGTCGGTATTGAACGCGGCCTGCCACTTAAGCGCTCCGGAAGTGTGCCCGGTCCATGCGGAGGTGCCGCCTGCGTCGCCGGCAGCTACAGTGCCGGTATAGTTCTTGTAAACGTTAGAGATCTTAATGGTCCAGACAAGGACGTCCTGACCGTCGATCTTAGCGAACGCGCGGATCTCATCGCAAACTGTGTCAAAAGGAACGTAGATGTTGTATCTGATTCCTCCGCCGTAAGGTCCGCAGCCCCAGTTCTGAGCAAGGTTGGCAACGTCGGCATCGGGATACAGGAAAGCAGTGTCGTATACAATATCGCCGCCATCTATAGAATAACCGTAGCTTTCAATAGGTCTCTTGGAAACGACCCAACCCCAGACTCTGACCTGGGCTCCGGCTTTATCCATAAGCGCAGGGCAGATCGTAACAGCGGAGTTGCCGCCAACCAGAGCAACGTCGGCTTCGTCGGCAAGAAGCTGGTCGCGGGCGATCACGTATTCCATCGGCACGTAGGCAGGGGTCCCGTTTTCGGAATCGTTTACATAATTTCCGTAAACTTCCAATTCGCCGAAACCGGAATAGTACGCGTTGGCGTCAGCCCAGCCGCCGGCGTGGCTCGAAACGTGAAGGCGTACGTAATTCGCTTCAACAGGATCGAACGTGTAAGTGTCGGTCCCGTTGGGGGTGGCTTCTCCGACGGCGCACGCGCCAACCTGGGTCCAGGTCGTGCCGTCCGTAGAAACGCTGAGCTCGTAAGCGCCGGGGAACGTATTGTCGCCCGACCACTTCATATTGACAACGTTTATGGAGTCGATCTCATAGACAGCGCCGAGATCGACATAGGCGTCGGCATTGCAGGCCAGACCGTTGGCAACGAGAGTGGCAAAAGCCCATCCAAGATTGTTGCCATTGTTGGTATCCTGAACTACTCCGTCGGTAAGCATTTCGGGAGCCCAGTATCCGCTCCGGATCGCGATTCCGCCGTTGAGCGTTTCGGATACGGCTTTCCCAAGGGCAACGTTCTTATAGGGGAGCAGTTCGAGTTTAACGACAAGCGCTTCGTTGCCGGAAGAGTTGAAGTGAGAAAGGTAAACTTCACCGTTGTAATCAACATCTTTAAGATCGATAACGGCAGCGCGCTCGCCTTTGCCCCAGTTCACTCCCTCCGGATTGACCTCGGAAGCGTCAACGCAATCTGCGGAAGCGATAAGGCCTTCGGTGTTGGGACCGACGTTGGCGTAACCGATCGTCGTAGCGTTGCTCTTCAAAGCAAACATAGCAGTAGCGGTCATACCATCCTGATACGCTTTATAGCCCATATCGGTAGCATACGTAACTTTGAGCGCTCCGTACTGGGAAAGGTCATAGGATCCGAGATCGACGACCGTGCCGTAACCGAACATCAATCCGGTCACTCCGGCATATCCGTGCGGCGTATACGACTGGCTGCCGCCGAGCGCGGCAAGGTCGAGCGTTACAGTATCTGACTCTTCTGCAGACGCGAAAAACGTAGACAGAGAGATGACCATGACAATCGCCAAAAGTATCTGAACGATTCTCTTCATTTTAAAAACCTCCTGATTATTGACTGGCGGCTTACACAAGAAGCCGAGATTCATATACATTATAACATAGCCGGGCTTTGGATTACAACAGCAAAAAGCGGAAAAAATCGTAAAAACAACCGTTTTTCGGCAGTTTGCTGCGATTCTTTCCGCTTTTTTTTCGTAATTATTCGGCCCGTCAATCGAATTCCACGCAGAACGGGACGGCGATGTTGCCCGTGCCGGAGCAGAGATTGGCCTCGTCGGTGGAGAAGTAGCGGATCTCGGGCGCGTACCTCACGCCTTTGGCGTTGTCAACGGCGATCCGGATCCGGTTGCCCTCGATGACCGGTTCGGCCTTCTGCCACTTGCCCCCGACCTTGACCTCGAACCCGGCCAGCGCCGCACCGTCGACCGTCTTGAGTCCGCCGCCTGCGTAGCTGAATTCCACGAGGATCTCCTTGTCGTTGTAACCGATCTTGGAGGGGACAGGGAACCCGGCGTTTTCCATATCGCCGATGCCGTAGACGATCGCCGCGGCCATCTGGGCGCCTCTCTGGCCCAGCTCCAGCTTGTAGTAAGGATGGGCTCCGTCTCCGTCTCCGTCTTTCCAGCCCACGTCGATGGAAGGAATGACTTCGTAATTGGAGATGCTGCCGTCGATCTTGACCGCGGACTGGGCGTAGCGCATTTCGGGCACCGTATCCCAGACGCCTTCGAGCTTGACGCCGCCGCTCTCGTATCCGTAGGACGTGAGTTGCACGTTGAGGAACAGCAGGTCGGAACCGAATTTTGCCCGGTAATCTTCCACGGTGGCCTTGAGCGCTATAGTGTAGTCATCCGACTCGTCCGTGTCGGATTCGCCCTGGTAAAAGATCATGCCGGTGATGCCTACTTTGGTCAACGGCGCCATGAACGCGTTGTAGATCCCGGCGGGTGGCATATTTATGTTGTTCAGCGTGAGCGACCGGTTCCTGAGGGAAGCTGGGAATTTTTGCAGCGCGTCTTCGGAGACCAGCAGGGACAACGGCGCGCCTCCGCAGGCGGCCATTATGATGCCGATGGGCACGTCGGGGTTCAGCGTGTAGAGCTCTTTTGCGAAGAAGTAGCCCAGCATGGAGAAACTGGTGCCGGAGCCGCCGTACACTCTCTTGCGCTCCCCGATCTGCCATTTGGTGGCTTTGGGCACGTCCGTCTGAGGTGTCGCCATACGCTTCTGGCCCGTTTTGTTAAGCAGATCCCAGTTGATCTGGCGCATTATGCGGATGTTGTCCTCCGCGGTGGCGCCGTCAAGGTATTCTCCGTAGAGTTTTCTGAGGTCCGTGGTGGATTGAGCCACCGTGCCCGTAAAGGTGAGGTCCGCGTTGCTCTGCCCGGACACTACCCAGATGTCTCCCACGAGCACGTCGGTGTATTCCTTGACAACGCCTTCCGCTCCCTTTACTGTGAGCGTGTGGCCTTTCTCGCCGCTGGCGGGCAACGTTCCCGCGAGCGCAAAGCAGAATTCTCCGTTCTCGATCGTGCCGGATCCTTTCAGCCCCTTGAATTCCGCGGCAACGACTTTTCCGTTTTCGGATTCGGGGGCCGTTCCCCAGATGACGATCTTGCGGTCCCTGGGTACCACCATGTCGTTGTTGAAGTAGTTGGCCACGGTGAATTCCTGCGCTGTTCCGGCCACGGGCTCGTACTGCTCGGGCACTTTAGTGGTGTCGGTGAAGGCTTCTCCCGCTTCCCGGCCCGACGTCCAGATCGTGTAATCCTTCCATTCGTCTGGTTCTTCGGTGGCTTTGGCGGGGTCGTCCCCGGATTGGCCGTTTTGCGATGTTCCGGCGCATGAGGAGCAGACTGCCATTATCAGGGCAAGTATCAGAAGCAGCGCGCGTGTGTGTTTTTTCATAACGTCCTCCGATTAAGTATCTTTTTTCGTTTTTCGTCAACGATCTGCGTGTCGTTTTGGGTCAACGTTGTATTCGTCGTTTTTCGTATCGTTTTGCGTCAACGATCGTTTGTTTTTGCGTTTGATTGCCGGTTTTCAGTATAGGCTTTTCGGCGGGATTAGTCAATAAAAAAGGAAGCGGCAACGAAAGTGATATTCGTGCTGGGGCACGAGTGATATTCCGCTGCGCGGAGTGATATTCGCCTGCGGCGAGTGATATTGTGCTGCGCACAGCTAAATTCGGCCTGGCAGCTGAGCTAAATTGAAAGCCGATAGCTTTCAGCTAAATTCCGCTGCGCGGAACGAAGGTGGATCATTTTTGCTTTGCACTCATTCTGGGCTTCGAAGCAGCGCCACCTTCTTTAAAACGCCCATTATTTTGAAAAAAGCGGCAAAATGTGGGTGTTTCTCGCTCGATTCAAGCGCACAGACAGCGCCGTCTTCTCCCTAACTGGGAAGGAAAGCGACAGATTGCCGTTTGCACCTTCTTCCAAACGTCGAATGGCTGCGGCGGTACGCTGTTTCCGCCTCGTTGACGCTTCACTTCCCCCTTGCTGCCGCCTCGCTCTGACCTCGCTCTGGCCTCATTCCAGCCTCGCTCCGGCCTCACTCCAGCTCGAAGGCGCCGGTGTACAGCTGGTAGTACGTGCCGCGCTGCGCGATGAGCTGGTCGTGATTGCCCCGCTCGATGATCCGCCCGTGGTCCAGCACCATAATGACGTCGGAATTCATGACAGTCGACAGGCGGTGCGCGATGACGAAAACGGTGCGGCCTTCCATAAGTTTGTCCATGCCCCGCTGCACGATGCTCTCGGTCCTGGTGTCGATGGAGGAGGTGGCCTCGTCGAGGATCATTACAGGCGGATCCGCCACCGCCGCTCTGGCGATGGACAGGAGCTGCCTCTGGCCCTGGGACAGGTTGGAACCGCTGCCGGACAATTGCGTCTGGTACCCCTCGGGCAGTCGCGTTATGAAGCCGTCGGCGCCGGAAAGTTTTGCCGCGGCAATACATTCCTCGTCGGTGGCGTCAAGGCGGCCGTAACGGATGTTGTCCATGACGGTGCCGGTGAACAGGTTGGTCTCCTGGAGCACCAGGCCCAGCGAGCGGCGCAGGTCGCTCTTTTTGATCTTGTTTATATTGATCCCGTCGTAGCGGATCTTGCCGTCTGCGATGTCGTAGAAGCGGTTAAGCAGGTTGGTGATGGTGGTCTTGCCGGCGCCGGTGGCTCCCACGAAGGCTACTTTCTGGCCGGGCTTTGCGTACAGCGATATGTCGTGGAGCACCTGCTTGTCCGGGTCGTAGCCGAAGTCCACGTCGAACATGCGGACGTCGCCCCGGAGAGGCGTGTAGGTGAGGGTGCCGTCGCCGTGGGGGTGCTTCCAGGCCCACTGGCCGGTCTTGACGTCGCTCTCGGTGACGTTGCCCTCGCTGTCGATCACTGCGTTCACCAGCGTCACGTAGCCGTCGTCGGTCTCCGGCGCCTCGTCGGTCAGGGAGAATACGCGCTGGGCGCCCGCCATTGCCATGGCAATAAAGTTGACCTGCTGGGACACCTGGTTGATGTTGCCGGTGAACTGCTTGGTCATATTAAGGAAGGGGATGAGGATGCTGATGCCGAAAGCCAGGCCGGACAACGACAGGTTGGGCACGTTGTTGATCATCAGGATGCCGCCGATCAGCGCCACCAGCACGTACAATACGTTGCCCAGGTTTATTATGATGGGGCCGAGCATGTTGGCGAAAGCGTGGGCGCGGAAACTGTCCTCGAAAAGGGCGTCGTTGACCGCGTCGAAATCCCTGCCGCTCTGCTCTTCGTGGCAGAAGACCTTGACCACTTTCTGGCCGTTCATCATTTCCTGGATGTAGCCCTCGGTCTTGCCCATGGCCTTCTGCTGGCGCACGAAATATTTGGAAGAATTGCCGCCCACCGTTTTCGATACCAGCAGCATGACGACGACGCCCAGCAGCACCAGCAGCATCATCCAGACGCTGAAATACGCCATTATGAACAGCACGGTCAATACTATCACGCCGGACTGCAGCACCACCGGCAGCGTCTCGGATACCACCTGGCGGATGGCGTCAATATCGTTGGTGTAGTAGCTCATTATATCGCCGTAGCTGTTGCGATCGAAGTAGCGGATGGGCAGGTTCTGCATGTTGTTGAACATCTGCTTGCGCATCTGGAACAGGAATGCCTGGGTTATATAGGCGGACAACTGTCTGTATACGAGTATGGCGATGACGCTCAGGGTGTAGAGCACGATGAGCAGCGTGACCTGGGGCACGATCTCCTGCTTGGCGGCGGCCCAGTCGCCGGATTCGTAATATTTGCCGATGGTGGCGATGACCTTCTGGAGGAACATGGAGGGGATGGAGCTGACGACGGCGGAGAATATGATGAATACGGCGGTCAGCGTGGACAGGCCGGGGTAGTACTTGAAGAGGAGCTTGATGATGCGGCCGAGGACTTTGAAGTCGATGCGGCGGGTCTTTTTTTTGTTGTCAGGCATTGTCATCAGCCTCCTTTCCTTCGGAGGATGCGGCGGGGGAGTCATTGACGGTCCGGTCGACGGATGCGGTTTCGTCGGCGGTTTCGTTGACGCATTCGCTGACGGTCTCGCCGGCCGCGCTTGCGGCTGCGTTGCTTCCGCGGTTCTGCTGCTCGTACGTCTCTCTGTAGGCCGCGTTGTTCTTCATAAGTTCGTCGTGGGTCCCCACCGCCGTTATCCTGCCGTGGTCCAGCAGCACGATCATATCCGCATCCATAACGGAAGCCACCCGCTGGGCGATTATGATCTTGGTAGTCTCGGGGATGTATTTGCGGAAACCTTCGCGTATCAGCGCGTCAGTGCGCGTGTCCACGGCGCTGGTGGAGTCGTCGAGGATCAGTATCTTCGGTTTTTTAAGCAGGGCGCGGGCAATGCACAGCCTCTGCCTCTGGCCGCCGGACACGTTGGTGCCGCCCTGGTCGATCTGGGTCTCGTACCCGTCGGGGAAGGACAATATGAAATCTTCCGCCTGGGCCAGCCTGCAGGCCTCAGAGATCTCCTCCTGAGTTGCCCCCGGATCGCCCCAGCGCAGGTTTTCGTTGATCGTGCCGGAGAAAAGCAGGTTCTTCTGGAGGACCATTGCCACGCCGTCACGGAGCGTGTTCAGGTCGTAGTCCCTTACGTCCACGCCGCCTACGGTCACGCACCCGCCGGTCACGTCGTAAAGCCGCGGGATCAGCTGGACGAGGGAAGTCTTGCCCGCGCCGGTGATGCCCAGGATGCCTACCGTGCTTCCCGAGGGGACGTCAAGATCGATGCCGGACAGCGTGGCGTTTTCCGCCCGTTTGGAATAGCTGAATTCCACGTTTTCGAACCTGATGGAGCCGTCCTTCAGTTCGCGGACCGGTTCCGCCGGGTTTTTAAGGGCGGATTCTTCGGTCAGCACCTCGTCGATGCGCCGGGCGGATTCCGCAGACATGGTCAACGTCACGTAGATGAGCGAGATCATCATTAAAGATATCAATATCTGGAAGCCGTAGGTGAGCATGGCGGAGAGCTGGCCTACGTTGATGTAGTGCTGGGTGATGACGAGCTTCGAGCCGAACAGCAGCACGAAGACCATGTTGAAGTACAGGCAGACCTGCATAAGGGGCCCGGTGAGGGCAACGATGCGCTCGGCTTTGGTGAAGTCGACCCGTATGTCGTCAGACGCAGCGTTGAACTTGTCCTTTTCGTACTGCTCCCGGGCAAAACCTTTGACCACCCGCATGGCCATCACGTTTTCTTCCACCGATTCGTTGAGCCGGTCGTATTTCCGGAAGACGCGGCGGAAGGCGGGCATGGCGTGGCGGGCAACTCCGATGAGTCCTGCGATGAGGACCGGTACGACGACAACGAACATGGTCGCCAGCACGCCTGCCATCCTGTAGGCCATTATGATGGCGAACAGGAACATAAGGGGCGCCCTGATGGCGATGCGGATGATCATCATATATGACATCTGGACGTTGGCCACGTCGGTGGTGAGGCGGGTCACCAGCGAAGACGAGGAGAACCGGTCGATGTTGGAGAAGGAGTAGGTCTGGATCCTGAAAAACAGGTCGTGGCGCAGATTTTTTGCGAATCCCGCCGAAGCTTTGGCCGCCGTAAAACCGGCCAGGCCGCCGCAGGTGAGTGACAACACCGCCATTATCACCAGGATCAGCCCGTTTTTGGCGATGACGTCAATGCCGCAGCCGTCGTTTATGTCGTTGGTGAGGTTCGCGACAATAAACGGTATGATGCATTCTATTATGACTTCGCCGACAATGAATATCATGGTCAATATCGACGGTTTTTTGTATTCGCGCACCGATCTTGCCAGTTGCTTCAGGATCTTCAGCATGGGAGGGTTCCTTTCGTCTAAAGGCCGCCCGGGCCTCTTCGCGGCCTCGTCTGGCAACGCGTTCCCGGGCGATTTGCTAATTTTACGTTTCCCTGCGGGAAAATGCAAGTGCAACGGGATGGACTTGGAGGCTGCAACGGGGGACACCGCAACGGGGGACAGACCCCGGTTGCACCCGCGGTTGCCGGACACGCCGCGAACGGGGGACAGACTTGCGTTCGCGGCTTTTCCCGGGATTTTTGAAAATTAACCGGCGATTTTCGTAAATTTTCGGCAAAATTCTACCGGCGGTAGAAATACGGCGACCGTGGAACGTCATCCTTTGGCGATGATCCCGCTTGCCCGAAGGGCAAATTTAGCTGCGTGCAATGCACGCAATTTCGCTCGCACGCCAGTGCGAATTTCGCTTGCCCCCAGGGCAAATTTAGCTGAGCAACCGGGGTCTGTCCCCCGTTGCACCCCCCGTTGCACTGTCCCCCGTTGCACCGCTTGCGCAACTTGACCTTATATGATATAATCTTCACGATGTGCGGGAGAGGCGTTGTTTCGTTGCCCTTGCCGCGTGTTGTGAATTCAAAAAATCATGGAGGAGATTTCTATGAAGAAATTTGTTGCCCTTTTCCTCGTTATAGCGATGACGGTGGCTCTGTTCGGCATGGCTGCTTTTGCCGAAGACACCAATATTGCGCTTGGTAAAAACGTGGAAGTTGAAATGACGGAAGGCGCCGGCGACCCCAATATGGACGTGGGTTTCTGGGATAAAAACTACCTTACCGACGGCATTAACCCCGATAACGAAGCCGGCGTGTTCAATCACCTCGGCTGGTACGCCGGGACCACGACCCAGGAGGTCAACATTGCCCTGACCATCGACCTTGAGATGGTGGCGGTAGTGTCCAGGATCGACCTTGTCCCTCAGAAGTTCCTTGTCGGACAGAGCGCTCCCAGCGACTTCACCGTGGCGGTATCCACCGACGGTTCCAGCTGGGACGTTGTAGGCGACATCCAGGGTAACGCGGGCGAGAGGACCGAGCCCTTCAGCTTCGGCGTTGACAAGGACGTGCGTTTCGTCAAAGTTACGGTCACCAAAGCCAGCGGCATTGCCGACAACAGCTATTACTACAGCGGATTCGGCGAGATCGAAGTTTACGGCACTGAGAAATCCGAAGTCGTTGTCGACACCCGCAAGAAAGAGGAATTCACCTGCGACAACGGTGGTATCGTCTGGGAAGGCAATTACTGGCTTTCCAACGACACTTCCACTTCCCGCGCCACCGTGACCACCGGTATCGTTATCAACGCTTCCGATGCTGTCGAGGCGATGGGCGTTGTCAACTTCTGGGCCAGCAACCCCACTAACGGAGATACTCCTCCCGCTGCGGCTGCGATCACCGTTTCCGTTTACAAGTACAATAAAGACTACGCCACCTCCAAGGCCGGCGGCGCCGTTGCCGAAGGTACCTTCATTCCTGCCGGTGACGACAACCTGAACCAGGAATTCGACGCCGAGGGCACGAACTGCAGATTTAAGAACTACAACGGTTCCAAGACCGGCATCATGATCGTTTTCAATTCCGCTCTTGAAGCAGGCCAGTACCTGATCGAGATCGCCGAGACCACCGATACTTCCGCCGAGCCCAAGGATCACTACCTCGTCATCCCCATGACTCAGCAGGAGTGGCCCAACGAGAAAGCTGCTTACTATATGAACGGCGAGCTCGACGAGGGCATCACCACCAGACTGGGAGTCATCTTCGCCGACAAGGGCAACCTCCTCGCCGTTGACCTCGACGCCACTTCCGGCAACGCTCAGACCGAGCCCGGCACCACCGAGCCCGAGACCAACGTCCAGACCGGCGACGCCACCGTGGCAACCTTCGTTGTCCTGGCCGTCCTGGCAATGGGTGCCGCAGTCGTTCTCCTGAAGAAGAGAGCTTTCTGATATACGGCAAACTAAGCTAAGATCTTGTTAATGATCTCAAGGCGCGCCCCGCAAGGGCGCGTCTTTTTTTGCCTCGGACAAGCCCTGCAACGGGGGACAGACCCCGGTTGCACGCGTACCTGTCCCCCGTTTCACGCTGCCGTGAAGCGGCAATTTCGCTGCGTGCAAGGCACGCAATTTAGCTCGCACGCCAGTGCGAATTTCGCTTGCCTGCAGGGCAAATTTCGCTGTGCAACCGGTACCTGTCCCCCGTTCGAAGGACTCTGCAACCGGGGTCTGTCCCCCGTTGCAACCAGGGCCGAAGGCTCTTGCACATATAAGCTATAGTAGTGTAAAATAAACGAAGAAAGAAAAAAGCCGTTGTCCGCGGTTGACGGCGGGGCGGCGGAGGATGAGGGAGTGTGCTGGCGCGGATGGCTGGCGGAAGAAAGGGCAAGGGAGAATTGACCGAGAGACCCGGGAGAAGGGCCGTTGTCAACGTTTTCGCGTTGGGCATTTTGTTGTGCTGCATCTGCCTGGCTGTTGCCGCGGCGGGTGGCCGGAGGGAGATCGGAGCTGAGGAGAAGAAGGCGAGCAACGTCAGCGAGAAGTTCGAGTTGACCGCCGATTCTGGGAAATCGCTGAAGAATCTCAAGGACACGGACCGGTACAGCAAAGTGACGTTCGGCGAAGAAGACGTCGTGCGGGCGAAATTGCCGGCGGACAGCGGGTATTCCATCGGCGGCGTGTACGTCATATGGGACCTTGTCCCGGGAGAGTGGACGCTGGAGACCGGCGGCACCATACTGAAGCAGGGGCGCTTCGGTATGATACACGAGTACGTCGACCTTGCGGGCAAGGCGGCGCCGGGGCAGGAGATCGTGTTCAGGATCCCGGCGGATGCGGTGCTGTGCGACCTGATCTTTTACACGGAGGGGAAGCTTCCGGATTCGGTCCAGGTGTGGCAGCCGCCGCTGGAAAGGGCGGATTTCCTGCTTTTCCCCACCCACGGGGACGACGAGCACCTGTTTTTCGGCGGCATCATGCCGTATTACGGCGCGGAGCTGGGCTACAAGGTCCAGGTAGCGTACATGACGAACCACGCATACACCGAGCCCTATAGAGTGCACGAGCAGCTTGACGGCCTCTGGACCGTCGGGATCCGGAATTATCCGGTGTTCGGCGATTTCGTTGACGAGTATTCCAAGACCTTCGAGGACGCGGCGGCGATGTACGGCGAGGACAACG
Source organism: Clostridia bacterium (assembly GCA_016287565.1). Lineage (GTDB taxonomy): Bacteria > Bacillota > Clostridia > UBA1212 > UBA1255 > UBA1255. Next base: position 80,318 of record JAEFAM010000004.1, read on the forward strand.
TGGAGGCCTGGCAGGTGGAGATGATCCGCCGGTTCAAGCCATACGTCATCGTCGGCCACGATTTCGAGGGCGAGTACGGCCACGGGGCGCACCGGATCAACGGGACAATGCTCCAGTTCAGCGTTCCGGCGGCGGCTGATCCGTCAAAATATCCGGATTCGGCGGAGAAATACGGCGTCTGGGACACGCAGAAGTTTTACAGCCACCTGTACAACAGGGACAACGGCGTCATCATAGACTGGGAGACCAAACTCCTGGACAAATTCGGCGGGCGTTCGGCGCTGGACGTTGCCAAGGACGGGTACAAGTGCCACGAGTCGCAGGCCTGGACGTCTTTCAAGGTCAAGCAGAGCGGCTACGGCGACTGCCGTCAGTTCGGGCTTTTCCGGTCAACCGTGGGTGAGGACGTGGAGAAGAACGACCTTTTGGAGCACGTCGTTTTCGAGCCCGACCCGACCGAAGCACCCACCCCTTCGCCGACGGCAGAGCCTACGCCGTCTCCGTCGCCCGCCGCGACGGCTCTGCCGTCGGGCAGCGCCGGGCAGAGCGGCCCCGAGACCGAGCCCGGTGACCCGGCGCGAACTGCGGTGCCTCAAGAGACCGAAGGCGGCCAGGCGGGCGGCGCAACGGGGGACAGACCCCGGTTGCCCACGGACGATAAGACCGGGACCGTCAGCGGCAACGCCGGCAGCGACAACAGCATCGGATGGATCGTTGCCGTTCTGATAGCCGCAATCGTTGCCCTTGCGGTGATGCTGCTCTATATAAGGAAGCGGAAGAATACAGGGCGCAAGGGCTGAAGAAACCCTTGTGCAACGGGGGACAGACCCCAGTTGGCAAACCGTTTGACGGCATGAATTTTGGGAAAGACAAAATTCTTACCCGTTCAAACGGCTTCGCCTTCCCCCTAAATAAGGTTGGAGACAGTCATTCCATGGAACGCGTACCTGTCCCCCGTTCCACGCTGCCGCGAAGCGGCGAATTCGCTGCGTGCCCGGCACGCAATTTCGCTCGCACGCCAGTGCGAATTTCGCTTGCCCGAAGGGCATATTTAGCTGTGCAACACGGTTTCCCAACCGGGGTCTGTCCCCGGTTGCACCCCCGGTTGCACGGGGCACCTTTTAAGAAAGAAGTGATTGTATGAACGGAAAACTCAGCAGGATCGACCAGATGAACATCAAGCGGAAGCGCAAGCAGATGCAGAAAGGCGACGCCGAAAAAGAAAGGGTGTTATCCGAGACGAAGAACGCCACGCTGCTGGATTACGTGCAGTGGATCGGGGATTTTGACTTCGACACGATGCCCTTCAGAGAGGCGGACGCGCTGGTGTTGTGCGTGGCAGTGTATTTCGAGATATTGCCGCTGTTCGCGGACGGCCGCAAGAGCGCGAAGTTCAGCGAGTGCGCGGGACTGCTTGACGCGGGGCGGGCGAAGCTGATGATCACCGGCGGCGATATGGGCAACGAGGGCATTTTCCGGGCGGCGGCGGAGTCGAAGCGGTTCGGGGAGTTGACGATCACGGATTACGTGGATAAATTGACCACGGACCCTCCGCTGCAGTTTGCGGCAATGTGCTTCAGGTATAAGGACGAGTTTTCTTTCATTGCCTACCGGGGCACCGACAGTTCGCTGGCGGGGTGGGAAGAGAACTTTATGATTTCGTTTACCAGGACAACGGCCCAGAACCTTGCCGGCGAATACGCCTGCCAGCTCATCGAGCCGGGCTGCGACTGGTACATTGGGGGCCATTCGAAGGGGGGCAACCTGGCGCTGACCGCCGCGTGCGTGCTGCCGCCGGAGCAGATCGACCTGGTGAAGCGCATCTACATGCTCGACGGCCCCGGCCTTTGCCCGGAAGTGTTTGACGAGCAGCTGATCAGCAGCGTTGACGCGAAGACCACCCGGATCATTCCGGAATTCGACGTGATCGGCAAGCTTTTCGAGCCGCGGATCACCGATACGCGCATCGTCAAGAGCTACCGTAAGGGCATCGAGCAGCATTCGCTGGCGTCCTGGATGGTGGATCACGGAGATCTGTCTTCCGCGCCGACCAATGCCGCGGGCAGCCGCTGGATCAACGACCTTACCGACGAGTGGATCGCGGGCCTGCCTTTAGAGGAGAGAGCCGTCTTCGTGGAGGAACTGTTCGACGCCATGGAAGAGGCGGGAGTCCAGGACCTTCAGGAGATCACGCCGGAGTATTTCGGCAACCTCATCATCCGCCTCAGCGGAAAGAGCGCCACCACCAGAAAAGTCATGACCAGCCTGCCCAGGAAGATGCTGCTGGATGACGTGGAAAAGCCAAAACTCAGCACCAGGATAGCCAACTTTTTCAAGAATTCCGTGCTGGTGATCGCCGTCATACTGGCACTTCTGGGCACGGGCATCATAATCGCCAGGGGCAAGACGCTTGACATACTTTCCATCGCCCTGGTGTCGATCATCGCCGCGGTGGAGATATTTGTGATCATACGGCGCCTTATCAAGGCGAAAGGGCGGCTGGACGGCATGCGGGAGAGGATAGTGATCGCCATCGCGCTGCTGGCCGTGATCCCGGTGCTGATCTTTAAAGAGCACGCGCTGTTCGTACTTGGCAGCTTCATTTTCGGAGCGCTTTTCCTGGTCTTCGCCTACATTTCGATACAGCAGGCGGCAAAGGAGATACGCATATTTATGCGGGTGCTCAACATAATCGAGTTCGTGGCGTGCATTGCCGCGGGCATCGGCTTCCTGATCGTCAGCGGTTCCTGGCTCTCCGTGTTTACGCTGGTGGTGGGCATCGTGCTCGTCACCGACGCGGTGGTGCGGATAATCTATCTTATCTGGACCGCGGTCAAGCGCCGCAAGACCCGCCGGGGCCTTTCCGCCGCGTCAACTTCGGGCAACGGCACAAGCGGGAATTAAGCGGCCGTCAACGAGGCGGCGTTTGCCGAGCTATTAAATGATTTAACAATTAAACAAACGTAAAATTGAACGGCCAAACGGGATTTTTGAAAATTTACGCGATCCGTATTTCCCGTGTAATAAACGGTCCGGACGGGCTGAAATACGTTATTTATCCAGGAGCATTTTATGGAATTCGATTACCGACCTGATTTTTACCTGATCATCAACGCCCAGAACAACTGCTACTACTTCTCCGGCAACGGAGGCAGGGAGGGAGCGGAAGAGACCGGCCCCGGAACGTTCAGATTGACCGACCCTACCGGAACTACGGAGACGTTGACGGAAGTGCGCGTCGAGACGGTCGACGAGGGCAGGAACTGGCGGCGGGTGCGCACGGTATTGACCAACGCAGGCAGCGTGCCCGTGAGAGTCGAACTGCTCAGCGCGTCGTACCTGGCAGGCATCGGCCGCAGCGGGGGAGAGCCCTGGAAAAAACACCGTTTCGTGCTGCATTTCGCCCACAGCGCCTGGACCGGGGAGGCCCAGTGGCGCCATACGTTTGCGGAGGATGCGGGGCTTTATAAAACGTACAATCACGGGTCCCAGACTTCGTTCAGGCTGGCGTCCCAGAGCAGCTGGAGCACATGTTATCACGAGCCCGTGCTGATCGTGGAGGACACGTTGACCGGGCTCAGCTGGTTCACGCGCATCGAGTGCGGCCACGGGTGGTGCATTGACGCGGGCATCCGCGGGTACAGGGACGATACCGAGATCACAGTGATGGCAACGGACTGCATGGAGCGCAACGACGGCTGGCACGTGGAACTGGCGCCGGGCGAGTCCGTGGCAACGGCCTATGCCGTGGTGGGCTGCGTGGAAGGTGGATTCGAAGAGGCCGCGGCTGAATTGACGAAGGCCGCGAGGGCCGCGATGGCTGCTCAGTTCCCGAAGGGCGTGCCGCCGCTTTGCTACAACGACTATATGAACGCGCTCTGGGCGCTTCCCACGAGGGAAAAGACGCTGCGCCTGGTGGAGGCCGCCGCCGAGGGCGGCTGCGAGTATTACGTGATCGACGCGGGCTGGTACGGTGTCAGCGGCAACGAGGAGCAGGACCTGGGGATGTGGGAGGTCAACGACGCCGTTTTCGGCGAAGGCGGGTACCGGGAGATCGCCGGCCGGATCAGGGCCGCGGGGATGCTGCCGGGCATCTGGTTCGAGATCGAATCCGCTGGCATCGAGTCTAAGATCGTGCGTGAACATCCGGAATACGTGCTGCGGCGCCGCGGAGACCCCGTCGGCGGGAGGCGTCTGCTGCTGGATTTCAGGCAGGAAGGCGTCAGGCAACATATTATGGGCCGGATCCGCGCCCTGTACGATATGGGCGTGAGGTATATCAAAAACGATTACAACGCAAACACCGGGCCGGGGATCGATCCCGACGGCGCCTCCTCGCTGCACGGGCACAGCCAGGCGTTCAGCTCGTTTATTGACGCGGTCAGAGCCGAATTTCCCGACCTCCTCGTCGAAAACTGCGGTTCCGGGGCAATGCGTTCGGACATCGGTACGTTGTCCCGCTTCCACCTGCAGTCCGTCAGCGACCAGGAGGACTATTTCCGGCTGCCTTCGATCGTTTCCGGCTCCGCCGCCTGCATTCCGCCGGAGCGGCTGGGCATCTGGGCCTATCCGTACCCCGTTCGCATCGACTACCGGCAGAGCTTTACGCCCTCGCCCGAGTTCACGGCCCAATTCACCGACGGCCGCGTCACCGCGTACAACTGCGTGACCGGGCTCATGGGGCTCATGTACCTGTCTGGCCGCATCGACTGCGCCGACTTGCTGAACCGCCGCCTTATTAAGGACGCCTGCGCGCTGTACAAACGGTACCGGTCTGTCACCGCCTCCGCCTTCCCGCTGTATCCCACCGGCACCTTCGACATCGACTCCGACACCGTCAACACCTTCGCTCTCCGCGATCCTTCGTCCGGGACCGTTTTGCTGGCGGTGTGGAACAACGGCGACGGCCCGGCTTCGGCGACGGTCCCCCTGTCAAAACTATTCCCCGGCCTTTCCGGGGACAACGCCTTCGCTTCCTGCCGGATCTCGGACGTGTACCCGAAGCTCCTGGGCTACACCGCCCGGCTCGACGGCGGCGCGGTCAAAGTCTCTCTGCCCTCCGGCAAAACAGCTCTTTTCGTCGCGCTGTACTAAAGTGCAACGGTGGGTGCAACGGGGGACAGACCCCGGTTGGCGGACCGTTGGAACGGGGGACAGGTACCCGTTCTACGCTTGCCCGAAGGGCAAATTTCGCTGCGTGCCTGGCACGCAATTTAGCTCGCACGCCAGTGCGAATTTCGCTGTGCAACCGGGGTCTGTCCCCCGTTGCACCACGTTGCAGGCGGCCCTGTGTTGCACTTGAAAACGGGCGGCGCTTGGGTTATAATGGCGTTACGCCGGCTCGTAAAAGTGCCGCCGGGTCTTACGCAACGGAATTTTGTGAACCCCGTCAGGTCCGGGAGGAAGCAGCGGTAAGCGAACCCTTTCGTGTGCCGTAAGTCCCCCGACGGTACTTTTAGGAGCCGGCGTTTTAGTTGCCGGAAGGAGCGGGAAGGAGCGCGATACTATGTCTTATATGGCACTCTACCGAAAATGGCGGCCTCAGACGTTTGACGAGGTCGTGGAGCAGGAGGGCGTTGTCAACATCCTGAGGAACGCGGTGGTTCAGAACAGGATCGCCCACGCGTATCTTTTTTCCGGTACGAGGGGCACGGGCAAGACGACGCTGGCCAAGATCTTTGCCAGGGCGGTGAACTGCCTTCACCCGCGGGGCGGCAATCCGTGCAACGAGTGCGAGATATGCCGGGGGATAATGAACAGGCAGATACTTGACGTGTCGGAGATCGACGCGGCGTCAAACAACGGCGTTGACAACATCCGCACGGTCATCGACGATTCGGCGTATTCTTCGTCGGTGGCGCGGTACCGGGTGTACATAATCGACGAGGTGCATATGTTGTCGCTGGCGGCGTTCAACGCGCTGCTGAAGACGCTGGAGGAGCCGCCGGAAAACGTCATTTTTATACTTGCCACCACGGAGCCGCAGAAATTGCCCGTGACGGTGCTGTCGCGCTGCCAGAGGTACGAGTTTAAACGAATTTCCAGGGACGGGATCGTTGCCCGGCTGAAATATATCTGCGGCGAATCGGGGATCGACGCCACGGACGAGGCGCTGGGATTCCTGGCGGAGAAAGCGGACGGGGCTTTAAGAGACGCCATTAGCCTGCTGGACCAGACTTCCGCAGCCTCCGAAGGCAGGATCACGCTTGCCACCGCCAGAGCCGCCACCGGATCGCTTGACCGGGAGTTCCTCTGGGATTTCGTCTCCGGCATATTGAATTCGGACAGCGAAAAACTGCTGCGGCTCAGCAACCGCATCTTCCGGGACGGCCGGGACCCTTCCACCTTCTTAAAGGAACTCATAGAAGTGCTCCGGAATATGATGATCGTCACGTCGGTCAAGGACCCTTCGGACCTCATTTTCGAGGATGCCGAGGGCATAAAACAGCTTAAAAATCTGGCAAAAGGCCTGCGTGTGAGAGAGATCGGAATGCTCATCCGCGAACTGTCGGGACTGGACAACAACCTTCGCTGGGCCGTGTCGAGGCAGATCGTTTTCGAAGCCGGGATCCTGGCGGCGTCCGACAGGCGCTGGCGGGAAGAGACTGCGTCCGTGGAGACGAGGCTTTCGGAACTGGAAGACAGGATCGCGGATATTGCCGCGGGAGGGATAGTTTATCGGGAAAAGTCCGTAAACGACGGTCTTTCCGGGAGTTTTGCCGAGGCAGTGGTCAACGAAACGGCTGAAGTCGACCGCGGGGAGAGTTCGGGAAATATCGGGAAATATGAGGAAATTCCCGAAAACAAAGCGGAAAAGCCGTCAACGGCGCCTGTTGCAGCGGAGGCGGCCAACGAACCGGCGGAACCGAAAGCAGAAACTGCAGCTGAGGCTGCTGTCGGGACCGGCCCGGACGCCGTGTCCGGTGGCTGCAGAAAATTGACTGCGGCCGAATGGCAGGACATTTGCAGCGAAATGGAACACAGAGGCCAGATGTCGATGTTGACCTGGTACTCCGACAGCACCGCCCAGTACGAGCTGTCCGGAGACAGGCTGCTGATCGCTTTCGACGACGACATGACCGTCAGCATTTTGAAAAAATCCACCGCGGCCAATCTCAAGGTGGTGAACGAGGCCATTGCCGCCAGATTCGGCAGGAAAATGGAGCAGGTGGTCGCCGAAACGGGAGAGGCGCAGAAGATGATCGACGCGGCGAAAGGGACCTCTGCGGCCTTTGCAGCCCCGGTTGCATCGGTTGCTACGGTTGCCACGGCTGAACCGGCGGCCTCGGCGGCGACCGCGGACAGCAGGCCTGCAAAAAATGAAGAGCCGGCGCTTCCCGACGAAAGACCCGCAGAGACCGGATCCGAAAGACCCGACGATAAATTCGACTCCGCAGTGGATTATTTCAAAAATCTTGCGGGAAAAATGAATTTTTCAGTAGATTTCAAGAAAGATTGACCCGAAGCAGACCGGTGAAATGAGCGCAGCAAAAGCAGGAAACGCGGAAAACGCAGAAAAAAGCGCAAACCTAAAAGGCGCAAACCAGGTGCTCGCCTCCGCCAAAAAATACAGAAAATGGTTCTTGATAGGGCCGTTTTTCAAACTGGTGGAGGCGGTTTTCGAACTGCTCATCCCCACGCTGATGGTGTACGTGATCGACCGAGGCGTCACCGGCAGAGACGGCGTATACGTGATGCGCATGATCCCCCTGATGCTGGGGATCGCGGCCGCCGGCTATCTGAGCGCCCTGGTCTGCCAGTACGTCGCCTCGCTGTCCTCCCAGGGTTTCGGCACGGAGCTTCGGTCAAGGCTGTTTTCCCACCTTTTAAGGATCTCCCAGAAAGACGCGGATCGGATCGGCACTTCCGGCATGGTCAACCGCGTCACCAACGACGTCAACATCCTTCAGCAGGCCGTTGCCATGCTCATACGCCTTGCCATCCGCGCCCCGTTCATCTGCGTCGGCAGCCTGGTGATGGCCGCGCTCCTCAACCTGAAACTCACCCTGGTCATACTCTGTGCGTTGCCCCTGCTGGTCGCCGTCGTGGTGCTGATCACCCGCCGCGGCGTGCCGCTGTTTGCAAAAGTGCAGAAAAAACTGGACAATATTGCCGTTATTTCCCGGGAAAACATGTCGGGAGCGCGGGTCATCCGTGCTTTTACCCGTTCCGAGAAGGAAAAACAGCGCTTCGAGGAGGAATGCGACGGGTATAACAAGGCAGTTGTCCGGGTCAACCGCGTTTCTGCGGTGCTGAATCCCCTCACGACGCTCATTATGAACCTGGCGGTCATCGCCGTGCTGTGGTTCGGCGGCAAAATGATCGCTTCGAACGATATGTCCGGCGGCCAGATCGTGGCGTTCATCAATTACATTTCGTATATGGTCACGGCACTGCTGGTGGTGGCCAATCTCGTTACGCTTTTCACGAAGGCGGCGGCCTCGTACAAGCGGGTGATGGAAGTGTTCGCGGTACCGGAAGCGGGGGAAACCGGAGAAAAGGCGGAGTCAAACGATGAGGCGAACGCGGAGGGAACTGGTGAAAGCGATGACGCGGGCGGAACGGAAAACGCTGACGGAACGGCTGAGATGGACGCAGCCGGCGGCATCGCCGTTGAGCTCAAAAATGTGAGCCTCAGATACATCGACGACGAAAACGTGCCCAACGCGCTGGAAAAGATCGACCTCCGGATCCCGCGGGGCTCCGTGCTGGGGATCGTGGGCGTCACGGGCAGCGGCAAGACCAGCCTGGTGAATCTGTTGACCGGCCTCTACGACCCCACCGAAGGCGAAATACTGATCCTCGGACGAAACATAAACAATATTGACCGTGCGGAGCTCCACCGGACCGTCGGCGTGGCGTCGCAGCAGAGCACGCTGTTTTCCGGAACGGTCAGGGACAATATCACCGCCGGGCGCAGGGATATTGACGACGGGCGGTGCCTGGAGGCGCTGAAGATCGCCCAGGCGGACGGGTTCGTGGCGGAAAAAGGCGGGCTGGACGCGCCGGTGGAGCGGGGAGGCGTCAATTTCTCCGGCGGCCAGAGGCAGAGGCTCAGCGTGGCCAGGGCCGTAGCCGGCAGGCCGGAAGTGCTGATCCTGGACGACAGTTTCAGCGCCCTTGACAACGCCACCGCGGCTTCCATGTTCCGTTCCATCCGCAATTCCGGAATCGAGACTATGATCATCGTGTCCCAGCGGGTTGGCAGCGTGCGCCAGGCAGATCTCATACTGGTCCTGGACGACGGCAGGCCTGCGGGGCTCGGCACTCATAAGGAACTTTTGAGCGTGTCTCCGGTGTACGCGGAGATATGCAGGCTGTCCGGGGAAGCGGAACCCAAAGAAGGGGGCGATGCGGCATGCTGAAATGGCTCCTTTCATATCTCAAAAAATACCGCTTCAAACTGTTGTTGTCATCGCTGTTCGCCGCGGCATCCGGGGCGCTCCTGCTGGTGGGACCGCTGTTCCTGGGGAAGGCGATAGACGCGTTGACCGCATCCGGCGGCGTCAGGTGGGACGAACTGTATAAAAATCTCGGATTTTTGCTGATATTCTACTTAAGCGGCGCGGCATTGTCCTATATTTCGCCGGTATTGTCAGGAGAAGTCGCCGCCAGAGCCGTAACAGACATACGTTCTGACGTTTTTAAGCATATTTTGCGGCTGCCGCTAAGGTTCTTTGACACCAGGCCCCACGGAGACGTGATCGCGCGGATCACCACCGACTGCGAAAACATTTATGACGGCCTGGGGCAGAGCTTCGTGCAGCTATTTTCCGGCATCGTCACCGTGGTCGGGACAATGATCGCCATGTTCGTGATCAGCCCCGTGATCGCTGCCGCGGTCCTGTGCCTCACGCCCCTGTCTCTGATCATCGCCCGGTTCGTGGTCATCCGCACGGCGCGGCTGTTCGCGGCTCAGCAGGCGAAGATGGGGGAGCTGGGCGCCCATACGGAAGAGATGCTTTCGGGGATCCGCACGGTCCACGACTACTCTATGGAGGAGACGGCGGAGCAGGAATTCAGGCGGGTCAACGCCGAACTGTATAAGGTGGGCAAGAACGCCCAGTTCGGAGGGGCGCTGGTCAATCCTTCCACGCGGCTGGTCAACAACGTGGCCTACATCTCCGTGGGGCTGATGGGTGCGTTGTTCGCGGTCAATAACGTCACTGCGGGGGGCTGGCCCATGACCGTGGGCGTCATCGCGACGCTGTTGTCCTACGCCACCCAGTTTGCACGGCCCATAAACGAGATCGCCGGCGTCACCACCCACATCCAGAACGCGTTTGCCTCCGCCGCCAGGCTCAAGGAGATCCGCGAGGAAGCGCCCGAGAGCGACGAGACCGGCCTTGCGCGGCTGGAGCGGCCTCTGGGCGACATTTCCGCGGAGCATATCGAATTTTCGTACGTGCCCGAAAAGCCGCTGATACGCGACCTGAGCTTTTCCGCCCGGCCCGGAAGCGTCATTGCCATCGTGGGCCCCACCGGCGGCGGCAAGACTACCATCGTGAACCTGCTGATGCGGTTTTACGATCCCTTGTCCGGGACCATCCGCGTTGACGGGACCGATACGCTGACGGTGACCCGCGACAGCCTGCGCGAGGCGTTTTCCATGGTGCTTCAGGAGACCTGGCTGTTTACGGGCACGGTGCGGGACAACATCGCCTACGGCCTTCCCGGGGCGACCGACGGGCAGATCGAGAAGGCTGCCAGGGCGGCCTGCGCGCACAATTTCATCAAGCGCCTTCCCAACGGTTACGACACGGTGGTCAGCGACGGCGGCGGCAACCTCTCCGGCGGCCAGCGCCAGCTCATCACCATCGCCCGGGCAATGCTCTCCGACGCTCCGGTGCTGATCCTGGACGAGGCAACGAGCTCCGTCGACATCGTTACCGAGCAGTACGTGCGTCAGGGTTTCGCCAACCTTATGAGCGGCCGCACCTCCTTCATTATCGCCCACCGGCTGGCAACGGTCCGGCACGCCGACCTTATTTTGGTGGTGGACGGGGGCAACATAGTGGAGCAGGGCACTTACGCGGAGCTGATGGCGAGGCGGGGCCGCTACTGGGAGCTTGAGATGGCGGGCGCAACCTGAGTGCAACGGGCCTGCAACGGGGGACAGACCCCGGTTGCAGACCCGACTTGAGCAACCGGGAACAGACGCGGAACACAGAAAAACGGGGGTCTGTCCCCCGTTAACGGTTTATCTTTGACCTTGCCGTAACGGGGGTCTGTCCCCCGTTGCACCGCAGAAAGCGAGGAAGAAAATGGATGACAATTTGCCAATGCAGATCAGCGACAACGTAACTTTGGGCGAGGACGGAGTCTATCGCTGGAAGCATGAGATCAACCTGTTCAAGAACCCCTCGATCTTTTTCCTGGTCTGGAAGATCTTCTTTTTCATCTTCCTGGTCATCTTTTTGATGATCAACCTGGTTGACCTCATCCTATATCCCCAAAATTTGCGCGAAATGTTCGTCAACAACCTGAAATTTGCCGGATATTTCCTGATCGGGATGACAATTGTCGTGGGTCTCGGCTATCTGATCTACGCGGCAATGATGAAAGGGAAGTATGTTGTCCGGTTCGAGATGACGGAGAAGGGCGTCAACCACATTCAGGAGGAGTCTCAGGCGAAAAAGTCGAAGGCCGTAGGGCGCGCGGCAACCGTCTCGGGGCTTCTTTCCGGCCGTTTCAGCTCAGCCGGCGCAGGCATGGCAGCGCAGCGCACCGAAATGTATTCCGACTTCCAGCGGGTCCGCAAGGTCAAGGCCTATCCGCGCAAGTCGCTCATCAAATTGAACGGCTACCTGAGCAGGAACCAGGTCTACACCTCAAAGGAAGATTTCGAGCTCGTCAAAACGTTTATCATCGAGCATTGCCCCAATCTTGACAGCAAAAACTAAAGGTCTGCAACGGGGGACAGACCCCGGTTGCAGACCCGACCTGAGCAACCGGGAACAGACGCGGAACACAGAAAAACGGGGGTCTGTCCCCCGTTAACGGTTTATCTTTGAACTTGCCGTAACGGGGGTCTGTCCCCCGTTGCAGCCCCCTCAGCCTCATTGCAGCCACAAGGAACGAATAAAAAACGCCGGGACCTTGCCGCGGTCAGCGGTCCGGGTCCCGGCGTTACCTTTTTTTAACTAATTAGTTGTCTCTCATTAGCCAAATCGGTTAGTTAGTTAATTGGTTATTGATTGTCAGACGCAACCTGTTCACAGACGTTGCCAGTCCAAAGGCGATTGACCGCCGTTGACCACCGTCAGATCTCGGGGATCTCGATCTCGATCTCGTGGCCGAGTTCGGCGGAGCGGCAGATGCCGTCGAGGATCGCCTGGTTGTAAATGATCTGGCTGGACGGCACGGGAGCGGGACGGCCGTACTTAACCGCGTCGAGGAAGGAGCGGATCTTGAGGTCGAACAGATCTGCGTCGGTGCGGAGGATCGGCACGGTGGTCTGAGTCTGAGTACCGCACAGATCGTGGTAGATCGTCATTGCCCCGCCGACGCTTCCGTTCCAGCAGTCGGTTGACGGGATCCGGAGCGAACCCTCGGTACCCATAATGATGGTGTCGCCGGGGGTGTCGAGGTGCATTGCCCACGCGATCCTGAAGTCCAGCACGATGCCGCCTTCGAGGCGCACGAATCCGGCCGCGAAGTCGTCAACTCCGAATGCTTCGGCGTACTCTTTGCAGGGCATGTACTTGGGGTTGGTGCCGAAATACGCGGATTTGTATCCGGTGACGGTGAGGGGCTTCGGGTAGCCGATGGCGTTGAGGACCATGTCGAGGGAGTAGCAGCCGATGTCGCCAAGAGCGCCGATGCCGCCGGTGTCCTTCGCGATGAACGAGGTGCCGAAGGGGGTGGGTATGCCGCGCCTGCGGCCGCCGCCGGTCTGGATGTAGTAGATCTTGCCCAGGGTGCCGGACTCGACGATGCGCTTGATCATCTTCATATTGGCGTCGAAACGGGGCTGGAAGCCGATCGAAAGCACTTTGCCGCTCTCTTTTTCGGCCCTGCAGATCTCGACGGCTTCGTCAAGCGTCACGCACATGGGTTTTTCGAGAAGGACGTTGACGCCGTGCTTGAGGGCGTAGATCGTGGGTTCGGCGTGCTGGCAATTGTATGTGCATACGCTGACCGCGTCAATATCGGGCTCGTTGTCGATGAGTTCGTCGCCGGACAGGTACACGCGGCCGGTCTGCTTCCACTTTTTCATGAACGCTTCGGCCTTGCCGGGGATCAGGTCGGCGTAGGCAACGATCTCTACGTCGGGCTGCTTCAGGTAGCTGTTCATATGGGCGTCGGCGATCCAGCCGGTGCCAATGATACCGACCTTGAGTTTGCGGTTCGTGTCGATCTTTTCCTCTGCGAGATGCGTGGTCTTGAATTCGTCAAGAATGGATGAATTTGCCATGATTTACCTCCAAATTGTTATGTATTTATACGTTTTCACACTACACTTATCAGTTTTTGCTTTGCACGGCTTTTTGTGTTGTTTGCCGGTTTACGGGAATTTACTCGTATTTCCCGAAATTTCCCGGCGTTTTCCAAAATTTACGATCATTTCCCGGATATTTCCCGGATAATCTACGGATGTTTTCCGTGGGATTTCCGTAGCTCGTTTCTTTGTTTGTCCGTCCGGATCGTACCGTGCCGCGGCAATTGTTTTAAGCCATCAGGCCCTGAGTTTTCAGATAATCCGCCGAAAGCTTCGCGGATTCCATTGCCGTCTGACCCGGCGCCGGCCTGTCCTGCTCGACGATCACCCAGGCAGCTCCAGCCTCGATCGACGCGTTAAGTATCTCAGGGACGTTCTGCATGCCGTGTCCCACGGGCCTGAAGCCGAAGTTTTCGCCCTTGTCCTCGACTTTCTTGTCGATCCCGATGAGCTCGTAAAGCCCCTCTTTCTGGCGGCCGCGCATGAAAAAGTCTTTCAGGTGGACAATGGGCGCCCTTCCGGCATATTTGCGCAGGTACGCCGCCGGATCCTCACCGCCGACGTTGACCCAGCACGTGTCAAGCTCCGTCTGGAGCAGTTCGGCCGGGATCCTGCGGTAAAGCGTGTCAAGGTAGTATTCGCCGTCGATTTTGGTGAATTCGAAGTCGTGGTTGTGATAGAGGAGCTTGAATCCGGCCTCGTTCACTTTTTCGCCAATATAGGCAATGATCTTCAGCGTCTCTTCGAAATTCCCGGCTTCCGGCCTGTATTCCTCCGGCAGGTACGGGACAACGAGGTATTCGCACCCTATCTCCTTATATGTTTTCAGCGCTCCGTCAAGGTCCTCCAGCATTTCGGCCAGCGACACATGAGCGGATATCGGAATGATCCCGAGCTCGTCCGTCAATTCCCGCACTTCCTTAGCGGATCTGCCGTACAGGCCCGCGAACTCGACGCCTTCGTACCCCATGGCGGCAACAGCCCTTATGGTTCCTTCGAAGTCTGCGGCCAGATCTTCTCTCACGGTATAGAGCTGCAATCCAGTCTTCATTTTCATGTGCTTTTCTCCTTTCGGAAGGTTTTGTTTTCTTGCCGGGTATAATTTTACACTGGGGCGGCCGCTAATTCAAGTGGGTTTTAACGGGGGACAGACCCCGGTTGCAGCATTGACCTGAGAAACCGGGAACAGACCCGGAACAAAGAAAAACGGGGGTCTGTCCCCCGTTAACGGTTTATCTTTGACCCTGCCGTAACGGGGTTCTGTCCCCCGTTAAAACCCCTTATGGCCGGCCGCCCGGTCCACCCCAGCCGCCGGGTCCGCCCCAGCTGCTGCCGGCAGAACCTTCGGTCGACGAGGATTGAGTCCACTCAAGAACGGAAGAGCCGTCGCGGGAGAGGGTGTATTGACCGTTGAGAACGAGCCCGTCGGAGGCGATCCAGACGGAACTGTAATTGGCCGAAAGCGAGAAGGAAAGGATGGTGTTGCCGGAGGAGTCGGTTAAAGTGTAGCTGCCGGACTGGAACGAAGTGCCGCGGCTTACATAGGTGTTGACGGAGCCGGAGGAGGGGGTCTCGCAGATGCCGCCGAGAGCGACCACGGTGCCGCCGGTCACTTTGATGGAGCCGTCAACGTCGATCGACCCGGCCATGCTGCCCGATGAACTGCCGCCCTTGACCAGCACGAAGCCGCCGCTGACGGTTATGCTGCCGTTAGAGTCGATGCCGTCGGTGTCGCCGGAGGGGGTCGTGACGTCGAGGTAGCCGCCGGTGACGTTGACCAGCGGCGAGGCGCTGCCTTTACAGGCGTTGATTCCGTCATCCTCGGCGTAAACGAGGGTGGAACCGCCGGCAACGTTGACGACGTTGCCTTCGAGGCCTTCGTGAGACTTGACCACGTTCACCGACCCGCCCGAGATCGTGAGGGTGCCGTCCGCGTGGATGCCGTCGTCGGCCGCCGTGATGGTGACCGTCCCGCCGGAAATGACAACGTTGCCCTTCCCGGTGCTCCCGTTTTCCAGTGCCGTGCCGGAGTTCGCGTGGATGCCGTCGTCGCCGCAGGAGACGTTGACCGTCCCGCCGCTTATAAGGACCTCGTTGTACGCCTTGATGCCCTTGGAAGAGTAAGTGGTCTTGTTCGAGTTGCCCGACCCCGACGTAAGGGTGACCCATTCGCCGTCAATGTTCGACGAGGACACGGACGTGAACAGGAACGCGTTCATCGAGGTGTTCAGCGGTTCGCCGGACGTGGAGGCTGTGACAACGCTGCCGGACGGTGTCGAGCCTGCCTTCATAACGCAGAACCGCACTCCCGCGTAGCCGGAGGGCGCCTTGTAGACCAGGGCGTAGTAGGATGTGCGGCCGCTGTAGACCATGCACTCGTACGTGCATTTCACCCATTTTCTCGCCTGAGCGCCTTCGCCTGCGCCGTCAAACGACGGGTCTTCGCTGTAAAAATATGCGTAATAGTCGTTGGAAGTCGAGTAGCTGGAACGGGGGACAATAACGTATTTCTCTGCTCCGGCGGCTTCGTCCCCGTAATCCGAGTAGGATGCGGTGAAAACGTTCAGCGTCGCCCCGTCCGTCACGACAACGTCGTACGCCGCGCTGATCCCGTCCTTTGCGGCATAAACGTCAACCTGTCCTCCCGAGATCGTGATCGTTCCGCGCTGATTGCCCTTTTCCGAAACGTCCGTTTTCGACGTCTTGATAGCGTCCCCCGCCATCGAGATCAAGATCAGGCTCCCCGACTCGACGGTGACCGAATCATTGCCCTTCACCGCATTCCCCGTCGCCGTCACTTTAAGGGTCAACTCTTTTATCGTGACGTCGTCCTTGGATTTGATGCCGTTGTCGTAGCCGGAGCTCACGACAAGCGTGCCTTTTCCGCTGAGCTTCAGGTCGCATGCGGCAAAGATAGCTCCGTCCTCATCGACTTCGTCCTCGCTTTCGGTTTCTGCTGCAAGCTGCTGTAACTGTAACGGGGGACAGACCCCGGTTGCATCGGTTTCGGTTGCAGCGACCAAGGTTGCATCGGTTTCGTAATTGTCATTGATCGAAGAGGCAGAGGAAAGAGACAAAGCTGTAGACGTAGATTCAGATGATGACGTAGACGAAGAAGACTCTGCGCGTGCGTCGGTGATGACGTTATACGTCCCCTCGACCGCTTCGATGACGACTTTTGAGGCGTTGATCGCGGAAATTGGAGCGTTCGAATAGCAAGTTATTGACGACTCCGCAAGCAGAATTTTGACGGTTCCGGAATCGGTTTTGGTGTCGGGGATGTTTATTACGATCCGACCGCCGTCCAGCAGGCCTTTGACCGTGTAATTTCCTGATGAAGTGATGGTGTAGGTGCCGTTCGAAGCGGTGACAAGATTCCCGTCGCTTGAAGTAATGCTGAAGTTCTCTTCGGTGACCGAGTGATTTTTGGAGGGGTCAATTAAAGTTGTTGCCGACGGGGTCGACTGAGCCTGTGCCACTCTGTCGGTGACAACACCTTCTATGGGCGCGGTCTCGTTTGCGTTGTTATTATGTGTCCCGCAAGCGGTCATGGTTATTGCCAGGAGAAAAGACAACAGTCCGGCAAATCCGGCAACGGGGGACAGACCCCGGTTATTTTTCAAATGTGAGTGACTTTTCGTTTTCATAATCGCTGTATCTCCTTTCGATTTAGTTCCGTGCCGCTATAGTGACGGGGATAATGATCTGTACTTGTTATTATACTCTGACAATTGGCATTTTTTGTTACAAAATATGACAACTTTGTGAAAAGACGAGGTCGCAACGATGTAAAATAACAATTATGGCAAGGCAGCACAATAGCAGAGAAGTGATAGGGGATTGCTACGGCAACTGCCAGCAACTGGGGACAGACCCGAGTTGAGCAACCGGGGTCTGTCCCTAGTTGTCATGATTGATTACCTCCGTCGCACCAATTAACTTTT
>JAEFAM010000021.1 GCA_016287565.1 Clostridia bacterium
CCGTCGTATGATATCGACGTAATGGGACAGCCCTTGTCCGAAGGGTACAGCACCGTGACGATCCGCGCTTCCGTCCCGCATGCCTGAAAACTGAGGCAGGGCGCCGGAACGTTCGGCACCCGCCAGCCCATGAACGGGTCAACGGACCCCCTCCGGACCGTTACGTTTTCGCCGGACAATACAGTCAGCGTGACTCCGTCTCCGTAGTCCGCCTCGATCCTGCTGCCTTTAAGAAGTCTGCCCGAATACTGGGGCAATTCGTGTGATCTCTGCGGCGATCCCGCTCCCGCGCCGATCCGCACCGGCACGTCTTCCAGCTGCCAGTTGGCCTCGTAAAGATGAGCCCTGCCGTCCCTCGATCGCAAAAAGTCCGTCACGATATAAAACGTTCCGAGGCCCAGGGGGGCGCTCTTCACCTTAACGACGGTGCGGCGGTGCAGCACGTCTATATGATCCGGCCCGAAACCTTCGTCATATTCTGCAAAAAGCACGTCCTGACCGTCCCCGAGAGTGACGTTGAGCCCCGCCGGTTTTTCCAGATCCCCGTCGTGCCAGCGGTATCCGTCGCGGCGGTTCTGTCCCGCTCCGTCCACCGTCACTGTGTTGTGGGAGTACGCAGAAAGCACGTAGGCGCGCATCTTCGAAGTGTCGTAGGCGTAATTGCCCGTGTCCCTGAGCAGTTCTTTTCCGAAAGCGTAAAGCTGCAGGCTGAGTTTATCCTCGTGCTGGTGGCCCAGGCCGAAAGGCCCTCCGTCGAAATACAGCCACTGGCTGTCCGCGGTCCAGTCGTCACGGAGCACGGCAATGCCGCTCTGGGGCATCACTGTATCTTTTTCTTCAGGCGCCCTGCCTTCCGCGCGCTTCGTGGCGAAAAATCTGAAGTCCTCCCGTTTAGGGAAATATTCCAGCGCCTTCGAAAGCACCGCCGAAACGCAGGTCCGGCAGCCGTCGTTGACGTCCGGTATATTCATTCCGGGATCGGCAATTTTCGCGTACAGCCCGTACGCTTTTTCCAGCCCCTTGAGCAGCTCCGCGGGAGGCTGTCCGCCCATTGCCCGGGTGATCTCCACGATGACGCGAACGTTGTGTATCAGCACGCCGTGGTAGTTGGTGGACAATTCGATATGGAATCCGTCGGGATACAGCTGCGCTTCGGTCTCGCGAACGGTCTTGTCCAGGGCGTATTCTTTCCATTCCGCGGCGTCTTTCAGCCAGGGGTACAGCAGCCCCACGTGGTAGAGCCCCGCCATTTCCATAAAGAGCCAGTTGCCCCCGGGGCGGTGGAAATGCCTGAGCCTCCAGGCGTTTTCCCACATCGACGCGAAAAATTCGCACAGATCGTGGTCGGTTAGAGCGGGAGACCTGTAGAACGCGTGGATGGCGTACTGCCAGCCGAAAGTGAGGCGGATGCCTATCTCGATGGTGCGCCAGGAGAGGGTGAGTATGCCGGAAACGTCCTTTTCGCATTGGCACTGTTCGCGCCAGGAACGGAAAAGTTTTATGAACAGCTCCGGGATGCGTTCGTTCCCGGTTTCCCTGTAAAGGTGCCCCAGTATCCCGAATTCCGGGTGGCGGTTCAGCTGCCAGGTCCATTCGGCGTACTTGTTAGGGGTGGGATTTGCCTCCCAGAGGATGCCCGACGGCCCGAAATCGTGCATATAGTTGCAGGACATTATTCTGCCGCGCTCAAGCCGCTCGAACAGCTGCTGCTCCGTCTCTCCGGGCAGCATGCAGACGTTGCCGAAAGGGCTGTAGGGAACGCGGAAAAACTTTTCGGGTTCCAGGCTCCTGCGGATGAACTCGCCGAATTCGTGCTCGGCTTCCGCAGTCTTTCCGGCGGCGATAAGTTCCGGTATCCGGCGCAGTCCTTCCCGCGCCGTGTCCAGTTTATCTCTGAGAAATTCTTCCGAGGAAACGTGAAGCAGTTCGTTCATGGCAGTCCCTTCTTACCTCGCGTACCAGAACGCGCCGGCTGGAATTCCGGAGGAGTTGCACAGATTGAGCTGATCCCCGAAATAGTAGGAGGTCCTGACGTTGTACCCCAGGCCGTTCGAAGAGGAGGGGAGCACCACTTCCACGGTGTCCGGGCCCGTGATCCGGCCGGTGAGGTCGATAGATACGTTGGACGTCGACAATGCCGAGAACCCTCTCACCGTGTCGCTTCCGTCAACCGTCCTGAGCCCGTCTCCCACGTTTTTATATTTCACCGTGGCGGTCCTGCCGTCCGCGGCCACCGTTACGGACTCCAGGATGGGGCCGGAGGCGTTGTCCATGGTCACGCCGCCCTCGCCTTTGAAGGCGCAGGCGATCTTGGCGGCACGCAGGGCCTGTTCGTACTTGCAGTTGGGATGGAGGCTGTTCCAGTAGGTCTTGTCCGACCACATGTCGCCGGACTGGACCTGGAACATATTGTCAGACATCGTTACCATATTGCCCATCCTGCCGCGGATCTGGCCTACGTCCATATAGGCCCAGGTCCCGGAGAAGCCGGAGGGCTGAGTGTAGATCGACGGGAATTCTATGAAGTAGACGGGGAAGTTGCGGTTATTGGTGTTGTGGGTGCCTCGCATATATTCCACGAAGGCGGTGAACACTTCCGCGTAGCGCCTGGATTCGTTGTAGTTGAGATCGCTCTCGCCCTGGTACCAGACCATGCCGGCGATGGGCATGCGGGCGAAGGGCGCCATATATTCGTTGTAGAGGAAGCGGGCGTGATCCGCGTTGACGCCGGTGGTGACGTAATAGCCCTTCATAGTGTGGTATGAGTCGG
The DNA here is from genome assembly GCA_016287565.1 of Clostridia bacterium. Taxonomy (GTDB): domain Bacteria; phylum Bacillota; class Clostridia; order UBA1212; family UBA1255; genus UBA1255. Next base: position 2,771 of record JAEFAM010000021.1, read on the forward strand.
TCCTGTAGGCCGTGGCCACCTCGTTGCAGAGGAAAGCTCCGAGAGGCCTGCCGTTGCCGTCGATCTCGATGAGTCCCACTGGCACGGTGCCTCCGGTCATAAGCACGTAATTCCTGGCAAAAAGGTATCCGATGGCGGAGAAGGTGATCACGTTGGACCTGGTGGCGATCTTCCAGGTGTTGGTGCGGGTCAGGTCTCTGGCCACCTGGTCGGTGCCTCGCGTTACGGAAGTGTTGGGCGCGTTCTGGGTGTTGTAGTTCAGGCGGATGGGAAGATCGTAGTCGGCGTTCCTGGAGCAACGCACCGTGTCGGCAGGGTCAACGAACGCCCAGTGTTCGTTCATGGAATATGCGCAGTTGGACTGTCCGGCAACGAAATATACGTCTCCGATGAGCACGTCTTTGAGCGTCACGGACTTGTCGTCGCTGTAGATCCGGATATTGTTGCCCATATCGGCGCAGGCGTCGAAGGAGCCGAATACCAGCATCCATTCTCCGTTTTGGATAGTGGTCTCGGCCGTTTCACCCATAAATTCGCCATGGAGCGTTCCGCCTTCGGCGCCTCTTTCCGCGAAGCCCCAGATCTTTACCGGTTCGCCGCGCTGGACCACCATATTATCCGAGAAAACGTTGGCGACGGTGAACAGCACCTTGGCGGCAGTTGGTTCCGGAGTTTTCGTTGGAGCGGGAGTGGCGGTGGAAGTCTTCGTAGGTGCCGGAGTAGCGGTGGGAATTTTGGTGGGCGCGGGAGTGGCGGTGGAAGTCTTCGTAGGTGCCGGAGTGGCCGTGGGCGTCACAGTAGGCTCAGGCGTTGGCGTGGGAGAAGGCGTTGCCGTGGGCGCTTCGGTGGGGACATCCGTGGGCAGAGGCGTTGGTTCCTCAGTGGGAGCATCCGTGGCCGCAGGCGTTGGCTCCTGCGTGGGTACGGCGGTGACCAAAGGCGTTGGCTCCTGCGTGGGTACGGTGGTGGCTGCAGGCGCTTCGGTCTCAGGCACGTCGGTGGGGGCGGCAATGATATTGTCCGTAGCCGCGTCCGGCATCCGGGTGCTTTCCGCAGGGGCAAGCTTTCCGCAGGAGACCGACATTGACGCGGTCAACAGCATCGCTGTCAGCAGGGCGGCCGCTTTTACGGCGCGGTGTTTAATATTTTTCATCGTTCCTTCTCCTTCCGCAAACAAAGCAGGCGGACGGCGGCATTGACCCGCCCTCGGCGCTATAAGATCCATCAACCGCTATTTTACAGCAAAAGGAGAGGTTTTTCTACTGTTTTGAATGATTTTACCGTCGGCTTTTTCTGCTTTTTTGCGGTCGATCCACGATTGCATTCCGCACCGCGATATGATAAACTCTCCTGCATATCACGGCCGGCTGCGGCACGGAGGAACGATCGAATGAGCAGCGAAGCCCCCAAAAAAGAGACACTTAAAGAAAAACTTGCCAAACGTAAATATCACACCCCCGGCAGGCCCGTGACCTGGGCGTACCATCTTCTGGGCTCTACGGTGCTGCTTCCGCGCTACGCCCCCCATTTTTTCAGCGACCTGCCGGAAGGGGAGAAACTCAAAGGCCCCTGCATCATCGTCTGGAACCACCTGTCCCGGGTCGATCACCTTTATACGATGAAAGCGGCGTACCCCGAGCGGTACAATATGGTCGCCGGATACAACGAGTTCTTCCGCAGCCATCTTCGGACCGTGTTCAAGCTGAACCAGATCATCCCCAAAAAGATATTCGACCAGGACATCGCCAGCATCAAGGCCATCAGTTCCATTCTCCGCCACGGAGGCATCGTCACTTTCTCTCCGGAAGGCATGAGCTCCATTTACGGCGTCAATCAGCCTGTTGTGCCCGGATCGGGCCGCTTCATACAGTTTTTCAAGGTCCCTGTGTATTTCCTGGAGATGCGCGGTCAATACCTCACCAGCACCAAGCATTATCTGGAGGAGCGCAAGGGCTATACGGAAGCCAGGCTGAAGCTGCTGTTCACGCCCGAGCAGCTGGAGGCAATGAAGCCCGCGGAAATTGACGCGCGCCTGAACGAAGTGTTCCGCCACGACGAATTCCAGTGGACGAAAGAGCGCCATATACGCTGGAACATGCACGGCCGCAGCTGCGAACACCTTGACGAGATCAACTATTATTGCCCCCGGTGCGGCACCGAACTTTCTATGAAGGCCGGCGGCAATTCCATCCGCTGCTCTCTCTGCGGCAACGGCGCCGTGCTGAACGATTATTACGAGTTCGAGCCTTTCGACGCCGGGTGCGTCATTCCCGAGTCGCCCTCGAAGTGGATCGAGGCCGAGCGCGTCAAGATCATCGACGACATCCGGGCGGACGGCGCCTACAGCTTTTCCGAGCCCGTGAAACTGGGCTACCTGCCTCCGTACAAATACGTGAAGCACAAGCGCACCACCGATCCCTGCGGCGAAGGCACCATCACCTTCGACCACGCCGGGATACACTTCGACGGCACGAAACTGGGAGAGCCCTGGCATTTCGACCTCAGCTATAAATTCACTTACTCGCTGGTGATCGTCACCGACACCTCCAAATTCGCGCTGTACGTTGACGGAGATTTTTACGAATTCACTCCGGAGCGGCGCTCGGTAGGGAAGATGCTGCTGCTCACCGAGGAGATGCACCGGCTCCACTACAACGTGTGGAAAAACTTCCCCTGGAACGACTGGATGTACGAAGGAAAGCCGATGGGCATCGACGCGCAGGAATAAAAAAATGCCGTAGCCGATAAAGGCGTCCGGCAATTTATCTCGTCTCTCGTCCGGGTCCCGCTGCGGGCCCGGTTTTTTGTGCGGTACCTCGCGGCAGCTGCATTGCCACGCGTCCGGCAGCAGAGATCACCCGTTTGAGATCACCTGTTGTTGAATATGATCTCCGCGTTCAGCAGCGCCTCGTTGTTCGAACCGACGGTGATCTTGCTCCACTCTTCCGCATTGCCCTCGAAATAGACTTTTTCGAGTCCTGTGTTCTGGAACGCGCTGACGTCGATCTTCGTCAACGACTTGGGCAGCGATATCGTCTTAAGCGCCGTGCAGCCTGAGAAGCACCAGGAACCGATCTCTTTGAGCCCCTCTGAAAAGACCGCGGTCTCCAGCGACGTGTTGTTGGCGAACGCCTCGGATTTGAAGGAGTAGGAGCGTTTGTCCGTGCCCGAGAAGGTCACTTTCTTCAGAGACGTGCAGTCGGAGAAGCACATATTGCCCAGTGAAGCGTTGCCCAAGAACGTCACCTCTTCCAGCCCCGAGCACTCTCTGAAGGCGGAATTGTTGACGGACTCCAGCGAAGCCGGGAACGTCAGCGTCTTTATGGACACGCAGTCAACGAACGATCCGTATCCGATCATCTGAAGGCCTTCGCTGAACGTGACGGTCTCCAGCAGCCTGCACGCTCCGAAGCATTCTTCGCCCAGCGACACCACGGTCCAGGGCAGGGTAAGGCTGACGATGCTCGCGTCTCCGAAAGCGTCCTCGTCAACGCTCGTCACCGGCTTTCCGTTCACGTGGGAAGGAACGACAAGCTCCGCGCCCGTGAAGCTGCCGACGCCGGTCAACAGGCACGAGTCGTCTCTCTCGCGTATCTCCAGCCCTTCGCTGCCTGCCACCGGCTGGTGGTCCGTACCGCCCGGCTCGGGAGAGGAAACGCTCGGATCTTCGCCGCCCGGGTCGTTGCCCGCAGGCGTGCCCTGAGGCTTCGCCGTAGCCTTCCCGCCGCCCGACGTCCCGCCGCAGGAGCACAGCACAAATACAGTCATGACCGTCAACATAACAGCCAAAATGATTGCCCGGATCTTTTTCATATGATTTTCCTCCCTCTTGTGTATTAACCGTTATCAACCGTCAATCATTTTACACGTTTTTCGCGTTTTTTTCAACCTTTTCAACCGGGGCTTCCGGACAATGATAAGGATGCGGTGCCCCGTTCGGCTGCGCGTCTGGAGGGGCGTGCCTGTCCCGGCCTGGTTTTCGAGGGAAATAAAGGAAAATAGCGAAATCCCTGACGTTCTCGCTCATCTGAGCGGCTGTGGTGGCGGACGACTCCGCGGTTTTCGAGGGAAATCAGAAAAGTCGTCAAAATCCCTGACGTTCTCGTTCATTTGAGCGGCCAGGGTCGAAGGCTGTTCTGCCATTTTCGAGGGAAACAAGGAAAAGTGCAAAAATCCCTGACGTTTATGCTCGTTTTTGAAGACGCCCATAGTTAAAACGGCGTGACAACGTTCTTCAGACAGCGCAGAGGGGTGATGGTTTCGAGGATTAGTTCCAAAAATCTCCAGGCCCTTGAAATTATAAGGACAAGCTATCTTTAGACAGCGCAGATGCAACAATGATTCGAGGGAATTTAGGAAAACATTTAAATCCCTCGATTTTTTATGAATGAGCTTTTTCGAGACGGCGCAAGCCCTTGGCACGAACGAAGGAATGTAATGTCTCCGCTGACCGAAGGTCGATTTCACTCGGCAGGGCCGAATTTAGCTCGCGCCCCGCGCGAATTTAGCTGAACCCTGACAAATAAGCCTATACTGTCAGGGCTCAATTTAGCTGTGAGCGTCAGCGAACAATTTAGCTGCGCGCATCGCGCGCAATATCACTCGTGCACCAGCACGAATATCACTGCGCCCCATGCGAATTTAGCTCGCCGCAGGCGAATTTAGCTGAACCCTGACAAATAAGCCTATACTGTCAAGGTTCAATTTAGCTGTGAGCGTCAGCGAACAATTTAGCTGCGCGCATCGCGCGCAATATCACTCGTGCGCCAGCACGAATATCACTGCGCCCTGCGCAATATCACTCGTCCGCAGGACGAATATCACTCCGCGCAGCGACATCATTTCATCATTAGCGCAGCGGCATCATTTCCTCAGTGTCTCTGTGATATTGACTTCTCCCGCGCGCGTGGTAAAATTGACACGCAGAACGCAGACGAAATTGACCGGGACCGGCCGCCGCGGCGGAGAGAAAAACGGTTACGGAAAGACGGACACAGAGAGACGGACGTATGGAGACGGATGCAGGGAGACGGATATGACGCTGAGCCGCAGGACCATTGACCTTTTAGAAGATATCGAGCGACGGATCGACCCCGAGGCCGAAGAGGATCTCGAAGCGCAATGGCGCGATTTCCTGTTTGACAGGTTCGACGGAGACATTTTCGCGCCCAAAAGGCGAAAATTGACCCGGACCGACGTCGAGCGGAAGGGGATAATGATCAACGACGCTATGGCGGATCTTGACAGCATGCTCTATTCCCAGCTCCTGGGCGTGTCTTTCGCGCTTGACGACAACGATGCCAACCGCGCCCGGTCGAACACGCTGGCCATCCGCGCTAATTACGGCTCCTGCATAGGAACGTCGCTGTTCGGCGCAGAAGTGTTTATTATGCCGTACAACACCAACACGCTGCCCATCACCCGGACGTTGACGGGAGAGGATGCCATGGAGCGGGTCCTTGACAAGGGCGTTCCGGACAACCACGCGGGCCTGGGCGCGAAGGCTTTTAGCTTCGGCGAATTCGTGCTGGAAGTTTTCTCACGCTATCCCCGGATCTCGAAATACGTAACGGTGTACCACCCGGACATACAAGGCCCCATCGACAATTGCGAGCTGCTTTTCGGGGAAGAGATGTTCTACAAAATGGTCGACGAACCGGATACCGTGCACGCCGTTATGGACCTCATCACCCGCTCGTACATAAGCTTTATGGAGGAGTGGCAGAAGCTCTTCCCGCCGCGCCCCGACATGAATCCGCACTGGGCCAACGTGTGGCATAAAGGCTCGATCATGCTGCGCTGCGACAGCGCCATGAACCTGTCTCCGGACATGTACGACGAGTTCTGCGTGCCTTATGACCGGGCGCTGCTGAAGCATTTCGGCGGAGGCGGCATGCATTTCTGCGGCAAGGGCGATCACTACATTAAATCACTTTGCGAGGCGCCCGGCCTGTCTGTGGTCAATATGACCCAGCCCCATCTGAACGATATGGAGACAATTTACAGGAATACGGTGGACAAAGGCATAAAACTGGTGGCGTTTGACCGGGCCCGCGCGCTTCGGGACGCGGAACGTGGATTCAACCACTCGCTTGCTATTTAAAGCAGCGGTCAGGCTGCACACTCTGAATCTATAACAGGGGTTCGATTTGAAAAACAGAACGGCGATCTTTCTAATCTCAATATGCGCTATGCTGTTGACGGCGATGCTCTCCGCCGGCTGTTCGGACAATGCTTCCGCACGTCCCTCAGGCACCGCCACCGCCGCCCCCGAAAGCTCCGTCAACGTCCCGCTGTTTTCGTCTCACGGCGGCCTGTACGCCGGCTCCGTCAGCGTCTCTCTTTCTCTCCCGGAAAACGCTCCATCCGGCGCCTATATCACCTACACGCTAAACGGCGACGAGCCGAAGGCCGGGTCAGCGAAATACGTCTCTCCCCTTGAAATCGACGCCACCTCCGTCATCCGCGCGGCGCTGTTCTCCGCCTTCGGAAAGCAGCTGGGCAACGTAAAGACCAACACGTATATATTGTCCGGATCCACCGGGCTCATGACCGTGGCATTGACCGCGGACAACAACGATCTGTATTCTTCCGGCTCCGGAATCCTGGCCAACCGGTCGGGCACCGGCTCCGAATGGGAGCGCCCCGCCTGCGTGGAGATCTACGCGCCTGACGGCAGGGAGATACTTCATCAGGACGCGGGAATAAGGCTCTCGGGCTCTGGCTCCAGGTCCTTCGACCCGGCATCTTTCAGGCTGGTGGCCAGGCGGTCGGAGTATCTTGACGAGTCCGGCGTAAAATACGGTGGCAGCGGCAAGTTCCGGGCGGATCTTTTCGGTACCGGCTTTGAGGAATACGACAGGTTTTTGCTGCGGAACGGCGGCAACGACTCTCCCTACCAGGCCAGGGCAAACTTCCTGCGCATGGATCTTTTGCGGGACTGCATCGCCAACGAATACGTTGCCGGATTCCAGGAGCGCGCCGAAGTTTCGGTGTTCGCCCAGAGGTCCGTTCCCGTGCGTGTTTATCTCAACGGCGAATATTACGGCATGTCAGTGATGAAAGAAGATCTTGACGAGCGGCTGTTGTCCGAACGGTACGGGTTTGAGAAAGAAAATGTCACGGTAATCAAGGGCAAAAAGCTGTACTACCAGGTGGAGTCCGGCGGTCAGACGGAGCTCGACAGGTGGCTGGAGCTGTGCCAGTACGCGATCGACAACGCATTGTCCGCAGACCGGTCGAAAGCATACGAATATGTGGCGGAACGCATCGACACGGACAATGCCGCGGCGTACCTGGCCGTCATGCTGTACCTGTGCAACACGGACTGGCCCCAGAACAACGCAATGGTCTGGCGCTATACCGGCGCCGCTTCCGGCAGCGAATATTCCGACGGAAAATGGCGCTTCGTGATCCGGGACATGGACCTGTGCTTCGCCCTCCACGACGAGCCTTCCAGGGTGTCCAGGACCACCTACTCCATGGCGGATACAGACACGTTTTACAGGCTGCTGGTGTTTTACCGCCGTGGCAGCGGATACGAATACGACGCGTCCACCGGGCTTTACGGCGACGATATGAAGCTGCAGGGGCTTTTCGATTTCCTGCTGAGATCCGAAGGGTTCCGGGACAGGTTCAAATATTATTGCGGCCTTTTATGCTCGGAAGGCGAGGCAAAACATATGGCGGAGACCGCCGCTTCGTTCCGGTCGCTGGCCGCAGGCGAGATGAAGCGCCACATTGAATACTGGAAGTCGAAGGGCAAGATATATTCCGCCTACGACTATTCTTGCTGGGAGAGGTCCTTCGAGGACGTCGCCGGATTTATTGACGAACGGGCCGGTTATTTCCGGCAATATATGGACGAAACGCTGGCGTTTTACGAGTAGGATCAGCCGGCGAAAAGAGGAGGTCCGCGATATGGATATTGTTCCGCGTTTTTCATTTAACTACCGCAATAAGCCCTTCGACCTGGCAGACGCAAAAGTGACGCCTGCGGATTACGGCAGGCTTTACGAGCCGGGCGACGGGCTCAGGATCGAGCTGCATATCGAAGAATGGCCCGCCTACAACGCCATAAGCTGGACGCTTTGGTTCGAGAATACAGGCGACCGCGACAGCGGCCTGATCAGCGATATACGCGACTGCGACGCGGCATGGTGCTTCGCCGGCGGGAGCGGGGAAGGAGCCGGGACAACGGGCCGGACAGGACAGGTTGCCGTGTTCGATACTTCCGGCAATGCCAGCTACGAGAGCTATCTACTGGCCGAAAAGACCGTGTCCGAATTCTCCGTACACCGAAAAGTATTGCCCCTCGGCGCCGCCGCGGACTACCATCCCAACGGAGGCCGTTCCGCCAGCGGCCAGATGCCCTTCTTCGACGTTTACGCCCGGGGCAGGGGACTGATCGTTGCCGTGGGCTGGTCCGGCCAGTGGCACGCTTCCTTCTCTCATCTCGACGGGGAGATCGTGCAGATCAGGACAGGCCTGGAATACACTTCTTTCAAGCTGCATCCCGGCGAGCGCATCCGCACTTCCTCCGTTCTGCTGATGGAATACGAAGGCACCCGGGTCCGGGGCGGCAACATCTTCCGCCGCCTTATAAAGAACGAGCTCTGCCCCTACACGCCCGACCGCTACCCATTCGCGCTGGAGGGTATGGGCATGACCACCGAAAAGCACCTGTTCCATCTGGAAAAGTTCCGTCAACACGGCATCAAGGCCGATTACTACTGGATCGACGCGGGCTGGTACGGCAAGGGCGGCGCTCCCGGCGCCTCCGACTGGTACAAGCAGGTGGGCAACTGGCAGGTCCGGCCAGACGAGCACCCCGACGGGCTGAAAGACGTTGTCCGAGCGGTCAACGACTCTGGCATGCGGCTGCTGTTGTGGATGGAGCCCGAACGCGCTTATCCCGGGACCGATCTGGTCGTTGACCACCCCGACTGGCTGTACCCCCTCGACGGCTTCTACCTGCTGCTGCGGCTGGAAAAAGACGAAGTGCGCGAATACCTGTTCGACCTGATCTGCGGTTTCATCGACCGGCTGGGCATCGGCTGCTTCCGTCAAGACTTCAACATGGAGCCTCTCCAGTCCTGGCGCATCACCGACGAAATGTACCGCGGCGGCATCAACGAGATCAAATATATCATGAACCTTTACAAGCTGTGGGACGATCTGCGGGCAAGATACCCGGAGCTGGTGATCGACAACTGCGCTTCCGGCGGCCGCAGGATCGATATCGAGTCTCTCCGCCGCGCCATCCCCGTGTGGCGCACCGACGCATATTGCGAGCCCGACTGCGACCCGGACGTGATACAGACCCAGAGCTTCGGTTTCGAACGCCTTATCCCTTGCTCCGGCGGCGTGTGCAAAAAAGCCGGAGACACATACGCCACCCGCAGCGCATACGCCCCGGCATACGTAGGCAGCTGGTGGTGGACCGACCGCCCCACGCCCACGGAAGAACAGTTCGAATGGATGGCAAAAATGTGCGACGAATACCGGGCGCTCAGGCAATATTTCTCTTGCGACTTCTATCCGCTGGAGAATTGCGGCTGGTCGTACGCCCACGGCGGCTGGGCGGCATACCGGTACGACAGGCCCGAACAAGGGGACGGCATCGTGATAGCGTTCAGGCGCGAAGGGTCAAATTGCGAGACCTCACGCTATCCGCTGGAAGGGCTGGACAACGGCAGCATATACACCGTCAACGACGTTGACAGCGGCGGATCGTTCGAGCTCAGCGGCTCGGAGCTCGCGGACAATGGCCTCGTAGTTACGATCCCGGAACCACGCATGAGCAGGATATTGTTGTACAGAAAAAAAGCATAACGGCGTGCCAGTCGTGCCGGACCGGACCGAGGCCGGGAGATGCAGCAGGAAGCACGGCAGGACGCACTGCATTACCTACCAATACTTTTCCGTACCAGTCTCCTCCAGGTACTTCACGACCTTGCCGGTCTTCAGCGCGTAATCGATCTCAGACCGGGTGCTGGAGCCAATATATCCGCCTACGTTGACCACGAAGATCTCGTCTGCCATATCGATCTTGCGCTTGTGCATATCGTCCAGCATCTCCTTCGTGCCCTCGGACCAGACTTCGTTGTCCCCGGAATGGCCGAACAGCCCGACGCTGATGACGATATTGCCCTCCAGCGTAAGCCGCTTCTGTGCCTCGATAAATTCGTCTTTGAACCGCGTGCTGCCGCACAGCGTTATAACTTTATATTTTCCCACCATAATTGACCTCCAACCGTTTTTATTGCCGCCGAACGTGCCGGCCTCTCATGAAATCTCTTCTTTTGTTATTATACACCAATACGCACGTTATTTGTAACTGCCCGGTCAAATGAATATCGTTTCACTGAAATTAAATTCATTAAGGTCGGCCAAGGGGAATGCCGGGAAACAGATCGCGAAAAACGGCAAAATTAAAACGCCCCTGTTGACAAGCGTGGAATGAGAGGCTAAAATAGTTAGCGTACGCTAACCGACGAGGTCCTGGCGTTCTCCGGTAGACCGGATCCATCGTTTTCGATGAGGAAAAGGAGAGGCCGTATGTGGCTGAAAGTTGCTGAAGGAATAGCGATACCGTTTATAGGCACGGCGCTGGGCTCCGCCTGCGTATTCTTTATGAAAAAGCAGCTGAGCCTCACCGTACAGCGCGCGTTGACCGGCTTTGCGGGGGGAGTGATGGTCGCGGCGTCGATCTGGAGCCTGCTTATCCCGGCAATGAACCAATGCGCCGATAAAGGCAGATGGGCGTTTTTGCCCGCGTTCGCCGGCTTCTGGCTCGGTATCCTGTTCCTGCTCCTGCTGGACAAGATCATCCCTCACCTGCATATGAACGCGCAGCAGGCGGAGGGCCTCAAAAGCAAGGCCAAAAAGACTACTATGATGGTGCTGGCCGTCACGCTGCACAACATCCCGGAAGGAATGGCCGTCGGCGTGGTGTTCGCGGGACTGCTTTCAGGCTCCGCCGAGATCACCGCGGGAGGCGCTCTGGCGTTGTCCCTCGGGATAGCGATACAGAACTTTCCGGAGGGCGCGATCATATCGATGCCGCTCCATGCGGAGGGCAAGACGAAATGCAGGGCGTTTATCGACGGGGCGTTGTCCGGGGCGGTAGAGCCGATCGGGGCGCTGTTGACCGTACTGTTCGCAGGGCTGTTCGTGCCCGCCATGCCGTACCTGCTCTCTTTCGCGGCCGGGGCAATGATCTACGTGGTCGTGGAGGAGCTGATCCCCGAAATGTCGGCGGGGAAGCATTCCAACGTGGGCGTCGTGATGTTCGCATTCGGCTTTACGGCAATGATGGCGCTGGACGTGGCGCTCGGATGAATACGTAAACAAGACAGGGGCTTCGAGCCCTTGATTTTTACATATGAAGTTAGTCTGTGCTAACTGCCAAAGGAGGACAATATGTCTATCGTACATTTTGAAAACGTTTCGAAGATCTACAAAGCGGGGGATCATGAGCTCCGCGCACTGGATAAGGTCAGTTTTACCCTCGACGAGGGCAAGTTCGTCGTGATCCTCGGCCCCTCGGGCGCGGGCAAGAGCACTCTCCTGAATCTGCTCGGAGGCCTTGACAGCCCGAGCGAGGGAACGATCACCGTTTCCGGCGCTGACATTTCGAAACTCTCCGACAACGAGCTTGCGGACTACCGCGCTTCCACCGTCGGTTTCGTGTTCCAGTTCTACAACCTGATCCCTACGCTTACGGTGTACGAAAACGTAAAACTCGTTAACGAAATATCTAAGAACGCTCTGGACGCAAAAGATATCATCGGCAGGGTAGGGCTTCTGGACCATCTGAACAACTTCCCCTCGGAACTTTCCGGCGGAGAACAGCAGCGCATCTCCATTGCACGCGCACTGTGTAAGAATCCCAAGATACTGCTGTGCGACGAACCCACCGGCGCCCTCGATTCGGAAACGGGAGTGATGGTATTAAAGCTGCTGCTCGATATGGCGAAAAACTACGGCAAGACCATCGTCATAGTCACGCATAACCAGAATATCGCAAAAATGGCGGACGTGGTGATCCGCGTCAAAAACGGAAAGATCCGCTCCATAGAAGAGCAGAAAGAACCGCTTTCCGCTGACGAGGTGGAGTGGTGATGCTTTTACGAAAACTGCTCCGCACCGCTTGGAGTTACAAAGCGCAGTTCATTTCCATGGTCATAATGATGACCCTCGGCATCGGTATCTTCCTCGGCTTCAACATGGAATGGAAGACCATAGAATACGACGTTCTGAATTTCTTTGAAGATACTAAATATGCCGATTACCGCCTGTATTCAGAGACCGGGTTTACGAAAGAGGAACTCGAAAAGATCGCCTCCGTGGAGGGCGTTGACGCGGCCACGAGATTTCTGGCGGTCAACATCGATATTAAGGGCGACGGCAAAAAGGCGCTTTCGCTCAACGTTTCGGAAAATTATACCGTCTCCACGTTCACGCTTATGAGCGGCGAAGAATACGATGAAAACGGAGAAGGCATCTGGCTCTCCGACAAATTCGCGAAACGTAATGGCATTGCCGTAGGCGATACGCTTACTCTTGAATTTCAGGGCACCGATATCGAATGCGAAGTGGTCGGGCTGATCAAATCCGGAGAGAATATGATCTGCCTTGCCGACAGCAACCAGGTCATGCCGGACTTCAACACATTCGGTTTCGCATACGTTTCGCCTGCAAAACTGAGATCGGTCTTGAAAGAAAAAGCGCTCCGTACCGTTTGCGATGAACTTTGTAAGGCGGGCCTTCCCGAAGATGCCGCAAAGACGCAGGCCGAGGCCATGGTTACCGACGAAATGCTCGACCGGGCCGCAGACAGGGTCTTCGCACAGATCAATCTGCGCTCCGGAATGAAAAAAACGGAACTGGAAGACGCGGTCAGGGAGAAGCTCGGCAGAACGCTGATGGTCGTATCCAAAGAAGATCACGCCGTTTACAAGGAGGCGATGGGAGAGGCCACCGAGGGCAAGGCTATGGGGTCCATATTGCCCGTGCTGTTTCTGGCAATAGCGATACTTACGATGGTGACCACGATGCACCGTATTGCCGCGAAAGAGAAGACGCAGATAGGCATTCTGAAAGCGCTGGGCTTTAAAAACCGGACGATTCTGCTCCATTATTCGTGCTACGGCCTGATCATAGGGATCGTCGGATCGGCGCTGGGCGGAGTGCTGGGCTATTTCGTGTGCAAAGCCGTAATGAGCGAAAACGGCATGATGGGCACCTATTTTGATATGCCCGACTGGACTGCGGCGACGCCTGCGTTCTGCTGGCCCGTGATCGCGCTTACGGTCCTGGTCCTTGCGCTGATCAGTTTTCTTTCCGTCCGTGTACAGCTCAAAGGCACCGCGGCGGACGCGCTCCGTCCATATACGCCTAAGAAGATGAAAAAATCTCTTCTCGAAAAGCTGCCGTTCTTCTCAAAAATGAACTTTGCCACGAAATGGAACGTGCGCGACCTTATGCGCCATAAAAGCCGTTTCGTTATGACGCTGATCGGCATCGTGGGATGCATGGTCCTGCTCGTGGGAGGCCTCGGCATGCGCGATACCATGGCGGGGTTTCTGGACCTTCTGGACAACGGCATATCCCACTACGCTACGAAGGTCAACCTCGCCGACGGTACGGGGCGGGAAGACGCGGCAAGGCTGATCGAAGAACTTGACGCCGACTGGGAAAGCTATTCGGGCATAAGCATTGACGGATACACCGCCACGCTGGATATCGTGCACAACGGCAGGGGCCGGTTCGACGTGATCGACGCGGACAACAGGCCCATCTCCCTTCGCAACGACGGCGTTTACCTCTGCCTGCGGCTCGCCGACAGGGCAAAGATCGGGGAGTACATCGAATTTTCGCCTTACGGAGGGGAAGAAACGTACCGCGTCAAGGTCGTGGGCTACAACCGCTCGATCATGACCGAGAGCGTCACCATGACCGACAAACTTGCGGACGAACTGGGGATCGATTACAGCGTTTCCGCCGTTTATACGGAAAAGGATTCAAGCGAGATACCGTCGTCGTCCCTGCTCACCGGCAAGCAGGACAAGCGCCAGCTTATGGACTCTTTTGCCAGCTTCGTACAGATCATGGACGGAATGGTGATAATACTCGTCATTGCCGCTGTGATCCTGGGCATCGTGGTGCTGTACAATCTCGGCGTTATGAGCTACGTGGAGCGTTCCCGCGAGCTTGCCACGCTTAAAGTCCTCGGATTCAGGAGCAGAAAGATAGGAAGGCTGCTGATCTCCCAGAACATCTGGCTGACGGTGATAGGCGTGATCATCGGACTTCCCGCCGGCGTCGGAACGCTTCAGTGGATGCTCTCGGCCCTCGCGTCCGAGTACGAAATGAAACTGATGCTGGGCCCGCTGACGTACGCAGTTTCGATACTCCTTACGTTCGGCGTTTCGCTGCTCGTAGGCTGGATGGTGGCACGTAAAAACAGAAAAATAGATATGGTAGAAGCGCTTAAAAACGCAGAATGAAAAGAGGGATTCATATGAACAAGATCACGGTCAAGATCGAGGGCATGGCGTGCGGTATGTGCGAGGCGCATATCTGCGACACGATAAGAAGAGTCTTTCCCGGCGCGAAAAAAGTATCCGCGTCAAGGAAGAGCGGGGAGGCCACGTTCCTGTCTGAAAACGCGGCAGACGAAGACGTGCTGAAAAGGGCAATTACCGACACCGGCTACACTTTCGTCTCCCTTTCGTCAGAGGAATACAGGAAGCGCGGCCTGTCCGGCAGGTAGGAGGACGATATGAAAAAAGAGAAAAAAGCAAACGAGATCTCCGTGCTGCTCGGCTACGCAGGGAAGTACAAGGTATTGACGTTCCTGGGGATGTTCCTGTCGGCGGTCGCAATGATCATGGGTATGATCCCGTACGTCTGCATCTGGCTGGCGGCAAGAGATCTGATCAACGTGGCGCCCGACTGGACTCAGGCAACGGAGATCGCAAAATACGGCTGGATGGCCTTCGGCTTTGCCTTCGGAGGCATAATAGTATATTTCGCGGCGCTGATGTGCACGCACCTCGCGGCGTTCCGCACCGCGGCTAATATCAGAAAACAGGGCGTTGCCCATATGATGAAAACGCCGCTGGGATTCTTTGACAACAACGCCTCGGGGCTCCTGCGCAACCGCCTGGACGGAGGCGCCGCAGAGACCGAAACGCTGCTGGCGCACAACCTTGCGGATATTGTCGGAACGGCGGCAATGTTCATAGGGATGCTGGTGCTGATGTTCGTGTTCGACTGGCGCATGGGCGCGGCGTGTCTCGTTGCCGCAGTCATCTCCGTCGGGGCAATGTTTGCCATGATGGGCGGCAAAAACGCAAAACTGATGATGGAATATCAGCAGGCCCAGGACGCGATGAGCAAAGCCGGCACCGAATACGTGCGAGGCATCCCGGTCGTCAAGGTGTTTCAGCAGACCGTGTATTCATTCAAGGCGTTCAAGGCGGCCATAGAAGATTACAGCAGCAAGGCGGAGCGATATACGGGAGGCGTCTGCCGCGTGCCCCAGTCGGTCAATCTGACCTGTACCGAAGGCGTTTTCATCTTCCTCGTTCCGGTCGTCCTGCTGATCGCGCCCTCCGCGCTGGCGGGAGGAAATTTTGCCGGATTTATCACGAATTTCGCGTTCTACGCAGTATTCTCGGCGATAGTTTCCACGGCGCTGGCAAGGATCATGTTTGCGGCAAGCGGCCTTATGCTCGCCAAGACCGCCCTTGCACGGATCGATACGGTCATGAACGCTCCGACGCTTGAAATAACTGACGATCCCCAGATGCCTGTTGACAACGGCGTTGAGTTCAGAGACGTTACGTTTACTTACGAAGGTACGGACGTCCCGGCGCTGGAGCACGTTTCGTTCAAGGTACTGCCCGGCCAGACGGTGGCGCTGGTGGGCCCTTCGGGCGGCGGCAAGACTACTGCCGCGAGCCTGATCCCGCGCTTCTGGGACGTCTCTTCCGGCGAGGTGCTGGTGGGCGGCGTCAACGTGAAAGATATGGATCCGCACGTATTGATGGACAAGTCTGTTTGGCCTTTCGGGAACTGTCAATCGAACCGACCCTTGGCAACCTACTGACAAGATCACCAATAGTATTCTACTATAAACCGCGCTTGTCAAGCGAAACACAAAGTTTGACAACTAAAAATATCAGTTTGACAAGTGGCTGACAAGTGGTTGGCAAGTTGAAATCCTTTTTATGTTTTTCACACAATAATGCTCATTATATTATATCGCCGACAAAGAACAATATATCGGCGATAAATCGGTGACAAAACGTTATCCTTTTCCTGGTTCCGGTCAAATAAGTGGTCAGGCAGATCGAGGCCTGTCGGCATTCTTCAAAAATGCATAAAAGCAGGCCGAAACCCGGGCAAATTTGCCGCGCTTCGGCCGTTTTTCAGTCGGAGTGACAGGATTTGAACCTGCGGCATCCTGGCCCCAAACAAACCACGAGCCTTCCAATACCCGTTTTTAGGCGTTTTTTGCCCCTTTTGGACCACATTCGCCTGGTTTTCAGCCCGATTTCTCCATTGTTTCCGTCTGCTCCGCCGCTGGTTGGGGTCTGATGAGTGGTCAGAGGTAATTCGTACTACGGTACGATGCTTTTTTTGTATCATATATGTAATCGGACGCGACAGAAGAACGGATCCATATAGTTTATTTTGTCAAATATTCGCACAAAAAGTCAAAAAAATTGACCTAAAATATTGACAAATGCTCTCAGCCGTGATAAAACTAATCATATTATACACCGGAGGTGTTTTTGATTTCTATGAAACAAAAAACATGTAAGTGGATCTTAATATTCTTGTGTATAACTTTAGTGATATCGTGTGTGTCTTTTGCGGGATGTATGAGTGAACATGCTGTGAAAGGTTCGGATACAAAAGCTGCGACTACAGTTGATGAAAAAAAATCATCGGACTCAGGTGATACTACTGTAACTGTATCATCAGATGAAAAGGGGACATCAAGTGTGGCGGAAGGTATCACAACTACCGGAAATACTGCACCTGTGAGCAGAGGTGATAGTAAAAGTGGTACTACGTTTGAAATAAATAACTATAATGATTTACAATTGTTTGCTGTTATGGTGAATGGCGGCGAATTTAACGGAACAACCTATATATCTGATCCAACTTTAAATGCAGTGCTCACGAAGAGTTTTGAATGTTATGATAACAGAGACTGGACTCCGATAGGAGATAATGAAGACCATGCGTATAAAGGGACTTTTTCCGGTAAAGATGGTAACGTTTATACGATCAAGGGTTTGAGTAATAACGGTGTTGACTTTAAGCCTGAGTGTGCAGGACTTTTTGGTTGGATAGATACCGACGGTACAGTAGAAAATATATGTATAGAAGATGCGGATATTACGTGCCAAAGTTCTTCTACCGGCAGAGTGTATGCAGGTGCTTTAGTAGGATACAATGAAGGCAATCTAACTGGAATTCAGATTAAAAGCAATGTTAATGTAGAGGTCAAATCCGGCAGTTCTAATAGTAATATTCAAGAAGATTATGCCGGAGGTATAGCAGGATATAACAAGGGAACTATAACTGTTAGCTATAGCAGTGGTGAAAATACTATTTCTTCAATTTCTAATAACTCGAACGTTAACAATACTTCCTATGTAGGTGGGTTGGTAGGATACAATGAGGGTATAGTAGAAAAATGCTATAGTGATGGCAGTGGCGAGATTAAAGCAGTGGCTCGCAGCGATGCGTATGTCGGTGCATTGGTTGGGTATAATGAGACCGGTGCTACTATAACAGTTTGTGAAAATCGTGGGAGTGCTAATATAATAGCGAATCTTTCAGTAGCGGAAAAAAAGGCAGCTGCCGGAGGTATAGTTGGATATAATAACGGAAATATAGAAAAAACTTTTTGTAGTGGATCAGGTGATATACAAGCTAAATATTCTTTAATAAAAAAAGATAGTAATTATTATGCCGGTGCACTTGTAGGCTGGAACGGACCTGACGCTATTATAACATATTGCTATAACTGTGGAAATGCAACAGTATCAGCAACCGGTGCTAACCAACCGACGTGTGCCGGAGGTATGATAGGATATAATCAGGGTACGATAGAAAAGAGCTATCGCAGCGGGTCAGGTGATATCAGTGCAAAAGGTTCAGGTAGTTCATATGCCGGGGCACTGGCAGGATATAATGATGGCAGTAGTGCAAAGATATTGAATTGTTATAACTGTGGAAACGGTGTGATCAAAGCTGCAACTGCTGCAGGAGGGCTGGCAGGCTACAATAGCGGTACAGTACAGTACGCTTATCATTGTGGAAGAGATGACATATCAGCAGCAACGATAGGTGGAGTAATAGGGAAAAATGAAGGTACAGTAACAAACTGCTACTATGACAGAAATGTATATGCAATTAATGGCGCAACAAAAGAAAATAACTGGAAGGCTATCGGGGACGGAGAAGGAAGCGGCACGAGCGTTACCGGCCTCACCACAGACAGCATGACCGGAGAAAATGCTATAGATCCCGGTAATATGAACTTTGAAGCGGGAGAGGAGTCACCATGGTATCCCGGTTTAGAATACGAAAGCGGAGGTTTGAGTTGTGATTGTTATCCGCATTTGCACGGATTTGTGTATGATACGACAAAAGATATAGCTGATTGGCCTCCACGTGGTGTATATAAGATAGATAGTTATGAGAAATTAAAACAGTTTGCCAAAATAGTAAATGCCGGTAATGCAAATGTAAATGCTATACTCACTGCGGATATTACCTGTAATGATGATAAATGGATCCCAATAGGTGATGGTTCCGGAAGTGGAAACGCTCAGATCAAGTACATTGGGACCTTCGATGGCTGTGGTCATACTATCACGGGATTGCGTTGTACAATTGATAAATCTAAAACGACTGAAAGCCAAAGTGTGTATGTGGGACTTTTTGGGTACATAGGTCAAGGGGGCGTAGTAAAAAATATTGGTATAGTAAATCCAAAAATCAATGCTAATGCTATTTCTCCTGGCAATGAATCGGCACAAAATACAGATGTCTTTGTGGGTGCCATAGCAGGGTTAAATTATGGAAAAATACAGCAATGCTATTTAAGCGGAAGCGGAACTGTCGGAGGTACTGGTATAAGTCCCTGCGTGAAAAATATGAATGTAAATGTAGGTGCGCTGGTAGGTAAAAATGAAGGTACGATACAAGATTGCTACAATTGTGGAAGTACAGCTATTAAAGCCGGTTTTAAGTTAACTGATGATTACAATAACATTTATTATGTTGAATCAATAAATAAAATTAATGCCGGAGGTATAGCAGGTTATAATAGTGGCTCAATAAAAAACTGCTATAACTGCAGCGCCGGAAAAATCACAGCTGCGCAAAGTAAGCGTGTGGTTTATATTAAAGAGTCGGATAAGAAAGTTTATAATAGAGAAGTACTGCAGTCTTATGCAGGAGCTATAGCAGGATCTATGAGTGATGATAGTGCAGTTGAAAATTGCTACTATGATTTTTGGCGGTGTAGTTTAGACAGTGCCGTAGGGAATAAGGAGTTTGCTGAGTGCAAACTTACTACAGAAGATATGACTATAGGAACATATATTACTGAAAACGTGGATAATATGCCGGGTCTTTTATCAGAGATATGGCTTGTAAAAGGGAGTGAATCAGGGTATTATTTTTACCCACACTTGAAGGGATTTGCGTATGACACTGAGACAACGATAGATAATTGGCCGCCTAAAGTGTCAGAGCTTGACTCACGTAACCCTGGTGGTGATGAAGCTGCTTTGTGTGCTTTGACGATAAGTTCCAACAAACATATTTCAAACTCGGATGACGCAGGCGTGAGCATAACAGATGCCGGTAAAGTGAAAATCGATGAAATAAAGGCCGGGACTGTGCTTAAACTGATGTATTTAAATGATACACAATTTGATAGCAGTTTCATTGGATGGTATTCAAACGGAAAGTTGGTAACAGATTCTTCAGTTTATGAATTTATTATATCTGAAGATGTTGAGTTTGAGATCAGGTGTAGAGATGAAAATGAAAAAATTATAAAATTTGCAGCCGATTTGAATGGTGAAAAACAAATTTGGGAAATAGTAACTTATACAACAAATGATGATATAAGTTTTCCCGAAATGAATTTTTATGGGTTTAAGCTTGACGGTTGGAAGGTTAACGGTGATGTAAATACTGTCAGTGGAAATCTTTATACTACAGAAGAAGCCAAGAATGAGGTAGCAAATAAATTAGGTACAGCGGCGACGACATTTACTGTGGAGGGCGTTTTTAGCCGCACCAGTGAAGCTGCAGATTCCAGTATCCCGGGCCTGGATGGCAAATACACAGTTACTGTATGTTGTAACGATGTAGTTGCAGAGAGATTGTTTCGTGATTTTGCTGCAAGTGAATATTTAACATTTAATGCAGATGAAATAGAGAGATACGTTGATACAACCGGAAAGACTTTTTCTCACTGGTTACTTGATGATGTGAAAATATCAACAAACAGAGAGGTTGCTTTTCGAGTAGCGAAAGATTGTGTTTTGAATGCAGTGTATGTTTCTGACCGGAGTTCATCTGTAAAAATTACGAAAGTTAATATAGATAACGTTGGTAATATGAAATTAGAGGCTGAAGTTAATTGTGAAAGCAGTGATGTTATTGATAGTGTAACATTTAGATACCAAGTTGCCGATAAAGTGATTACGGGCAAAAAGGATGAAAAGTCGTATGCATATACAGCTACGGTATCAGGTATTCATGTTAATACAATATATGCTATACAGCCGGTTGTGATATTTAATAATGGGTCAGAACCGAAGGAATGCACTGTAGAAACAGTAACAGTGAGCGAAGGAACCGAGGTGTCTGAAATCACTTTTTTATACAGTGAGGAATCTTTGATCACAAAAATGACTGTTAGTATAGACGAAGGCAAAATGTTTTTAACAACTGTAATTAACAGTGAAATAATTGCCAAAGTTTTAAAAGTAAGGTTTAGATACCGGGATTATATGAATACTACTATGGAATTTGCAGGTACGAAAGATGATGTTACAGGTAAATATACGGCTACTATATCAGATGTCGATGTTGACAAAGTGTATTCTATTCAGCCGGTCGCAACAATTAATGGTGAACCGGTGGAAGGAACCGGTGTAGAAGTGCTCCCAAAGCATGGATATGACAGCAGTGAAAAAGCATCCGTAGATATAGTGGATATGAAGACGAATGACAGTGGTGTGGTTTTTGCTGAGCATATTTTTGTGCCGGCCGGATGTATTATATCTAGAGCAGGAGTGTTAATATCGATAGGATCAGATAAAGTTTCTGATGCAAGTGTATTGGATACAGTTACTGATGTGAATCAGAAAATATATAATGCAACGATACAAGCGCTTTCAGGGAAAATAGTGGATGAAAGAGGATTGACGTGTACTCATACATGGACGAAAAAAAATGTAGATCAGGACGAGAAAGTATTTGTTTTAGCATATTTGGTTTATATTGATGAATTCAATATACAGCATATAGTTTGCGGTGTTGTTAAGAACATAATAACTTGAAAGGAGTGAGACGGATGAAAGAGTTATATGATGATGTGAAGATAGAAATAGTTATTTTAGAGGCAAAGGATATTATTGCAACATCTGATGATTATGGAGGAGCAGGTGTAGGTGGCGAAATAGATAGTGGTAGTCCGATAGATTAGTAGTTTTAAGCAGGCAAAAAACTTGACACAAAAAACGCGCCGGTATCAGGTTGCTTATGCCCGATACCGGCCGTTTTGTGGTCGGAGTGGCGAGACTCGAACTCGCGGCATCGTGGTCCCAAACAAACCACGATCCTTCCGATACCCGTTTTTGGACGTTTTTCGGCCGTTTTGGAGCCCTTTCGCATGGTTTTCAGCCCGATTTCTCCGTTGTTTCCTTACGCTCCGTCGCTGGTTGGGGTCAGATAAGTGGTCAGAACATCCATGCATAATAATGTGACCTCTTTTGATATATGAATAAGCATGCTGAGGGAATTGATTTTTGGCCAAAACGAAAGACACGCTTCTGAAAACGAAAACACCTACAATTATATGTCGAGTGGCGATTGATTGGCGGTCATGAACGATACTGTTATCTGGGCTCTGTTGGATAGATTATCGCTTGTTCTGATAGAGATTGTTTAAATTACATGGCCATATATTCCTTTTTCACAAATTCGGAGAGTAGCCTCTTTACAGGCTTCGCTGTCTCCGCCGCGGAATTTGAATACTTCATCCTTAGTTATCCAATAGTGTGTAACCTCAATTATACCATCATTGTCCTTTTCATGATATTCAATATCTAAAAAACTCTTTTCACTCATATTTCTTTGAAATATAGGAATCAACTCAATAGTAAAATTATATAAGTGTGCATACGCGTCAGTATTATATATTCCCATGACCCATAGTGGATACGTAACTTGGTTTCTGCCGTCTCTTATAGTTGTTTCATTACTGAGAAGATAATCTGTCGATATGCCGAACAGTTTAGCAAGCGGAACAACCTGCGAAATATCCGGTATTGTCGAACCGTTTTCCCACTTTGAAATTGCTTGTGAAGATATGTTTAATTTCTCAGCCAGTTCTTCTTGTGTAAGATCCCGCTCTTTTCGCAACCGACGGATGATTTGCCCAATTGTTTCTTTCATTTTGTGAATTCTCCTTTTTTTGAGTCAAGAATATTGTAGCAGATAATTTCTCGTATTAGAAGGGATTTAAAAGCAAGTATAATTCAACTGACAGTTGAGAAAAAGGCACGGAATATACTATTCCTTACTATTAGTGCTCGTGAATTTGTAACGCGAGATACGAAATTCATATTTTGAGCTTGACTTTTAGAGTGGGCTTTGCTATAATAGATTAAGATAGATGAGTATACTCTCATTCGAGAAATCCATTCACTCGGAGGAAGATATGGCAGTCAGTTATAAAAAGTTATGGCACATCTTATTGGATCGGGACATGGACCGTAAGGATCTGGAGCAGCTCGCTCACGTCAGTCACTACACGATGACAAAAATGGGTAAGAACCAGGATGTGAGCACTGAAGCACTCCGCAACATTTGCGCTGCGCTGTGCTGTAAACTTGATGACATTATCGAATTTCTGCCGGACGATTCCAATGCAAACAACGGAGAGACGCGTTTGGCTGAGTAATATACCGGTTTCGGTACTTCTTTTCGCGTATAATGTAACTATCGGATTCGGAGAGGCTTGATTTATGAACTTATTCGATAAATTGAACAATAAACAGATCGAGGCGGTCAGGGCGACGGAAGGATATGTGCGTGTGATTGCCGGTGCCGGAAGCGGGAAGACCAAGCTCCTCGTCAGTAGATATGCGTATCTCGTACAGGAGTATGGTATTGACTCCGCCAACATCCTGTGCGTAACATTTACCAATAAAGCCGCCGGCGAAATGAAGAAGCGAATTCGAGCGCTGATCGGCCCGGAATATGATACTTCTCTTATTTGTACGTATCACGGCTTCTGTGCGAGACTGCTGCGCGAAGATCCGGAAAAACTCTTTTTTACAAAAGGCTTTCAGATAATTGATACTTCCCAGCAGAAGGCTATCCTTGAGGATATCTATCAAAAACACGAATTGAAGCTTGATTACGCAAGCTTTGAAAACATACTCAAGAAAATAAACTTTGTGAAGAGTAGAACTGATTATGTTCCTAGATTCTGTAATCCGAAGCCTTGCCAGATCATGGCGGCGATCAATAATCAGGATGATCAGATCATTGAGGAGTTTATGCAGCGGCAGAAAGCAGTTTATTCTCTTGATTTCAGCGATCTGATGAGTTTTGCGCTCTATCTTCTCGAGACCGATGCTGAAATCAGAGAAAAATGGCAGGACAGGCTTAACTATATCCAGGTCGACGAGTTTCAGGACAGTTCTAAGCGTGAATTAGCGCTTGTAGATATTCTTTCGGGCAAATATAAGAATCTAATGATCGTCGGCGATCCTGATCAGAATATTTATGAATGGCGCGGCTCTGACGTCAAACTGCTCGTAGATTTTGATAAGACGCATAATCCGACGGAAACGATCTTTTTGAATCAGAATTATCGTTCTACCCCGCAGATATTGCGTTGTGCTAACCATCTGATAGAAAAGAATGAGCTCCGACTGAAAAAGGATCTTTTCACAAAGTCCGAGAACGGGGCTGTCGTTACCCATTTTCATTCAAAAAGTGATGATGCCGAGAACACGGTCATTGTCGACAATATCCGCAGTCTGAAAAGGACAAAAGGGTATTCTTATTCGGATTTTGCGGTACTGTACAGATCCGGATTTCTCTCCCGCGTTATAGAAAAGAAGTTTGTCGAGAACAACATCCCCTACGAGATCTACGGCGGCGTCAAATTCTATCAGCGAATGGAGATCCTGGATATTATCGCATATTTGCGTTTGATCGCTTTTGATGATGACGTGTCCTTCAAACGTATCATCAATACTCCGCGCCGAAAATTCGGCAGGTCGAAAATGGCTTATCTCGAGACTCTCAAAGATAATTCAATTACAGTATTCGACACAGAAGAGAAAAAGAGTTTTTACAAAACGCTGAAATACAATCTTAACGAATCTGTTTTCAGGGCAAGCGGAGCAGATGAATTTGTCAATTTCATTGACACGATGCGACAATTTTCCGAATCTGCGAGAATCTCCGAGATCGTCAATCGCGTAACTGTTGAATCCGGTTACGAACAGTATATAAGGGAACTTGGCGATGAGGAGCGTTTGGAGAACCTTTCCGAATTCAAACGTATCGCGAACGAATTCGAGCGCTCTTTTGGTGAAAATCTGACGCTTTCCGAGTTTTTGATGCAGATCGCGCTTCAATCAGGCGAAGATGAAGAAAAACCGCGCGAGGCGGTCAAACTAATGACTATTCACTCCGCAAAAGGTCTGGAGTTCCCGGTGGTGTTTATTGTAGGTTTTACCGAAGGTATTTTCCCCTCTTCAAAAACGATAGAAGAACGCAAAAAACTCGGTTTGGAGGAAGAACGCCGTCTTTGCTACGTGGCGATAACGAGAGCGAAAGAGTATCTGTTTATAATGGATTCCGAGGGAATGTCAGAAAAAGGAATCAAAAAACTGCCATCCCGTTTCTTAAATGAAATAGGCATTGAGAATTATACGCGAATAGGTAAAATATCCGACGACTTGATGCGTGAGGCGTACGGTTATATTCGAAGGAACACACCGCCTCCGGAGCCGAAGGAAGGTATTGGAGTAGGGTCAGACGTAGTTCATCATGCGTTCGGTCACGGAAAGATCGTCGGTATAGATGAAAAGCGCGGAAGTTACGTCATAAAATTTGACAAACTGTCGCAGACGCGCACTATATCTCGCGGGTATTTTGACAGACCGCACGACGCACTTGAGAATGATCCGCCTGCTGTTAAGACCGAGATTATCGGGAAAGAGGAAGCAGAAACGGATCTGCCTGCGAATGAGATTCAGTCGGAAGAATCTGTCACAGCCACTTCGCCTTCAGCGCCCGTTCATTCTCAGACGGACGTCGCTGAACCCAGTCCGGTATTGCGTAATTTTTCATCTGAAAACGGAGACCGGCTTTCATATGATCAGATTTTTGTGAACAATATGAGAGTTGCCAATGGCAATGGTGCGGTTAGTGCCAAAAAGAAGCTGGTTGACGGATCAAAGGGCAATATTAAAACTGTTGCAATGCACGGCTGGTTCGGAAATCAAAAGATGAAGATCAACAGTTACGGATATACTGTTGACGGCGGAGAGCCCGTGTATGGAGCGTTCGCTAAATACGCCGAGCGTCAAGTTATTGCCGCAGGTGGAGAGTCAAGGTTTACTATCGTTACCGACGTTTCCGGATATCAGGATGGCGCGATCCATAAGATGCAAGCGGTTGTCAAGCTTGAAAACGGTGATGTTGTTATTCTAAATAAAAACGAAAACGGCGAAGACCGTGATGTTTATCTGAACTACAAGGCGCCTCTTTCCCAGACAGACACTGAAAGACCCGGCAGTGAAGAACTTGAGGAAATGGACCGCTTTACAAAAGACGAAGTCATCAATTCCGTAGTTCCCGGGCAGCCTGCCGCTCCTTCTTCCGATTCTGCGCAAACCGGCGAACCTGAGCCCGAAGCCAACGATAATAAGCGCCAAAAACAGCAGCCGGTTATTTCGGATGAACTGCGCAAAAAGCTTGCAGAATCAGAGAATCTATGGAAGAGAGACGACGTCCCCCACACCGGCTGGACGTGTATCGGTGTGACTGATCTGGGCGAACCGTGCGGGATTTGTGAAATGTGCGGGTATCAGATAATTCGTTACGTGCATCATATGGTCCATCCCCATTACCGTCCGCTTAACGTCGGCTGCATATGTGCGGGCAAGATGGAAGGTGATGTCGAGGCGGCAAAGAAACGTGAGCAGGAGTTCAAAAACAAGCAGAGCCGCAGGGAGAACTTTCTGAATCGAAAATGGAAAGAATCGCGAAACGGCAATGCATATGCTAAAATCAAGGAACACCTGGTTGTCCTTTACAGGATCAAAAACAGTTCCAAATGGAAATATTCCCTTGACAACGAGTTTTGTGTTGAAGTTTTTGAATCCCGCGAAGCGGCAGTGGACGCGGCGTTTGAGGCGCTCGATAAGGTGATTTACAGGAACTGAATCATCATTATTCTGTTTCGGTCGATTATTCAGAGTGGGGCATCGACTATCCTGAAACCAGAGAGGACAGAGTGAGTAATAATATGCCATACGAACGAAAAGGTGAAAAAGTAAAGCCAGGCATTTACAGGGTATATAACGGTTCTCCTGTCGAAGTCATAATGATGGTTCCGGAGCCGGAGACCGGAAAAGAGTTTGTCATCTGCAAAAAATGGAGATTCGTACGCAACAAGGATTATTTTGTCGTCAGCAAGGAGAAGTTCTATTCGGAGGTCGAAGATAAGTACGGACAGAAACATCAGTTGTACAGATACGACGACTCCTATGAAGAACAGCTTTCCAATCTTGAAGATATCGAAGAAGACGGGTTTAATGTTAGGGAACGTATAATAAGAATGGAAAAGAAGGCACACCGCTTTGACGATACATATCTCAAAAGCCGCCGCCTTCGCTCGTCCCCGTCTTACACGGAATATGCCAAAGATATCCTTCTCCACAAAACCAAGGACGAAGCCCGTGTCCGGCTCTGCAGAAGCGAGAAGAAATACGTCGGTATCAAAAAAGAGGATTACATTATTCTGGTTTCAGATTTGAAATTCCTCGATATCTGTCTGAAAGGTCCGCTCGCTCCGTTTGCTGACTTTATTAACGAGAGGTTTGGAGAAGAGCCCAAATCCATACGCGAGTACGCCGCGGCACACGATATTAACCGCGGGAGCGTGGAACATATTCAGCGAAAAATGATTCTCGCCTTTGCCGAAGAACTGAAACGGCGCGACGAAGCCGACGGAATCAAACGGATCAAAGAGCCGGTTTTGTACGATTACTCCGCGGAAGATGAGGACGACGAGGAAAAAGAAGAACAGGCAGAAGAAACAAAGATCACCGACGAGGAGTATCTTCTGAGTCTGCTGAACGATGTTCTTGATCGAAAACACTCCGAAGATGGAATCCGCAAAGCCATAAACAACCGGTTTGGCTCTGCCGACGTTGAAGATAAGCTGTGTCATGACGTTTGCACATTCCTTTTGATCTGCTGCGGCAGTAAGAATCCGGTTAAACTGAATCGGATTTACGATTTAAAAAACAAATTAAAAAAGAGGATCGCAGAGCAAAGATAAGTATGACACTTCTATGACAATAGGCATTCTATGTGGAAACAGATAATGGAGGGGTGCGTCAGATGATCGATTTGAAAAACCTTGAAAAATACAGAGAGAATAACCGTATCGAAGCGAAAAAGGCACTCGGAGGACTTCCTCACAGTATCTGGGAGACGTATTCCGCTTTTGCAAACACGCTCGGCGGGATCATATTGCTCGGAGTTGAGGAGCATCCGGACAAATCGCTTCACGCCGTTGACCTTCCCGATCCGGACAGGCTGATCAAAGATTTCTGGGATCTTGTCAACAATACGCAAAAAGCAAGCGTGAACGTTCTTTCGGGCAAAGACGTTTCAGTGGAGAACGTTGACGGCAAGCGTATTGTCGTCATAAACGTTCCGCGCGCCGACAGATCGTATAAACCCGTGTATATTGACGGCAATCCGCTTAACAGTTACCGCCGCAACGGAGAAGGCGATTACAAGTGTACGGACGAAGAACTGAAGGCTATGTACCGAGATGCGTCTGTACGAACGCAGGATATGCTTGTGCTCGACAATTTCGGTATGGACGTCATCAACGCCGAAAGTCTGCGTTCCTACCGCCAGCGCATGAGACTGTCCCGCCCGGGCCATGTCTGGGACACGCTTGAAGACGGGGAGTTTCTTATAAAACTTGGCGCAGCCGGGTTCGGCGAAGATGGAAAACGTCACCCGACCTCAGCAGGCCTGCTTATGTTCGGTAACGAATATGACATTGTCCGTGAGTATCCGAACTTTTTTCTGGATTATCGCGAGGAATATGACGACGTTCACCGCTGGACGGACAGGTTTATCTCTTCTTCAGGAGACTGGAGCGGCAACGTATACGATTTCTATTTCCGTGCGTACAACAAACTGCAGCTCGATCTAAAGGTTCCGTTTGAAATGAACGGCGGGCTTCGCGTAGACGACACGCCGGTCCACAAAGCGCTACGCGAAGCGCTTGCGAACTGCCTTGTCAACGCGGATTATTACGGCAGAGGCGGAATTGTTATCATCAAAAAGCGTGAATCTGTTACGATGAGCAACCCCGGCAGTTTCCGTATCGGGATAGACGCAGCGATCAGCGGAGGCTTCTCCGATCCGAG